>CAZVYE010000078.1:0-15414 GCA_964630895.1 uncultured Gammaproteobacteria bacterium | reverse complement strand
ACGGGAGATTTGCTATGCAAAGAATAATTGTTTTGATCTATGGATTACTGGCGTTTGCCGCCTTCGGCGCGATTTCTGTTTATACCGCAGCTTTTGTTGGCGGCTTCTGGCTGCCCAACACTCTAGACTCAGCCACAAGCAGCCCGCTGTGGCAGGCGTTGCTGATTAATTTTGGCGTGATAATTATTTTTGGGTTGCAACACAGCGTGATGGCGCGCCCCGCCTTTAAACGCTGGTGGACTCAATATATCCCAGAGGAGGCCGAACGCAGCACCTACGTTTTGCTATCTTGCGTGGCGCTGGCCGTCGTTTATCTGTTCTGGCAACCAATGGGTGGTGTGATCTGGTCGATTGACGCCACCTGGGGCAAAGTGATCATGTGGTCACTTTACTCAGTGGGCTGGCTGTTGCTGTTGGCGTCCGCGGCATCCATCAATTTGTTCCATCTGTTCGGACTCAGCCAGGTATGGGCACACTTTAAAGGTACGACGGTACCGGAGCCCGAGTTTCAGCAGCCTTGGTTATACCGCCAGGTGCGTCACCCCTTGTATACCGCCTGGTTAATGATCTTCTGGGCAACCCCCCATATGACAATTGCACACCTGGTGTTTGCGGTTGGTTTAACTGCTTACATCTTGATCGCAATCCGGTACGAAGAGCGCGACTTAATCGCCCTGCACGGTGAAAACTATCGCAACTATCGCGATTACACACCTGCGCTAATACCGCGCTTGCTGCCGAGACGCAAGACGCAGTTCGTGTTTGAAGGTTAACGGCATCGGCCGAGCGCGAAGCGTCTATCCTCGCGTTCGGCCAGCCTTAACCGGGTTGGCCTGCCGGCACAGTATCCACTCTAAGTCGGCATGGTCGCCTACCATAAAGTCATACTCGCCAACTTTGTTGAAACCATATCGAGCATAAAAGCGCTGTGCCCCGATGTTTTCGGACCATACACCAACATAGATGTGGTCGAACACAGCCTCCAATTGAGACAACACAAACTCAAACAATGCGCTGCCATAGGCTCGGCCCTGAACTGGCTTACGCAGATAAATGCGCTTCATTTCGCCAGCATTATCAGGCAGATTCTTCACCGGCAACCCGCATGGACCCCAGATAGCGTAGCCTGCATAAGGCATTTCCGGGACATCCAAGACCAGAATATTCAGCCGGCTGTCATCCAGCATTTTTCGAAATGCCGCCTCTGAATGATTAGCGGCCAAGAACCGACGCAGATTCTCTTCACTGTACAGCCCGTCAAACGAATCACAGAAAGTTTCTGTACCTAGTTCTGCAAGGGACTTAGCCTCATCGGGTAGCGCGCGACGGATGTTGATACCTGAACTATCGTGCATTCTGTTGTTGCTGCGAGCACTCATTTGCCAAAGCCTTCCTGCGGTCGGTCTTGACATATCGTGCACTCAATTTTGACTCTGGCTTTGTGACCCATTTACTACGATACCGTCTGAGCAGCGTTTTTTCTCGCAAAACATTTTAAGGAGTAAACACATGAGCGGTTCTGGAAAAAAAGTTGAAGGCAATATCGATCAAGCTGCAGGCAAAGTTAAGGAAGTAGCAGGTGATCTAATGGATGATGAAGAGTTGGAAAACGAAGGCAAGATTCAACAAATCCACGGGGACGCTACGGAAGCGGAAGGCAAGATTCGCGAAGACGCCAAGTAATCAACAGACCAAGCTTGTTGGAAAAATGCCCCGTCCCCGGGGCATTTCTTGTCCTACCGTTTGTTTTGCGAAATATCTTTCCTAACCAACAGAATTTACTGCTCCTCCCCTGCGTGATTGAAAAGCCTCTCCGCGTGGGCTTGTAGCCGCAGTACCTGCTCTCCGATAACACCATCTACGGGTGCAGCCCAGCTTTGCAGCCCGCCCTTCTTATATCCACCTACGTGATAGGTTACGGTCAATTTGGCTCCTTTGTCGGTAGCGTCGATCTTCCACTCCAACGGACCAGTGGCTGCTATGCTTTGGAGGGGTCCCAGCCCACCATACATGCGCAACACTTTTCCGGGCTGCGCGAAAACGACATTCATGTGCTCCACGGACCCATCCTCAGCGAGGTTTTCGCAAAAGCATCCGCCCGCTGTCGCATCCACATAGAGATTTTCTGCAATCCCGGAATAACTGTGTGCTGGGTTCCACCATTTGGCAAAGTCCTCAACGATCGCCGCATACAATTCCTCGGGTGTCAGCTCCGTGACAATCTCGTGCCGCAAACTAAATCCGTGATCTGACTGATCAATAACTTCCCCATGGCATACGACACCAAATGCTAACAATAGCGTCCCTAACAACTGCCCTAACACTCGCATCGCCTTGTCCTCCCGGATAAATCAAACCCGAAGCATGATAAGCCTTGCGTCTGAAAGCGTCTATTGCTGGTATTCTTACTTGAGGTGGGATCGATTGGCGTCGCGATGATGCGTGCCGTCAACGCTCCCCCCAACATGGTGCACATGCTGCATCAGCTGTTCGGTTTGTGCTTTTGCGGCATTGGTACTAATGACGAGCGCTTTTAAGGGCAAGCAAAAGGGAGTCAGACTATGAGAATCAGCAATATTCTACGGGGCACGGGGTTATTGGTCGCCTTGATTGCAGCACCGGTATTGGCCATGGACGCAGGCACCGCTACCGGGACCATCGAATATGACGGCGAGAGCTACTCACTAACCAACGCCTATACCTATACAGATGACGAGGGGCGACAAGTCCTTTTGCTCACCACCAAACCTATTCCAGCACGCGAAATTGGGGACAGCATCTGGGAGCCGCATGTGCAGTTGACATTGCCTTTAGCGAGTGACGGCGATATTGAGCTGTGGTCTACCTATCTGTATGCAGGTGGGCTGAACGCTAGCGGTATGGATGTAGATTTCTCAATGGATGCCAGCAGCTTGGTCGGCGAAGCGCGGATGCCAGAGCCTGGAGATTTCTTTGACAAGGCATACTCGTTTGACGCCAAGTTTGCCGCAATACAAGTGGATCCAAATGCTACTTTCGGTGAACCTTTGCCCGACGACGGTGGTGAACCGGGTGACCATTTTCGTGCGTGGATTGCTGCAGTGCATGGCGGCGAACTGGAGAAGATCAAAGAGCTTATGCCACCCGAGATGAAGGAGCGAGCCGCCGGGGTGTCGGACGCTGAGTTACTTGAAGGCCTGCAAATGTTTGTTCCCAAAGATATTCGGGTAACTGGAGGCTCCGGGGACGGTCAAACCGCAATTTTGCAGGTAGCTGGCACTGACGAGGGAATCGCATTCACTGGTGAAGCCACAATGGAAAAACAAGGCGACCATTGGATCAATACGGATACCAGCCTGAAAATGGAATAAACCGGACCGAAGTCCGAAGTATTCAACCCATGTGCTGGTCATGAACCAGCACTTGGGTGTTAACTGGCCAGCCGTGCAAAACTGATGCTGGTGCTAGGCGCAAGGTTCTTCAACAGCTCCACTTGATGCGGCTGGTATTGGGCACGCTTTGAGCCAAAAAACACAAAGCCCTCCCAACCTTCGCCGGTGGAAAGCGGCAGCGCAACCAGAGAAGTAATACTGGTTGCTCTTACCAGCTCGCGTAAGAAATCCTCTCCTTCAGCCAAACCGCGTTGCTTAAGATCATTCAACAGTATGGGGTCATGGGTTACTAACGCGTCGGCTAACTCTTTGCCAAAAGGTTCGGCCCGTGTGGCGGTGCGGTGGGTCCAGTTGCTAATGGATTTCGGAGGTATCGCGTGACTTAGCATAACGGCACCGGACCGGCTATCTACTCTGCCAAATCCCGCCCATGCGACTGGCAGATAGCTTCCGGAAGCCTGCACAATCATGCTCAGACCCTGCTCTACAGTCTGAGCGCGCTGTAGGTCCGTTAACATAGCCAAAACCAGCTGGGATCTAGCCGACAAAGTGTTGAATGCGCGCGCCAGCACAGATAGCTCGTCATTACCCTTAGCCGAAACGGTATAGCCAAATTCTCCCAGGGCTACGTGCTGACAGGCATCCACCACGCGTCCAATGCGCTGAATCACGCGAAAGAAAAACCAGACCAATCCCAATACGCCCAGAATGATCAAGACCAACACCACTAATTCAGTCAATCGCTGAGCATCTTGAGATTGCTCGTGTAAAAACGTTCGATAACTTTCGATCATTGCCACGGTGGAGCTGGTCATTTCATGCGTATTTGCAATGAGATACTCGGCGCCCGCCTCCAGTAACGGCTCTGCCGGGTCGTCCCCAAGCGCGTCGGCCAATGACGATCGAAATTCTTCCCAGTCCATATGCAAGTCGCTAACCTGTTCAGCCAGAGACTCTCTACCGGAGTCACCAAACATGGGCTGTAACAACTTTGGTACCAATATGCCGACGCTTTGAGCAAAGTCCTGCTCTACCATGGCGAGCTTTTCCCCAAAACTGTCCAGCTCTTGATTTAGCAAAGGCAAGAACAGCACGACGTCTCTGTCATAGCTTGGATAATCCCGCGGTGCGTTATTGTCATAGAGTTGTGCCAGCTCCTGCAGATCCATGGCCGCGGATTCCAGCTGACTTAACTGCCCCAATACCTGATGATTGTTTTCGGCAAGTTTGAGTGTATGTAGCTGGAACAGCGCAGCTAAAATCACCAATACCAAAAATATTGTGAGCGCAGCGAGCACCTTGATTCGCAAGCCATACGCCTGTTTGTGCGCCATGCCTGATTCCTTCGTATTTATCTAGTCGTCTAACCAGTTGGCGAGAAATTTTTCACGCTGCCTGGGTTTCTTGATCGCATCCGCAAGCCCCAAAATGAGCTCCGCAAAACTAATGGCATCTTCCATTTCGGCATTGAGACGCTTCTGCGAATCTTCTCCCAGATATTCGTCCAGATCTGACCGCAGCTTGATCATGGTGGATTCGTCGATTCCACTGGCAATGCCGGTTTGTCCCGTAATGGTAAAGAAGCCTGTCGGGGTTAAGTCATCAGCTTCGAATGCGTCAGTTTCGGTGGCCCGGATCTGGGTCTCTGTTTCTGCATCCAGCGGGACTTTTACAGTGATGTTCCCAGTTGCTGACTTGAGCCGTCCAAGCGCCTCTTTTAGTGCCGCGGCTAGCGCCTTAGCTGACTGAAATCTTCGGTGGGGTGCCACATCCAGTGCTTTAGCACATAGGGGGACCAGTGCCGCCGGGAGTGGCCGATCCATGCGTAAGCCCATGGTGTTTGGTAGGTTTCCATCATCTGGCAAACGACCAAGCGGAACATCTTGCGGCAGTTCGCAGCTTTGCAGCAGATCCAGAAAAATTACTGCCAGCGAGAACAGATCTGCTCGGTGGTCCGTTGGCATGGCCATGGCTTGCTCCGGGGCCATGTACTTGGGCGTACCAACCACCATGCCAGCCTGGGTTAGCTTATTGTCGGCCTCAATTCGCGCGATGCCAAAGTCGGCGAGTTTTGCGGTGCCGTCTTTGAGCAGCATAATGTTTGCAGGCTTTATATCCCGATGCACTATATTTGCGCTATGTGCGGCATGCAGCGCGCGCAACATGTCACCCATAATGCGAATCACAGCCTTTAGACCAATCACTTTTCGGCGCAGCAAGCTTTCCAAGGACGTTCCCGCCACATATTCCATGACGATATACGGCGCGCCATCGTGCTGACCGTACTCAAGGACGGTGACAATGTTTTGGTGCAAACAGCGTGCAGCGGCCTGAGCCTCTCGCTTAAACCGCTCCAGGTAATCTGCCGCGTCCTGATCATCCAGCAGTTGCTTGAGCAGCATTTTGATAGCAACGGTGCGCTCAATATCCGGATCGAACGCCTGGTAAACCACGCCCATGCCGCCTTTATCGATTTCCCGGACTATCTGATATTTGCCTATTTGCTGCAAAATCGCTGCGCTCACGTTCTATTTGGCTCATCAGACCTGTAAAGTGCGAAAAAACTGACAAGCCATCAGGTGCGGCCTATGAAAATGCGTGGATTATTCACCTACATCGTTTTTATGCTCTCGCTAATTTTGTCCAACAATAGCGCAGCGCTCAGCTGTCAAGAATCGTTTGAGAGTGTGCTTGAACAGCACTTGAATGCGATCCAGAATCGGGATCTGAAATCCTACATGGATACAATTTCAATGGTCGATGGGATGTTGATGGTTCTACCGGACGGCAGTATGTGGACATCGCGAACCGCCATTGAAGCTGGTCATCGTGAATGGTTTGCCGATGACACCTGGAAGTTTAATACCCAACTGATGAGAAAAGATGTGACTGACGGCTATGGATTAGCCGTTTACCAAGTTACTGTGGATCGCCCCGAAAAGTCTGGCAAACCCTTCCTCTTGGCTATGCTATTCGCGCCTGATGGACAAGGTTGCTGGCGACTGGTTCACGATCAGAACACGCTATTGCCAACAACCGAAAAGTAATCGTCAGTCAAACACTGCAATGCAGGTCGCCTCTTAACAAGGCCCAGTTGCCAGCACGGAGTTTCGAACCTAAGAGGTGCTTTCCTGTTCACCACTGCGCAAAAGCATCAGATTGCGACCATATAAGAATGGCAGGAAAACGACGCCCACAATCAGTGGTGCTTTGTCTAAGTGCAGCGCATACAACAGATTAAGTACACTGCCCCAGAAGCTTAAATGCCAAAAATACCATGGCACTGTCAGTCGTCGTTCTTTCTCTGACTGCAGCCATTGAAAGAAAAAGCGTGACCCAAACACAGCAGCTCCTGCAAACCCAACCACGGTCCACATCCAGGAATCCGCGTACAACCAGGTCCCGATAAATTGTGGCGTTATGGATGCAAGGAAATCACCGCCGGTATTGAGACAAGCCTCATTCATGAATATTGCTCTCGCCCTGATGAAGAAAAGAATTTCGCTCTGCTATCGGAATACCGATGGATCGCCTCATAAGCCACCGCGTCCCAAGCAAATCCACGATGCCCACCCACAGCCGGTTGCCCAGGCCATACTTCGATTGGCCCGCATGTCGCGCTCGATGATTGACCGGCACGTTGATAATCCGAATGCCTTCCCTGGCAAACATTGCGGGCAGAAATCTATGCAGATGGTCAAACTGAGGCAGCATCAGGAAATGGTCTCTGCGAAATAGCTTTAGCGAGCAACCGGTGTCCAAACATTGATCGTTCAGTAACCGAGACCGCACATGGTTTGCAATCCGCGATGACACCCGTTTAATCCAAGAATCCCGACGCTTGGCCCGTTTGCCAGCGATAAAAAATGGCTTATCGGTGACTTGCTCATCTCGCAAGCCCAACAATTTCGGTATGTCTGAAGGGTCGTTCTGGAGGTCGCCGTCCATGGTAACTATCCATGCACCACGAGCAGCCATCACACCGGAGATTGTCGCAGCGCTTTGGCCCGCATTTTTCGAGTGACGTACCGGTTTAACAAAGACATGGTTGGCCGCGGCGTTACGCACCCTATCCCAGGTTTCGTCAGAGCTTCTATCGTCCACCAAAACTAGTTCAAACTCGGTGACTCCACTCAGCGCACGACTTACGTCATCGACCAGTCGATCAACATTGTCCTGTTCGTTGTACAACGGGACGACAATAGAAATCAGGCTGTTTGCATTGTTCATTCGATTGCTCATTTGTGGCTAGCGCACGGTTCCGAATTGCGCATGGTGATCACGCAACCATTCTGCAAATTTTGCGAGTCCTTCTGCTAATTGTGTTCTCGGGGCAAAGCCAAGATCACGCTTTGCCAGTTCGATGTTGGCCGCAGTCGCTCGCATCTCACTTAGCGGTGCATCTGCATGCTGAACGTTGGCACGAACCCCCAGGGCTTGCTCTAGCGCTGTCAAAAATTCTCTCACAGGCACCGGACTATTATTGCCCAGGTTATAGATTTGAGCTTTCGATCCTGTACTCTCTTTATCAGACTCTATGGCAGAGATGGTTCCTGCAACTACGTCATCAATATAGGTGAAGTCGCGCAGCAGAATTCCTTTGTCAAAAAGTGTAATGGGTCGCTGCTCCAAGATTGCCTGCCCAAACAACATGGGTGCCATATCAGGTCGACCCCATGGGCCATACACGGTGAAGTACCGCAATCCTATGGTTTCTAGATCGTGTACGTAGCCATGTCCAGCGGCCATGGCTTCATTCGCTTTCTTGGTCGCAGCGTAATACGAGGCTGGGGCTTCGGTACGATCTGATTCAGCAAAAGGCAGCGTATTATCATTGCCGTATACCGAGCTGGACGACGCGTAGATCAGACGCTCAACTCCATATTCTGTGCAACACTCCAGGATATTGGCAAAACCAACCAGATTATTCCGAGTACAGTCTTGAGGATGCGCTATGGAGTGTCGTACACCAGCCTGCGCCGCCAGATTGACGCAAACATCTGGCTCCGTACTTTGAAAGACCTCGGTAATTGCATCGGTATCTGCGATGTCGCATTGGTTCAAAACCAAGTTGCTGGCAGTGTCGCCACACAAGGCATTAAACCGGCGCAGCTTAAACTCCGGGTCGTAGTAGTCATTGAGGTTATCTACCGCCACAACCTGATAGCCTTGATTGACCAATCCGCGGCACACGTGCGCGCCAATAAATCCGGCCGCGCCGGTGACCAAAACCGAAGACGAACTCATCCAGCTGCGCCAAAAATCTGTGGTTGCATGCATTTCATCGGTCGCGTTTATAGCAGATAGTTTCCCAAATTGCTTGATTGTGAGCGTAGTTAATTAGCGGCTTCTTTTGTCGCTGTCTTTTATCACTGAGAGATATACACCCATCACAGCTCTGGACAAACATAGACATACAAAATTGCAACAAGCTCGCCTACTGTACAAAACCTGTTAGTGAGACTGATAGAACATCGCCAGATTTCGAATTCCACTGTACGCTTGCGTCTCTGCTTCATCCAGAACCCGCGTGCACGCGACGGTGCAAGATGGTTTGAATGTGTTTCGCGGTTTGACCAGTTTGGTGCAATTGCATTAGATTGCGCGTCGGTTGCGAGCGCGACAAAAACTATTATTAACCAGGCTTTTTGTGCGATTGAATTTGGCATCAGCCCCACTCAAACCCACTTTCAGCTGAATATTTTGGCCCCTAATGCATGACTAGCTTTCCCGTTCACTTTCGCTATACGCGCCTCCAGCAGATCGTTGCGATTGTACTGCTTGGGGTTTTGTTCATCGGGACGGGCATCGGACTCAGGGATCCTTGGCCTTCAGACGAACCGCGCTTCGCAATGATGGCACGAGATATGGTGGAAACTGGCCAGTGGCTGTTTCCCATGCGCGGTGAGGAGCTTTACCCGGATAAACCGCCGATATTCATGTGGGCGCAGGCTGCGATATATCAGCTCACCGACTCGCTTCGAGTCGCAACACTGCTTCCTAGCCTGCTTTCCGGGCTGCTGGTGCTGCTGCTTATTTACGATATCGGCGGGAGAATGTTTCGCCGCCGCATTGGTGCCGTTGCAGCCATAGCCCTGTTGGCCATGCCCCAGTTTGTACTCGAGGCTCGAGCGGGCCAGTTGGATGCCATGGTTACCGCCTGGATTGCTGTGGGTATGTACGGGTTCTTGCGATACCTGTTGGTCGACCAGCACCGGGGATGGTTGCTCACTGGATTTGCCGCCTGTGGCTTTGGAATCATCACCAAAGGCGTGGGCTTTTTGCCCTTGCTGGTTTTTCTGGCCGCATGGATTGCAGGTCGCAAAAACCCAGATGTGTCGAGAGTATCCTGGTCCAATTGGCTGACGGGTGGGGCCATTTTGTTGGCGGCTATAGCAGTCTGGTTAGTCCCCATGTTGGTAACGGTTGAGCTCAGCAATGACCCGCAATTGGAGGCCTACCGCAATAATATTTTGTGGCAGCAAACCGCGGAACGCTACGCCACGCCATCACATCACTTTAAACCCGCATGGTATTTCTTTACCGAAGTGATTCCATCTCTTTGGCTGCCGCTGTTTGTTTTACTGCCGTGGGTGATCCCGGCCTGGTGGCGGCGTATTCGACGTGGCGACATGCGCTACCGCGCGCTACTGCTTTGGGTTGGGATGGTCATCCTATTTTTCTCCATCAGCCCGGCAAAGCGTGGAGTCTATATTCTGCCTGCCTTACCGTGGGCGACTCTTGCACTGGCGCCACTTCTACCAGGTTTGCTGCGTAAGCTCAGCGTACAATGGATGGTAACAATAGGGCTCATTATCATTGCGGCAATTGGGCTCTCCGGCGCAATTTACCTGCAGTGGTTCGACCCACAAAAAGCCGCTGAGATTTTGGCGAAGTACAACGTATCGGCAAAGACGCTTTGCTTGTTAGCTTGGGTGGGCGCTTCAGTTAGTGCACTCATTGCATATTCCAAACGACCGGGAACTGCCTGGCTTGCAATGATGCTTAGTGCCTGGACCGTCTTGGGCATCTATATTTATCCACGTTTGAACCACTTTAAATCCGGTGCCGAGTTGCTCGCTAAAGTCGAAACTTTCTTGGAAGACGATCAGCCATTAGCGCTGGTAAAGTGGCGCGAGCAAACACTATTGCAGGCGCAACGCCCTGCCAAAACTTTTGGGTTTTCAGTGCCCGCCGAAGAGCAGTGGACACAGGCCATTGCTTGGCTGCGATCCAATCCAGAGGGGGCAATCCTGTCCCAGGCGGTAGACCCGCGATGCGCGGACAGCGCGCACATCACGCCTATGGGAATCGCGCATCGCAGAGAGTGGTTTCTGGTTGAGGCGCTACCAGGTTTGCCCATTTGTGATAGCCACACACCTGCTGGCTAGATCAATGTGAAGCCCAACCCTGTACACCGAGCAAGGCATACCTGCGGTAATTACTGTATTGCCTAAATCTGTCGGTAATTTTAGAATTTAAGCTTGGTAGAGTGTCTGGAGGGGGGGACGCCGCTTTCTTAGGACGAATCGTAAACAGACCCACTTGGCTAATCGTAGTCTGGTTTTGCTTCTTTGATGCCATCGCCACAGTCGCTGCCTGGCTCTTTGCCAACGACATTCTGCTAGAAAGTCGATTTTTTCGGCTAGGCCGTGATCGCGGCTTTATTGAAGTCATTGAGTACCTCAAGTTCTTCGTCATCATCTATTGCTTTCGGCACGCCTATCGAGACCGACCAGCGGCCATCCTGCGCGCATGGGAAATCCTGTTTTGGGTAATGCTAGTGGACAACGTTGTCGGACTGCATGAGGAATTGGGCGGATGGTTGGCGATCCGACTGGAAGGTATGCCAAGCTGGGTATTCCCCTCTATTCAGGATATGTCTGAGGTGATCGTCCTGGCGTTGATGGAGGGGATTGCGCTTCTCTACGTACTCTACTGTATCCCTAAGAGTCTGGAACCATTTAAGCGCTTAAGTGTTTACCTGGTGATGTTGGTAGCGGCAATGGCGCTAATTTCAATTGGCTCTGAATCATTACATTCTGTGCTGGAAGAACCGAGTGAGATCATTGGCATGACGATAATCACGGCTTTCGTGCACGCGCGGTTTTATTCACGATACTCGAGAAAAACCTCAATAGCCTATCAGCCGGGCTAAACTACGCAGCGTCAGCCGCAAATCTGGCTATCTCTTTTGCCACTGGGTCAGGCTCATCTAGCCAGGAAAAATGATCCGCACTAGCGCCTTCGAAGTCAGCAGCACTCAAATTCACCTTGCTTGTCTCAGTGCCCAAAGTACGTGCTAGTGCCGCAGCTGAGGACTCGGTGATAAGCTTGTCATCCGCTAGATGGATGGAACATACAGGCAGCTCAACTTTGTCCAGCAGCGGCTCATAGTCCCGGGACGCGAAGGTATAGCCACCTCGATAAATCGTCGCCAGCCAATTTTGCATGAGCCCCGCGGATTCATTCCCGGCAAATCCCAGCTTGCGCCCTGGGTAATAGCCAAACAATTTACATGCACTCCAGACGTACGCAGTGAATAAAGCGAATGGTAGCGCTTTCCAACCGTAGTAGCCCAAGTACGGGATCCCAGTCGCGCAGTGCACAACCGCGGCGAACCTTTCCGGATTAACGGCAGCCAGCAAGGTGGCAAACTGCCCGCCTATACTGTGACCACCCACCAAAGTGCCACAGTTATGCTCCGTTGGGATTGCGAGCAGGTCCGAGATCACATCTTCGTATTGCCAGTCCACCGCCCGGCTAGCGCGTAAGCTGCTGGAGCCGATTCCACGGTAGTCTGGAACCAGCACTGAGACATTCTGGGATGCCAGTGCCCGCGCAAACCGATCATAGTTGCGAGCTGAAACACCTAAAGCGGGCAGCCACAAAAGCGCAACTTCATTTGTACTACTTTGAAACCTGCGCACTTCAAAACTGTGTGCTCCATTCGTAACAGATATCAATTCGTCCGGTTGATGATCCGGTACGGCTTCAGGCTGTTGGACAGTCATTTAAAGAACGTGAGTATCTTTGGCGACAGAGTCAAACGGACTTGCAACAGGTCGTCAGAGCGCGGCCTGGGATCATCGAATCGCTGAATCTCTAAGGGCGTGTAAGCTACCGACAGACGCGCATCAAATCGCTCATGAGCATACTGCGCACCAACTTGCGCTGTCCATAAGTCTCCATCGGTCTTTAGCAAACTTTGGTCTCTGAATTCTCCAAGCTGCGCATTTACCTGAGTGTCTACGTCTATCCGGTGCCAAGCCAGACTGGCAAACGGATGCAGCGTTTTGCTCGCTTGCCAAAGCCCACCCAGTTCGACTCCAAAGTAGGTTCCGTTCAGTTCGTCTTTAGACCGTTCGCTGCAGCCAAATGGATTGCCATCAGGGTCAAATCCGTCCACTACGTCCTGGCTACAGGTAAAATCCCCATCAATGCGGTTAATACCACCCTGGGCGGCCACACCCATGCGCCAAGCCGACCATCTGTATTCTTTGGCAAGCACCAGTGCAACTACAGTTTTTGGTTTTACATCGCGCACTCGAATCGGTGGCGTCCACCCAGCATGGATGTGCCACTCATTCGGGAGCTGATGGCTTAACCACGCGCGCGCAAACACAGGAGACTTGTTCAAATCCTCGAGCTTGGTACCTTGAAAACCCACTCGCCTTTGGCGCATGTTGAGATGCGGGACTTCATTGACCTCCAGGCTTACAAAACTCTCTTCCTCTGACGCAGCCAATGACCAGCCAGCTGGCAGCGTCGTGCCCATGACGTATGCCATTGCCCATGCCTCGGGCCGCTCAAAATCCAGAATTTCAGTGTCGCGAAATATGATCTGAGCGTGAGCACAACCAGCCCACAAAGACGCCGCGACAAGCAGCCAACAGCATCGACTGATTAGACTCAATCTTGTTCTGCCTCAGCGTCTACCAGGTCCTGGCACAAAACGTCCCCGAGGAATTTCTCCAGCGGGATGGTCCCACTGAGTTCAAATTCGGTCAGGTTGTAACGAAATTCAGCGGTAACGCAGTCGGTAAACTCCATTTCAATCGTGCCAATTACCGTGTTGACGGGAGCCGGAGAGCCGCTTGCCAGCACACCGCCTTCAGAAAACACTGCGTCCATTACCGCGGTGCCCTCGCTATACGGACCAAATGCAGTAATCCAACGCTGATTGCCTTCCGGGATCGCCTTTCCTGCCGGCAGCTCATCGTTCCAGGCAAACCATGCGAGGAACATATTGCCGTCCACACCGTCCTCGCCGGTGGCCGGTATCACGTCAATCAGCATGCCCTGGCCGGATTGACTTGGGTTCCACCAGGAGCCGCTTAAACCCGGATTAATGCGAAACGGATCTTCGCTGGCCGCTTCTACCACGACTCGACCGTTCATGAACTGCGAGATGGATCGTCCAGCGGTACTGTGAACAGTGCAGTGGTAGAGATCTACCCCTTCTTCGTTGAATGTGTGAGAAAAGGTCCAACCGCTACCGGCCTGGTTCCCCCATTCTCCGTCGTCTGCTACAACGTCATGGAAACCCTGCTCGTTGGTCCAGGTAACGGTATCACCAACTTCAATAGTGATGTCGTTGGGGACGAAGACGTTACTCCTGACTGCCACGTGATGTTCTTCGGCTGTGCTGGCCGTCGTCAGCACAAACAGTCCAGCCACTGCGCAGATAACCCCCCGCCATAAACCAGTTGAATCTATTCTCATTATCCCCTCTCCTGAATTTAGTGCCCCATAAACGCTCGGTAATGTAGACCCGACGGATGCAAAGGCGCTTACACCCATCAATCTGCGCCAACTATAGCACTAAGTAGGCTTGGCCAGCCGACAATCTGGAGTCTTGCTTATGCGGCTTTTTCCCGGGAATCGGGCAGGTTGAGAGCATTCACCAATGCGCGTACCTCAGAGCGCGCCGCCACATGGGATACCTGTAATTTGCCAAACTCTTTAACGGTACCCAAATCCATCATGGTAAGGCCCTTTGGAAACAACTCTCGAAATATCACGCGCTCATTGAGCCCAGGCACGTACCGAAACATGATCCGCTTTTGCAATGATGCAAGCGCGGCATCTACACGTCGATTGTTGAGAGAGTCCAGCGTTGCAAGCCGGTTGCGGGCGATGACCCAATCAATGGGATCTTTCTCGCTGGCCGAGCGAAACTTGCGGCTTTCCCATACTACTTCCGCGTAATGACTAAGTTTCTCTACCGTATAGCTGTCTGGATCAACCTGGCCAATGAGATCGAGGTCAATAAAGCTATCGTTGATGGGTGTCACGAGCGTGTTGGCCAATGCATGCGCCAAGCGGGAGAGGTAGGTATAGCTGCCAGGGCAGTCAAAAACGATAAAGTCGCTACTTGAATCAAAGGCCTCCAGGGCCTGCTGTAAGGTGCGTTGATCTTCAGCCTGCTGCTGAGCTTTGTCGGTCGCCGTGGATCGGTGCAGGGTACGAATCGCTGGCATAGCCAGATCGTAGTCGTGGGACTTGAGAAATCGTTCCCGATTTTCTATGAACCGAGCCGTAGATTGTTGTCTTGAATCCAAATCCAAGACCGCCACGCGATTGCCGCGCTGGGCCAGATCGATGGCGACATGCATGGCTAACGTAGATTTGCCAGTGCCACCTTTTTCGTTGCCAAATACAATTTTGTGGGCCGACTTGTCGCTCAAAATGTCACTCCGCACTCGTATCAATCGCAAGAGTTTAAAATTTTGTTAAGAGGGATGCTAGTTTTAACGGTCCACGTCACGCGTGAATCGAACCGAAATTTCGTGACAGCCTGTGGTTGTTCCAGATACGTGCTAGTAGCTAAGTCCTTGGATTCAATCTAGCTTGATCGGAGTCGCTGGAACTTAATCATAGTTGTCACTCATGAACTGGTAGGACGCCTGCATCAACTCTCGCAATACATCAAGGTCTACATCCGCTAACTTGTTGATGTACAAACAGGATTTGCCAGTTTTGTACTTACCAAGGCGCGCCATAAGGTCGTCGTGGCTGGAAAAGCCATCCATAATGTAAA
>CAZVYE010000077.1:0-15504 GCA_964630895.1 uncultured Gammaproteobacteria bacterium | reverse complement strand
CAAAACCAGGTCCGTTCGTCATTTCAAGTCTAGGCTCTCGCAAACTGCGTCACATAAAGTCTCCTGCGAATTCGGCTACGATTAGCCGGCTCGGGAGATTTTATAATGAACAATTCACTACGTTTTGCTTTCCTGCTTGCGTTTCTGACCAGCTTTGCGTGGCCGCATGCCGTTTGGAGTAAGTCAGATTCTTCGTCTCATATGCCGGATATCCCGGCGAGCGAGCAGGCTCAGGGTCCGACGGCCCAGTCGCAGTTTTCGCTTACGAACGTTCTGTACGCTAGCGGTAAGTCTTTAGGCGAGTCTTTACTTCGGGACGTGCCTGTCTATCACCCATCAAGTCGTGTGATGGTAATAGCTGATGGTGCGCAAGAACAATTGGACCGCAGTCATCGTAAGTTTTTCGCCGGTCAGTCTGAAGGAGAGCCCTTACGCTTAAGTTTGGACGCGCGCACAGGGGCAGTTTCTGGTTATGTGCAGCGCAATGGCTTGGCATTTGATGTCAGCGGCCAGCAGTCAGACGCCGCGCTATCAGCCGCACTGTATCCTCTGGAGTCTGCGGCTAACGCATGTGGGAACGTTGATCTAGATCAGCCAGGCGGCAAGTTGGTAACCGATGCTTACCCATCAATGCGCAACTGGTCAAAAGCCGGTATGGCGAAAGGCTTGGACCCTGATTACACCATGATCATTGCTGTAGATACCGACAGTCACTGGCTGGACAATAAGTTCAATAACAACACGTCGGCGGCCATGGATTGGATTGAGGATATGATCCTCACCATGAATGTTATGTTCGAACGTGATCTGGGCGTACGCTTATTGCTTGGGGACGTCTATTTGCGAGTAGGCACGGATCCCTACACAGATCTGACAACGTCTAATCGGGCATCCCAGCTTTATGAGTTTAGTGAATACTGGCGTGTAACCTATCCCAATGTAGACCGTGTGTTTGCCATGCTGCTCACTGGAGACAATATCAATGCCAACTCTTTTAGCGGAATAGCGTGGCTTGACGCCTACTGCGAATATGGCCGCGCCAATGGTGGCAATACCTATGGTGGATACAGCATAAACGCTATCGGGGTTAATCGATCTGTAGCCAACACGGCACGCTTTGTCGGCCATGAACTGGGACACAATATGGGATCACCCCACACCCATTGTTATGCTCCAGAAGTAGACCAGTGTTACAACCGCGAAAACGGATGCTATAGCGGGGCTGAAGTTTGTCCAGTAGCCGGAAGCGGTACCGTCATGAGCTATTGTCATCTGTCTGGTACCAACTGTGGCAACACCGTACGCGCGGAGCTCAATGCAACGGTGGTGGGTAAGATAAGCTCTGAGATTGCAAACGATTTAGTACAAAACAATGGACAGTGCGTTGTTCCCTTTACGGCGCCACCGCCTGAGGGATTGATTTACGCAGACAGCTTTGAATAGAACGGCAGGCTATTGTGCTTGTAAGGTGACCCAGATGACCACCGCATAGCGACCGCCTTTGCCCAGGGCGGTCAGTATCAGAAAAATCCAGAATGGGACGCGCATCAAACCAGCGATAAAGGTGAGCGCGTCGCCGCCAATGGGCAGCCATGCAAAGAGCAGGCTCCATTGGCCCCAGCGGTTAAATACTTCTTGTGCCTTGTCTACCGCCTTACCCTTAAATGGAAACCAGCGACGGTCTTTGAATCTAATGAGAAAACGGCCGAGCACCCAGTTGACGGCAGCGCCTGCTGTGTTTCCAGCGGTAGCAACAGTCCACACCAGCCAGGCATCAAAACCCGACAGTATCATGCCAACGAGGGCGACCTCTGAATAGAATGGCAGGAGCGTTGCCGCCAGAAATGCACCGAAAAAAAGCGCCAGATAGGCCATATCAAGCGACGGCGGCCTGCACCAAAGCAGCGAAAATCCGTCGCTGTGCGCTAGACCAAGGCAAATATTCGGGGTGCCATTGCAAGCCCAGTCGAAATCTCGGCCCAGAGTGTTCAATGGCCTGGATGATGTGGTCACGATCTCGCCCGCACACTACAAAACCATGGCCCAGTCGATTGACGCCCTGGTGATGCAGGCTGTTAACAAACAGGGTGTTTTCCTGAGCCATGTGGGCCAATTTAGAATTTGGTGTGAGGTGCACGATCTTCTTGGGTCGCAGATGACGGCTGGTCGTGTGGTGCCGAACCGGAGCTAAATCCTGGAACAGGCTTCCGCCCGCCATCACGTTCATTAATTGCATGCCGCGACAGATACCCAAAACTGGCCTTCCACGACGCGCTGCCTCAGCCAAAACCTCAATTTCGAAGGCATCCCGCTCAGGGTTAGCAGGTACCCGACCTTCCATGTCTGGGTCGTATAAGCCGGGATCAATGTCTGCGCCGCCGCCAATAATATAGGCGTCAGGTCGCAGATCGGATTGTGGGCGGCGCGGCGTCATCCGCACCGGTCGTCCGCCGCACTTGCGCACAATTCTGGACGTGGCCCACCACGCCCACGCCAATCGCTGATCAGCGCCAGTTATGCCGATGACAGGTTGCTCCGATTTCTTTGATGCAGTCCTCTTCACAACAGCCAGCGTTGACTCCTTTCTAGCCAATAGTCATCTACGCGACTGGTTAATCTATCCATGTCTTGCAGTCGTGCCTCGCATATTTCCGCAAGTGCATCGGGTGTGTGAGCAAGGCGTTCGATGCGCACCCAGTCGTTCCACGCTTGGATGGGATTCCAATCCGGGCGATCAATATCACAGTTGGGCAGTCGATAGTGATAAGTGGGGCGAGCAAAAATCTTTTCTTCCGGTAGTGCGTCTCGGACCGCTTCTTCATTCAGGAACGCCATGATGGGAAGCATATCCAGTGCTCGGTTTCGGGTATCGTTTTCAACCAGGTAATCGGCGATCAGATTATCCAAGCCGGGATGGTAGTTTAAATCCAGAATCATCTGCTCGTATTCCACTGGAAAGCGGTTTACGAACGGGGTGACCCTGCGGGCGAAATCTACCTGGCAAGCCTGACAAAGCCAATCAAACAAGCAGCAAAATGCGCGCATGTGATTGAGCAAAGAGGGACTGCTCAGGTCTGCAGCTTCCACGTTTACGTGCAGACCAAATGCGTAAAAAGAGGACTCAGCAGTGCCCTTGGCATCTAGCTTTCTCAGCTTGTTTAGCAGAGGATTAAACTCGTTGAGTCGATCCCACTCCAATGGTGGAAACACGATCTCTATGGGCACAATCTGTTGCATGGCCTTACCTAGCAAGCTGCGGGTCCAGCGCGCGAAACTGTCTTTCTCTTCCTGCGAAGTGGCGGCTTCTTTGCCCATTTCCTTGAGCCACCGCATATCGAGCTCTACGGTGAAATCGCCAAACGCAGATTCGCAAATTCGATACTCAAATTCTGAGACCTCTTCCAGATGACCCTCGGAAAAATCAGCAACGGCTTCGGCAATTTCCAGCAGGTCCGGAGCCGCAAATTCGATCTCCAAGCCAACCCGTCGTTTGTGGCCATCAGCGGTGTGTTCGACTGGGGGCGGTTTTATGGACAAAACACTCATGCGCTAAGCACCTCTGCTAAAGGTTGCAAGCCGTCCACGTGCTTGCAGACCACGTTGAATAAAGCCATTACTGGCACGGCCATAAAGGCTCCAACCGGGCCCCAAATCCAGCCCAGAAACAAAATCGCAACAAACAACACGATGGGATTGATTGATGTTCGATAAGCGTGAATCAGGGGATCTAGAATCAGGCCCGTTATAGCGGTTAGTAACCAAAAACCTACCGGCGGAATCATGATCAGCCAAAGCTGATCAAAGTGGCTCACGGAAGCGGCCAAAATCAACAGGGTTGCCAGTAGCACGCCAACATAAGGCAAGAATCGTAGCAGCGCAGCCAACATCCCCCAGAGCCAAGGTTCCGGTAAACCCATTGCCCATAAGAAGAGTGTGGTAACCAGGCCGATGCTGACGTTGACGATGGTAATCCGCCCCAAGTATCTGGCCATTTCTTGCTCCATTCGAAGCAATACAGTCAGTACTTTTCGGTCTTGACCACCTTTACGTGCTAATCCGACAATTTTCTTGATCAACAAATGACCATTAGCAAGCAAAAAGAAAACTAGAATCACGACGATGGCAGCACTGGCGGCCACCTCAGCGGCCTGCTTCGCCAGATCACTGCGCCAATTGCTGGTCCTGACTTCGATCACCGGTGATGCGTTGTCTTCCACCAGTTCGGACACAGCTTGGTCAACCTCCTGACCAGTTCGTTTTACTTCGTCCAGTGTCTCCCGAATGGGTTGAGCGTGGGTGGTAATGTTCCGCACCACGTCAGGGACTCGCTCAAGCCACTCGCTAGCTGGTTCAAATGCCACATATGTCATCCCGGAGACCGCGCCCAAAAAGAGGCCGAGAGACAGGATGGCTGCCAAAGCTCTTGGTACACCGCGCGCTGCCAGAAACTTAACCATTGGCGACAATAGCAGCGCGACAAGAAGGGCGAGGGTAACGGGCAAAAGAAACGCTCGGGCAAAATACATGGTGTAGAAGATGGCGAGGACCAGCAGTCCTCGTCCCCAAAGAGACTGTGATAAACCGTTCGCTAAGCCGAAATTAGGCACTACCTAAGTCTCCCGACGGTCTGCGAGTAATTAGCAACTACTGAAGTTGGCGACAACCTGAAAAGTCCTTAAATAACTATGGCTACTACAGTATCATCCGCGATCCCAGTGATCACAATGTGTTGGAGGCGGCCTTGTTAACCATTTACGGATTAGAGAAATGCTCAACGTGCAAGAAGGCAATTGCCTGGCTGGAGCAAGAGGGGCACGAATTCCAGTTTGTGGACTATAGAGAGTCGCCGATTGATGCGCGCCTGTTGGCTGAGTGGGCAGATGGTTTTACCTGGCCCAAGGTTGTCAATCGGGCCAGCATGACCTGGCGTAATTTATCCGAGGACGAAAAATCACCGCAGACTGACGCGGACTGGCTCAGCCTCGTAGATGCGTATCCTGCACTCGTGCGAAGGCCTGTGCTCACTCGCGGTGGCGAAGCGCTGATGTTTGGATTCAAGGCCGAAAAGTGGTCTGATCTGATTTAGATCAGGTGCCAGGCTATTGCCTTGAACTGCGGTTAATTTTGTTGAACCCCACCACCGCCATACTGTGAGATATTTCATACCCCACCAATAGCAGGTGTTGCTCCAGTCCGCTCTCATGGGCTGGAATCACCAACATTGTTTCGGGCGAAAGGTCTCCAGACCCCAGGTAATTATAGTAGCCAACGATTTCTGGCTGCTGGGGGTTGCTCAAATCAAACATCAAGATACCGTTTTGTCGCTCCATTGCGACAAACAAATAGGGCACGCCATCCAGACGAAACAGCGCCAAAGCTTCTGCCTCTGGGCCGCGATTGTCAGACCGCGTATCAAACATGGTTCGGTTGCCGCCGTTCATGTTGAACGTTCCTGACGCATGCGTTCCGGTCCATCGCTCCACCAAGCTGCCGGAGCTGTATACGAGTTCACCGGTTTTGGCATTCCAAATGCTAAAGCCCCTGCAGCCAAAGACCGTGAGTTGATCAATATCGCCGTCGTTGTCCAGATCACCGTCCAGAACAGAGACTTCCAGTCGTCCCAGTAAATGCGGCTGGCTGGGATCCTGACCGTAAATGCTGGTGAGTTCACGCTGATAGTCTGGATCCAGCCGGACATCTGCCATGCGCCTTACGTCATAGTCGTCTGGTCTGGAGTCGCCTTCATTCGCGGTAGCAAAATAGGCCGTCCCATTCTGTTCAAAATAGGTAATAGCATCCGGCATAGGCAGGCAGAATACAGAATCATCAATGGCAATACGCGGCGCAGCATTGATCCCGTCTACATCCGAGGCATCAAGGGTAAGCGGCAATGCACCAAGAGGGAAGATCGCCTCCCACTTTCGCTTCTCAATGTCTAATACAGCAACCGCATTATTTTCTTGCAGTGTGACAAAGGCTTTGGCGTGCGCTGCGGCAATGAACTCAGGCTCAATATCCAGAAAGCGCCGATTCAGGTTGTCCTCGCGGTTAGTTCGAACGATCTCCAGCGATACGCCGGGCTCTAACATGTCACTGCCAAAGCCAATGGTGTGAGATGGCAGCTGCTTTGGCCAAGACTGGGTGTCAGAAACGCCCCGCATATCGATAAGCGTGACCGAACCCGGGCGCTGTGGATCCTCGGTAGTGAATTCTCCTTCGTTGGCTACCGCCAGATAATTGGCGTTATCTACCCATGCCATGGCATCTGGGTGAAAACCAACGGCAACCGTTCCAAGCGGGACGCCACGCTGAAAATCAAAAAACAGCACTTCTCCCGGGTGCACCTGGGATGCTTTCGGTACCACGGCCAGTGCGCCAAAACCGCGGTCATTGATATCCAGTATGGTGCTCGTGATTTCGCCGGGATCGTGCCTGGTGGAACCAGTAAGACGAATTCTACGATCCTCTCGCGGATTGCCTGGCTCGCTGATATCGATAACCACCACGCCAATTTCGTTCTTGTCTGGTGTAACGTAGCCACTGGCGACCAACTTCATTTCTGTATCGATCGCCACAACCTCTCCCCCGCCCGGCAAGATGGGCTTGCTGGCAAGATGCGTGAATTCAAATTCCAAAGCAGGAGCGGCATTTGCGCCCGAAGTGGCCATTGCCAGACACAGCAGTATAAGTGATCGTCTTGTGCGCATCGCCGGGTTATCCTCCAATTTCCCTCGAGAGCAATATTAGCAGCCTAACTTGGGTCGCTCAGCAAGGATTGCATAAATTTACAGTCCAGGTAACGCTTCCATCGCAGCGCCCAGCGCGCCTGCATACA
Source organism: uncultured Gammaproteobacteria bacterium (assembly GCA_964630895.1). Taxonomy (GTDB): domain Bacteria; phylum Pseudomonadota; class Gammaproteobacteria; order Xanthomonadales; family SZUA-38; genus CAZVYE01. The sequence continues at coordinate 8,669 of CAZVYE010000077.1, read as the reverse complement.
GATGGGGCCATATTTCATCAGTCCCGTGTCGCCCAAATCGGCAATACCCAGATACCACGGCTGTGGTTGGTATTGACGCAGGCGTTTGCCACGCTGGGCAGCCAACAAATTATGCGCCATCACAGGAGCCTGTTTTACCGCGAAAACCCCCGCTTTCGGCAGCGGCTGCTGGACAAAATGGGCGCAGTTTCCACCTGCGAAAACATTGTCATGAAGTCGACTCTGCAGGTTTGGTTTTACCGGCAGTCCGCGCTGGTCTGTACTGGAGTCAATGCTTTGCAGCCAGGATGGCGCGGCTAAGCCTCCGGCAAAGAATAATTGGCAACCTTGCCTGACCAGTTCGCGGCCTTCAGAGGGGGTGAGTTTCCTATTAAGTAGTACTTCTACTCCAAGACGGCCCAGTTTTGCTAGAAACTTCTTACCTGCTCGGCGGCCCCACTCCTTACCCAGTCGAGCATCCGCGCTGTAGACCGTAATCTGATGTTGCTCGGCGCGCTGGGCCAGCGTTGCAGCCAATTCGCACCCGGTAACGCCGCCGCCAACAATCACAATACGCTCAGGCTCTTTCAGTTCGTCCACTTTCTGCAATAAGCCTGAAAGGGGCTGTACGCCAACCGCGCCAAGGCCTCTCCACTCTTCGTTCATCGCGGATTGACTACCGACATTAATCGACAGGTAGTCGTACGCTAAATCCGAACCATCGGCCAGAGTTACCAGACGGGATTCCGTGTCTACGTGCATAGCATGTCCGCGACACACCTGCAGTGGGTAGGCTGCAGACTTTGGGTTAGCAGTGGCCTGGCTCACAGCATAGCGCTGCACCACCACCCCGGCTGCCATGCCCGAATACCAAAATAGCCCAGGATCTACCCAGGTAATATCAAAATGCTCACATAGTCTATGGCCATGGTCGCGCATGAGCACCCAGTGCAAATGACCGGCTCCCAGGAGCAGCAGCTGTTGTTTTGACGGATTGATTAGTTTTCTCTCAATGGGAGAATGCCACAGAGTAGACTGTTCCATTTCGCAGTTGCAACGCAGGGGTGTTTATTTATGGATCGAGAGGGTTTTGATGGCGCGAGGGAGACTTGCGACCTGGTAATGAAAGGCGGCATTACCAGCGGCGTTGTTTATCCAGGGGCAATGGTTGAGTTGGCTCGTAAGTATCGATTCAAAAATATTGGTGGAACGTCCGCTGGTGCTATCGCTGCCGCTTTTGCAGCAAGTGCAGAATTCAATCGCAATGGGCACGGGTTCCAAACGGTGCAAGAACTTCCTGCGGTACTTGCTGAACACCTCAAGGACTTGTTTCAGCCGCTACCAGAGCACCAAAAAACCTTTGACCTGTTGCTGCGATATCTGGACGGCAAGCTGCCTTTGCCTGGGCAGGATGGAGCGGGAACTGCGCGCTCAATCTGGCGAGGGATCAAGCTGCTGCTTCCCTTGAGAACGCTTGCCAAGACAGTGAAACGGATTCCGCAAACCGACTTTGGGCTGTGCAACGGGATGACCCAGCCAGGTCAGGATTTCCCTGCGCTAACTGACTGGCTTAATACCAACCTGGAAGCGTGCGCAGGCAGGCTGAGTTCTGACGCACTGCCGGAAGTGCCGCTGACATTTGGGATGCTGCATGAAGCGGGCATCAGCCTGCGGACCATGACCACAGACTTATCGCGTCGCAGACCACTGACGCTGCCAAACATACCCGCTTTGTACTTGCGTGGTGACGATATCGACCGTCTGTTTCCGGCTAACGTAGCGCAATATCTGCGTCGCAAACCGCACCGGCGCGTACCCGACCTGTTTCAGATTCCCCGGGGCGACAAGATGCCGGTTATCGTTGCTGTCAGAATGAGTCTGAGTTTTCCGGTGCTGCTGACTGCAGTACCGGTGTATCAGTTTGATCATTCGCTGCGGTTATGTCCTGACAAGATGCGAGAACCACAACTATCCTGGTTCTCAGACGGCGGTATTGCCTCCAATTTCCCAATCCACCTATTTGATGATCCATTTCCTCGTCGCCCCACCTTTGCGCTGTCTTTAGAGCAATTTAATCCCTGTAGACAACCCGAAGATGGGCCTGAAGGCGCTGGCGAGAATCGAGTGTTTCTGCCACGTAAGCCCAATGAGGGCATGCAAACCCCGCTATACCAGATTGCGTCCCTGCCGGAATTCTTAGGGGCAATTCTGGATAGCGCCAAAGATTGGCAGGATGCGGTGCAAAGTTCTTTGGTGGGTTATCGCGAACGCATCGTGCGCGTGGCGCTAAAAGGTGATGAAGGTGGCATTAATCTGGATATGGAACCCGCCAGGGTAACGCTATTGAATCAGCTAGGTCATCTGGCCGGCCGCGAAATCACCGGCACCAACGGCGGCGAACCTTTCGATTTTGATGAGCACCGCTGGAGAAGAGCGCTGTCTGCGTATATCGCAATTGAAGAAGCATTCGATTCGGTAGTTGAAGGTGAGCGTGCCGAGACCGGGCGAGAGCGCTTCGGCGATTTTCTTGACCGAATCGCGCAGAATCCGGATCTAATTAAGCACTACCAGCCGAATGCGGACGATCTGGCAACCTTGATTCATCGCCTGCGGGAATTATTTGACCTGGCGGCACACTGGGAGGATATGCCCATTCGAGACGAAATTCGTGCCGATCGAGGCGAGGCGCCGCCGTTGCGTCCCGCGCTGCGGTTCTTTCCGCGAGAATTCGTATCGCACGATTAAGCAGGGAGTGCGGGCGCACTCCCTGCTTGGGGTTAGCTACAAAAAGGGATGCTAGCCCTCTCGGCGATCGCGGTTACGCTTCGCTGGCCGCGCGAATCTTTCGTCGCTCATGGCGCTCTCGTTACCACTGGTATCAACGGCCGTAACGACATAGTAGTAGTAAGTCAGATTGGCTACGTTGGAGTCCTGTAAGCTCGTGCCGCTTATCAGTCCAGCGTTGATCTTCTGATAGCCGCTGCCACTGGTTGTGCTGCGATAGACGTTGTAGCCAGCGAGATCCTGCTCAGTATTGCCATCCCAACTGAGATTGACCTTACTGCGTAGCGCATCGGCATACAATCCAGTCGGTGCTGCTGGTGGTGTGGTGTCGGCAGGCGGTGCAGAGCCAAACGATTGCCCAGCATTGACACTGGCATAGGTGTCGGATTGGGGCGCAGCCCAAACGAAATCACCCGCATTTAACCCGGCACCGGTTCGTTGCAGTGAATACCCTATTGGCGTATTTGCGGTTTCGTTTACGCCGATATCGGTACTGGACAGTCCTGCGGCTGGCCCATCGGATGCCACGAACGCGCCTTCATAGCTGATAAATTCGATGACATCACCGAACCCGTCAACCAGAGCCACACCGTCCGGTGCACCGTTTTGCAACCCAGCCATATCGAAAGCCAGAGTACCGAAACCAGACTGCATGTCTGCGATGGAGCCGTTCAAGTTTAGCGTTGCATAGACCGTGCCACCATTGCCGTTGTATGCGATCAGCTGCCAACCCGTCAGGTCTATACCGGCTTCGCCAGCAATTTCCACAAACTCCCCGGTATCGGTGCCGTCATTGTCGTAATGCAACTCGTTGATCCAGGCATTACCCGTTGTTGCAGGAGCCGTTGGGGTGGCGCTGCTTTGGCTGCTAAAGCCGCTTTGGTTATCGCTGTTGTCGGTGGCCGTTACCACATAGTAATAGGTCGTGCCGTTTACCAAGCCCTGGTCGACAAAGCTGCTGGAGGTCAAGAGGGATGCGTTGACGGCGCTAAAACCACTGCCGGAAACCGTGCTGCGGTATACGGTATAGCCTGCCAAATCAGCTTCAATATTGTCGTCCCAATCCAGATCGACCTGGCCGTCGCCAGCCAATGCGATAAGGTTGGTGGGCTGCATCGGTGGATCAGTATCTACGGTACAGCCATCAAACTGTTGGTTTGCATTGACCTGACCAGGAGAGTCAGCGTCTGGGCTGCTCCAGGTGAAATCTGCCTTGGCACTTCCGCTGCCTTGGCGCTGTAGTGAGAAGCCCACTGGCGTGCTGGAGGTTTCGGAAACGCCTACGTCCGTGGCGCTGTTGCCTGCCGCTGGACCATCGGTGGCATTCATGCTGCCTTCGTAGCTGACAAAATCCAGCACCGCGCCACTATCGTCAATCAAAGCGATACCGTCTGGAGAACCGTTCTGCAGGCCTGTGAACGCAAATGATGCGGTTCCCATGCAGCCCATTTGGTCGCTCACGGTGCCGCTCAGGCTAACTGTCTTATAGGCGGTGCCGCCGTTGCCGTTGTAACCGACCAGACTCCAGCCGTTTAGGTTCGTGCCGGCTGGCGCTGCCACCTCTACAAATTCGCCTGAATCAGTGCCATCGTTATCGTAGTGAAACTCGTTGATAAATGATTCTGCAGGTCCGCCAGGTCCACCGCCTGTAGCGGCGTCACTCACTTCAGCGCTAAAGGCAGACTCATTGACCGACGTATCAATAGCGGTAACAACATAATGGTAGGTGACCCCCGGTACGGCGCTGCTATCGCTATATTCGGAGTTCGCAAGAGACGAACCGGTCAGACGAACGTAACCGCTGCCTGAAGTGTCGCTGCGGTACACGTGGTACCCCGCCAAATCTGCCTCGCCATTGTCGAACCAGTCCAGATCGATGCCAGCTGAGTGGCCCGCGGAAGCCAAGCCTGTCGGTGTCGCCGGAGGCGTCGTGTCCGGTGTGCCGCCGTCGCAAACAAATTCAAATACACACGCGACCCACTGTGGGTTGTCAACAAAAGGGTTTCGATTGCCCTGGAATGCTGCGACCCCTTCGTTGTGCTGGAATTCAATCAGGTCTACCGGGTCCGCGTAGTGCCATTGCAACAAAGTTGAGAGCAGTCCCATATAAGCAACGGAAATGTTGCTGCCGGTGTTGCTGTTCTCTATTAAGCTCAGGTTGTCCGTAAGAATAAGGTCTGGTTCGCTGACCCCGGTGATGCCGTGCGTGCCGCCCGCGTAGCGAACATCCATGTAGAACATGGCGCGCGCAATGTCTCCTTTGCGAGCGTTCCAGACTTCCCAGATACCTTGGGTGAAACTGCCGGTAGTCCAATTGGAATCGCCCGGATATCCTCCGCCCAAGCCGCCACGGCCGTTGTTGGTCTCAGTGGCTTTTTCCGAACAGGCTGCACCACAGTTGTTAAACGGCTTGTTTGAACGAGACGAGTTGTATCCAGAATCCGCGATAAACAAATGATGCATATCGGTGTAGGGATAGTTGCTACTATTCAGGTCGGGAAACCCATACGATTTAGGCCAGCTATGTTCGCGGTTATAGAATGAGTTCCCGCCGCCTTCTTTGCCATAGGCCGCGTTGCGATACACGGTGATCACCTGACCTGCGTTGTCCTGGTTTTCATCCGCGATCTCCAACACATCCCAGGTATCTGTGGACGTATCGGTGTATGGAATCCACTGATGATCATCGATGATCTCATGCAGGGAATCCCGCATGCCTTGGGGCGATGAGTTATCAACGGTGGAATAATATCCCGGTGCAGGTTGCGCCAAAGTTTGGCTAGCTACCAGGCATAACGAAACCGCCGCTGCAATAAAGCTTAGGCGTCTAACAACAACACTTGACATGCCGACTCCAGTCCGACCGCCGTTGACGCGATTTGTCCGCACGCGCGCACGACGTTGACGTCTCTTCCAAACGTCAAACGAAACTCTCAGCAGGGATTCCCTCTCCCGCACACATGAAATCGCTCGCGTTCTTTTCTGAGTGGGCGCTCAGCTGCGCGATTTGTCGCGATTGTGAATAAAGGGCTTGTGTTGTTTTAGTTTACCCTTCCACGGGACGAGCTTTTTAACTTCAATCCGTTACAGAATCAAGACAATGGGCGGGTCGCGGGATGGACGGTAGATACGCGACAGTATGGAATGGGTGCTACTTCTGGCTAGATTTCCAGGGTAGAAATGCGCGGTTCGTCCTGGTGTTGGCGCCTTAACTGCTCTCGCTCCATTAGCATTCGCTCAATGTTTACGCCAAGCAGTCCAACCCGATGCCCGGCTTGTCGGATGGCTTTGTTGGCGCGGGAATTAATCGCCAGCAAGACCAGCAAGTTCAATACAGGAATCAACAAGAAAATGGCAAAAAGGATAGTAACAATAAGCGGATAGAGCAGGGCTGCAAAACGAACCCCTAATACCAACAGGGCAACAGACACAAAGAGATTCGGTATCGCCAGAAGCAGCAGGAATTGTGGGGCATAGAAAGCAACGAGAACCTGGGCTACGGAGATCAAAATTGCTACCAACATGGCCATTAGCAGCGTTCGCTGACGCCTGGCGATGGTAATTACCCTCGGGTTGCCTTGTTCAGCCCGGGCAAGATCAGCCTGCGGCGTCGCGTAGTAGTTCGATTGGTCCATGCTTCAGGTTTGTTTTGTCTTAGGTCGGATGCGTCCGAGCATTTTGAAGTTAACATTTATTACGGAATCGTTGTAGCATGCAATCGATTTTGGTTGCGGCTAACCAGGAGAGCGCGCGTGTTAGGCCTGATCTATGTGAGTACACCTACCCAGCATTTTACCAAGACCGACGTTGCCCAACTGTTATCGGATGCGCGAGAAAATAATTTGCGCCACGACATCACTGGATACCTCCACTTTGATGGTGATCAGTTTCTCCAATATGTGGAAGGCCAGAATGAACATGTGGAGGCGCTGTTTGATCGAATCTGCGCAGATGATCGGCACGAAATAATATTCTATCTAAAAGATCCATTAACACGCAGGCGCTTTAGCGGCTGGCGTATGCGCTCGATGCAAGGTTGCAGAGAAATTGTGATGGAACATGTGTTGGCACAAAAGCTGATGTTGGTGCGCCATTCCAAGATTCAATCTGAAAAGCATCGTGCCGATATTTGGCGCACGGTAGATCGACTCGTGGAGCTGCGGCCTGAAATGTAACCCATGCCAAAACTGCCAGTAATTTCTTATTGCTGGTAGCAGATTGTGGGGTGCGATTGACGGTTTTTATGCATATCCATCACACATATTCCGCAGTATTCACGGCATAATTTGTCAATGAATTCCTCCCTTAGACGAAAGCTCCTATCCCTAACCACCTTGCTGCTGTTCAGTGCATGCGCTTTGGCATCTAATCCAAGATGGCACTGGGAAGCACGTTTTTCTGAGCACGATCGACAGCAACTGCAAGATTGGGTTCTGGATGCCCAGGGTGGTTTGGAGCGAATGTTCGGGAAGTTACCCTATCAGTACGATGTGCATTTTCATCGTCGTCCGAGTTCGCGTGAGCCAGTGCCATGGGCAAACACGCGCAAGGGCTATGGGCGACGAGCGGTAAATTTCCATGTCGACGTAAGTCACGACTGGGAGGATTTCTATGCAGACTGGACCGCACCGCACGAACTATCCCATCTTATGTTTCCCTACCTGGGCCAAAGCGGCAGTTGGTTCGCAGAGGGAATTGCCAGCTATCTGCAGTATCAGGCAATGTATGCTGCCGGCAATCTGAGCTGGGACCGTGCTATCGCGCGTTATCGGGATCGATTTTCAGCAGCCGCCAGACAGCGGCGCGCAGGCGATACTCCCATCGCAGAGCTACCGGCTAAAGTGCGGCGCACCGGCAGCTATGTACGGATGTATTGGGGTGGAGCGGCCTTCTTTCTGCACGCGGATCATCGCTTGGCTCAGCAGCATGGTATTCGCTTGCACGATGTAATCAGAGAGTACATAGACTGTTGTTTTTACTGGCGCGACAATGCGATGGACATGATCCGCAAGTTTGACCGGATTAGCGATAGCAACGTGTTCTCCGAGCTATACGATGAAAAGATGATGGAGCGTGGTTTTCCACGCACCAGTCAGGCTCTAGCCTGGCTGGCGGAAAATCCCCCAAAACTGGATGGCAAGCGCGCTCGACCCAGGTCAGACTAAGGGCTGAACCAGAGCCAACCCAGGGCCAACCTAGGGCCGACTCGGGGCCAACTTAAGCCACTCTTAAATAGCCAGAAAGCATGCTGCCGTCTCCTCCACATGGCCCGTGTGAGAATAGACCCATCTATACGAGCACTCGCTGGATATGCACGAATTAGGGCAACTTGCGATTATCTGGACTGCCGTCTTTCTGGCGGCCATGGCAGCGCATAAGACACGTCTCACACCGGTCCTGTATTTCCTGGCCATCGGAGCCGTACTGGTAAATCTTGGTCTGTTGCCAGAGGAACCAGGGGATTTCATTCGCGGCTTTGCTGAGTTGGGCATTATTGTCATCATGTTTGGTCTGGGTTTTGAAGAAAACCTGGACAACTTTGTCGCCAGCATCAAAAAGAGCTGGGGTATCGCGTTGTTTGGCGGGGCGGCCCCTTTCACCTTGACCTACTTCACTACGCTCTGGTTTTTTGATGATGCCTCGGTCGCGCTGATGTGCGCCCTGGCCATGACTGCCACGGCGGTGTCCTTAACCATGGTCTCACTACGATCAGAGGGTTTAGGGGATTCCAAAGTCGCAATGAGAATCATGACTTCCGCGGTTTTGGACGACATCGCTTCCTTGGCATTAGTCGCGGTTTTGGTGCCCATTGCGGCAGGTGATCAAACGCCGGGCGTTACGGATATAGTCCTGATTGCCAGTAAGGCCATCGCATTCTTCGTGTTGATGTGGCTGGCCGGGAAATA
>CAZVYE010000076.1:0-15629 GCA_964630895.1 uncultured Gammaproteobacteria bacterium | reverse complement strand
CAACTGTCGTTATTCCCCTGGCAAGCCTCGGTCCGTCGGATTCAAGATGGTTGCACCGCAGTGGATTCAAAAACCAATGCAACGATGGACGCGTGGTCCCAGTGGGTATGCCAAAGGGGGACTGAGCTTGATAGCAGCCAGACGGAATCGGAATGGAAGCAAATTCTGCTCACCGCTATTAAGTCCAGTGAAGCACAAAGATGGCCTGGCGAATTGGCTCAATCTTATCGGCCTGGGTGGCACCGCTACGCGGACACGTCTGACTATAGGACCTTGCATGGGCAGACACTGAACCGCCTCCACATTAGGAGCCTGCCTTTTCTTCCTGACAACCTTCGCGAGCGTGCGGACATGGCTTGGCGGGAACTACGGCGCAGCATTGGCCCAACCCGCCTGATTGCCGACGATCTTCAGCTCGCCGTTGGCTCAAATCCGGCGGTGTGCTGGAACACGCACCAAATAGAAAACGATGGGCTGGTCTGGCGCTGGTTGGCCTGTACGCAAACCGACCGGTTGATTATCGCAGGTGGTATTGACGGATACTATTTTGAAGCCGCTCGAGCTGCCGCCGTCGGACCTAAATAGTCAACAAGCAATCACATCGGTTCAGTAGCGGGAACCGATGGCAGGTTGCCTGCGCGAGTAAGTCGCCAAAATCGCCAGGTCAGAAGAACCGCAGCAACACTCAAACCGAAAATCAAGCCAGTCCATATGCCACCGCCTTCCTGCCCCTTCATAAGTCCAAGCCAATAGCTCATTGGCAGCCCGACTAACCAATAGGAAATGACCATGATAATCAGTGGCACCCGCGTGTCTTTCAAACCGCGCAGCATGCCCGCCGCCGCAATTTGAATGCCGTCGGAAAGTTGAAAAATAGCCGCGAAGAACAGCAGGCTGATCGCCAACTCTGCAACAGGCAAATCATTGGTATAGACGGCAACGATCTCTTCAGGAAACAGCAATATGGTGCTTGCCGTAATAATTTGCGTGACCAGAATCAATATCATTCCTGACCAGCCTCTATCCCGCACCGCCGCAATATCGCGGCGCCCAGCCGCGTTGCCGATGCGTACCGTCAATGCCATGGATAGCCCCAAAGGAATCATAAACATTAGCGCGGCGAAATTTAGTGCAATTTGATGCGCAGCTACTGTGACCGTCCCCAACGAACCCATCATCAAGGTAGCTGCCAGGAACATGCTGCTCTCAATAAACAGAGCAAAACCTATGGGCAGGCCCACACGCAGAATTTCAACAATCTGGTGCCAATCTGGCCACTCAAACTGGCCAAACAAATGCATGAATCGATAGTGCGACCGATTCCCTACCCAAAGCGCCAACGCCAAACATTGCATGGTCATCACGCTGGCCGTTGCATAACCACACCCCGGCGCACCCAGACCCGGAAAAACGAATCCCGCTATTGAGAATCCATACATAAAAAAGTAATCAGCTGGAATGTTTAGTAGAAATCCTAAAATGCCGACGATCATGAATGGCCGAACGCGACCAAGCCCGTCGCAGGTGAATCTCAGGATTAGAAACCAGGCAAATGGAATGGCACCGACACTAACGGCCTTTAGATAACCGTCAGCAAGCGGCACCACGTCTGGCGCAATTTTAATAACATGCAACAGCGGCGAAATATTGTACGCGATCAGCCCACAAAGCAGGGCGGCAGCCAATCCGATCCACCCTGATTGACGTACGCAGGAAGCAATCTTTTGACGCTGATCGGCGCCGTCGTACTGGGCGACAAAGGCGGTTACTGCCATCAAGCTGCCAATGATGAACAGACTGACAGACGCCCAGACTGTGCCGCCCACCGCAACCGCAGCCAAATCTCTTGGCGATAGCCGGCCAGCCATAACCGTGTCGGTAAACACCATAGCCACGTTACTCATCTGCCCTACGATTACCGGTATCGCAAGGATTACGGTCTCTTTAATTTCCTGGCCTAGTTTCACTTGCCATGTTCACCCAAACATCAGTCGAACGGCGGATAATAGCTAGCTCCTTGCTGCAATGCGATGTTGTAAAGTACTTTGCTACGCATTGCCCAAGTTTATTATCGATACTGGAAGAGGGACCACGGCACTTATGAACGAGAATTCCAAGACTGCATTCATTACCGGTGGCAATGGCTTCGTTGGACAACACCTGGCGCAACAGCTTTGCGCCGAAGGCCACTCCGTAAGCTGCCTTTTGCGGGAGGGCTCTGACCCTGGAATCCTTTCGAACCTGCCAGTTACCCTTGTGCCGGGCGAATTAACCAAACCAGATGACGTGCAAAACGCCCTGGCCACCGGCTTCGACTGGGTGTTTCATGTAGCTGCGAACACCAGCATGCATCGCAAAGATGCAGAACTTCAGGCCAGAGTGAATGTCGATGGCACAAACAACATCATTCGCGGCTGCCAGACTAACGCTGTTGGCCGCCTTATCTACACGTCGACTATAGCGGTGTATGGATTTCATCAGGGCATCATCAACGAGCAGACTGAGCAAAATCCCAACGGCGACTGGATAGGATATATCCGCACCAAACGGGCTGCCGAAGCAGCGGTCCGAGCTGCCATTGCCAACGGTCTTGATGGCGTAATTTTGAACCCTGCCCATGTCATGGGTCCGCTGGACAAACACAACTGGGTGCGTATGTATCAGATGATCGCAAAGGAACAACTTCCGGCAATTCCGCCTGGGAGAGGGGCTTTTGCAGACGTACGTTCTGTGGCGGCCGCCCACATAAAGGCAGCCCAGGTCGCCGAATCTGGCGACGATTTCCTATTGGGAGGGGACAAGGCAACTTTTGAGGAGTTGGTCCGCCGTATTGCACAGACTGCTGGCGTTAGCGCCCCGAAACTGGTGATGCCGGCAGTGTTTTTGCGCGGCATGGCAAAAATCGAGCAAATAGCAAGCCATCTAGGGCATACTCCAAGAATGTCTCCAGAAGAAGCGGCTATGGTTAGCAAAAATACGATTTGCGATTCCAGCAAAGCCATCGAACATCTGGATTATCAGATCACGCCATTGCCACAGTTAATTCAAGATACGCTGGCATGGATGAAGCAGGCCAACTTGCTATGATCATTTACGAAGTAAACCTGCAAATTGCAGCGCAGATTGCCGATGAATTTAGCCAATGGCTGGCAAACCACATTGACGAAATGCTGGAAATTGATGGCTTTGAGGGTGCTGAGTGGTGGCAAGTAGAAAGTGAAGACGAAGCGCATGTCTATTACAGCGTGCACTATCAGCTTATCGATCGACAGAAATTGACTGAATACTTTGCGCAGCACGCCGACAGGATGCGTGGCGATGGTCTGGCGCGCTTCGGTGAATCATTCAGTGCATCCCGCAGAGTGCTGTTACCGGTAACTATGCGGGACTAGTCGCACCATCCTCCAAAGACTAGACATCGATCGGTGCGCCCAAGCCCGAGCGCACCAATTCAGTAAAAACTTATCGCTGAGCTAGCAGCGGTAACGCGTCTACTTCTGTGTAGGCATTTCCATCCCAACGCAACATCTGTTCAACGCCCCGTTCGCTCTCGCAACGCACATCCCAATAGCCGTCTGATCGGAGCGAACCCAATGCATTCGGGCGACAGAATTGGTTGGTTTCGATCATTTCCCATTTACTATCTACACGCTGCAGTATTTTAAAAGTTGACTTGGGAATATAGACGTCAATGATGGGATTTCCTTCAGCCAAAAGAATCTCTGGCTGCCCATCGGCATTTAAATCCAGCACCGCCGAACTTACATGATGAGGGTAGTCAAATTCCTGCGTATAAATGGCATCCTGAGCCCAATCAGGCGCATCCTCAATTGGTAGTAGATTAATGCCGTGTTGTGGGCCAACCGGCTGCAATTCGTTGCTTGAATAATCAAAGTCCAGGTTTGCTACCGAGACTGCACCTCCCAGCGCCAGCAATGTGCCGACAACCAGCACGACTGCATAGCGTGTAAATCTTGTTGTATTGCTCATGTTCTTTTTGCCTCACCACATACAATTGTCCGTTGTATTAATTGAAGCAAAAGCTGTGCCAACTAGTTCAAAGAAGATTATTGCAGCTCAGAGCAGCGGGGTTGGTCACCGTAGATTGCAGGTGCCCTGGAATTGCTTGGATCCCACCAGGTACAGCTGAGCGCGGTAGATGGATTATCGCTATTGGCGCAGATTGCACGCTCGGCTTCAGCACCACACGCATAGTAGGACACCGGTTTCCAGCACGTTCCACAGTCCACGGCTGGCACACCAAACATGGCGTCACTGCGGTCGTCTTCCCGCGCACACAGCGCGAGATCTTCATAGCAGACACCGCTTTCGCACTCTTTGTCCAATACGCATGCGGGTCGGCATCGGCGTGGACGCGATGGCGTGGCAAGCCCTTTACTCACACCAGAGTCGCAACCTAGCTTTCCGCCGCAGGCCACCAGGTCATCACATTCGGCAACGCATGAGAACGGGTTTAGTTTCTCGCTGGTATTCCAGGTACCGTTCAAAGTGCCTATTACTTCCAGGTGTAGATGCGGTCCAGTAACGCCCCCAGACTGCCCCGAGTAGGCGACAATTTCGCCTCGTTCGATCGGGCCTTTTGCATAGTCCGGACAGGGTTTCTTGTCACTCTTACAAGTTAAGTGTGCAAAAACTGCTACGGAGTTGTCTTCATGAATCACCATAAGCCAATGCCCCCAGCCAACCGTACGGCCGGCCCTTGCCCGACTTTGGTAGCCAACCCAGGCAACCTCACCATCGGCCAGAGCGCGGATTGGCGTTCCCGTTGGAATCGCATAATCCGTCCCAAAATGAAATCCAGGAGCGCCGGTAATGGGATGGGTGCGAGGACCAAAATTTGACCGATATTTATCTGGAGTCCATCCGTCGAGAGGCGGTCCAAAATCTGGGCATCCAATAAACTCCGGCTTGGCTGCATCAACTGGTTCGAGAAAAGCAGGCGCATCCACGATCGCCACCGCTATGATGACTTCAAAAACTGCCTCGTTGTCTGCATTTTGCGCAAAAAACCAGGTAGGTATCCGCACATTGAGTTGGTCTGGTGCGACCGCCTTACTAACCGGCTCAAAGCTCTCAAACGCGTAATCTTCGGAGTCACTGAACAGGTAAGCAAACGCGCGAAACGACTGATCCTGGTCGCGCTGGGCAACGAAAGCGTCGGGCAGTTCCAGTTTCAAAGTGATATGGCGATCAGCCTTGGGCACCGCATCCAGCACTTCTACGACAATAAAATACTCGAGCACCGCATCTGTCCCGAAAATTACGCCCTGCTCGCGAAACACATCCAGCAAGTCTTGTGACTGCACGGATCGCAACCGCATACTGCCCTCCCCTGCAAAAACGTCCTCCGGAACAATTACGGCTCCCAAGCCGTCAATCTGCATCTGACTGCCAGCCACCTCCAGCCGCAGCCAGTCAATTTGGGCAAAGGCGCCAGTAGACATCAACAATAGGAAGACCCAAATTCGCGAATGGCTTCGGAACGGCACAGCAGACTCCAGAATGGCGACTCACCAAAACTAGACCAGGGGGTATGACGAATCTGTCATCATGCTATTTGACCGAATTACAACGGCAGGTCCAGCTCGTGGCGAAATCGGGTGTCGTCATAGTAGGGATGCTTCTCTGGAAATGACAATGTGTTGTCTTCCCAAATGGGCAGCGTATTTGTGTACGGATCGCGAAGCTCCAGCGGCAGCGATTGTAGCCACGTGGAGATTTCGTCGGAACCGATCTTTTTGGCTAGTGCTCGCTCGGCAATCATCGCCAGCACCAGCAGCTGATCCAAATCGTGGATCCGATGAATATACGGCAAAAATACATCGTCTTCGTTTTCCATCAACCAAACACCCACGGTATTGGTAAAACGAGCCAGCAGTGAAGGCTTTGGGCGTTCGAAAGTTTCTAGCCAACTCACAAATTCTTGCGGATTGAGCAGTGATGCTCGCGACATTTGTGTTGTGTAAGCTGTCCAGGTATTCGCGGTGGCATTTGGCAAATAAGGTGCATAACGCACGAACAATTTCTGGGCCGGAGACTCATAATCATCTGCTAACGCAGCCTGTGTGCTCGATTGCGTTGCCGCCTTTAAAACCCCGACAAGTTCATAGTGCAGGGCCGCGACTGCGGAGCGTTCTGGTAGGGACAAACGGCGTAGCGGCCGCTGACCGCCAATCAGCGCAACCTCAGGCTGAGCCTGTAACAAGACCCGCAAACGTAATTGCTCATTGAGCAGCGCTACAGCAATCACCTTCATGAGCAGAATATCGGCGGAGGCCAGCAACGCGCGTGCGCGACTATGTTCTGACTCCCAAGTGTCCCACCCCTTTTCGGGGTCTCCGTGTAAAACTTCATAGGCAATCTCCTGCATGCGTAGGTGATGTGCCCAGATAAACGGCTGTACGGGCGGAATCGGACTATCAAAGTCTGGAGAGATAACTTCTGAGTACGTTCGGTAATTGGACATAGCGTCATAGCGCTGAAGGATCTCTCTATTTGCTTCTAGCACTGTCGGTAGCGCGGTTAGACCAGCAAAAAGACCCGGACACTGCTCCTGACGAAGGCGGCAGATTGAGCGACCATCAACTGTCAGCTCTAGTGGATCAGCAATTTCAAAATGGTCACCTAGCGAGCGATACATATCTATCGCCAGCCGACCATAGGCGTCCATTGACTCGCCTCCAGGCGCGTTAAATCCCCACAAGGAATAAACAAGGTCCGCACTGTCACCAACTCGCGTACTGGCAGCGAGGATTCTTCGAACATCTTTCGACAAAGGCTCGTCAGGCCAGAAATAGCAAATAAGGTAGAACACGAGCGCGACTAACAGTGATAGTCCTGCCACGAAATTGCGACGAGTTTCAGGCACCCAACGAGAAATCCACTCCCAGGCAATTGAGCGCTCGGCATCAAGTGTCCGTGCGCGTTTGCGCCGCGAAACATTCATCCGGGCATACAGCCAGGTACCCAGTATGGTCACCGGCAAGCCCAATGCCAGCAGTATGAATAAAGACTGACGTGTAGCTGCTGCCACGTCCCATATGTCGCCAACTACATCAATGACCTGTAAGATTACCCACGAAACAAAAACATATACCGCCAAATTTCGCAGGAGCGTCTTGCGTTTAATCGCATCCATGAAATTGCTTTCTGCTGTATGCTCAAGCGCGGTCCCCAAATCACGCGCATGGGCATACCTACTGGTCGGCGATTTTTCCAGAGCTTTCTCCACCACCCTAGCCACGCTGTCGCGTACTCTGCGCATGGGGGATAATCTTTCGGAAACGTGCTTTTCGAGCAGTTCATGCGTGCTGTCTGCCGTAAACGGGGGTGCTCCCTCAAAGCACTCATATAGAACCGCGCCCAGCGAGTACACATCGCTTCGTCCATCTAGGGGTTGACAGCGTATTTGCTCTGGGCTCATGTAAGCCGGCGTACCGGCTACCATCCCTTGCTGGGTCTGTTCACCAGTGATCTGCGCATCTTTGGTAATCCCAAAATCTGCCAGCAACGCATTATCGTGCTGATCAAAAAGGATGTTTTCAGGCTTTACATCCCGGTGTACCAAACCCTCCCGATGCAGGTAATCCAAAGCACCGGCCACCTGTCGGCCCATACGCACAATATCGGCTTCTTCAAGCACGCCTCGCTGCATGCGGTTTCTTAAAGTTCCGCCCTTTAAATAGGGCATCACAATAAAATGATAGTCGCCTTGGGTGCCAACCTGATAAACGTCGACTAAATGAGGATGACTTAAACGAGCCAGCAGATTCGCTTCATGGGTAAACTCTCGGTCTCGCTCGCCGCTGATGTTGAGCAGCTTAATGGCAACTTGACGATCAGGTTCGTGCTGAGCAGCTTGCCATACTACGCCAGAGGCACCGCCTCCCAGCTTGCGCTGGAACTGAAAACCGGGAATTTCTACACCAGGACCATTGCTCGCTGCAATTCGAGTCGTTTCGTCCTGATCTGAACGTGAACTGGACCCCGCCATACGCAATCTCCTTCCACCGTGAAGACCTCCACATGCAGGGCAAGCCTACGACCAAATATTGCAGATTTCCAATCGGGCCACTGAAATGAAGCTAGCCTAGCTGGTTTCGAGTCGGCGGTTTTCAGAATTCCTAGGGAGAAGCGAGGCACCCGTTATCGACATGCTGATGAGTGGTTTCCCCAGAACTTCTGGTGTGGCGAATCAATTGACCGCATCACCACACGGGTTGGGTTACCAATGACGCCACGCTCACAAAGGTTTCAGTGATGACCGACTCGAAAAGTCCAACCTGGAAAACATCCGTGGCTTCGCTTTTGATGCAGCACACCACTGCAGTTGAAGAACAAGTGGACATCGCATGGAATCGACTGCGTGGCTTCATGGGCTGGGATCGCGTCGAACATATTGCCGCCTACACCGGTTATAGCGACGGCCGTAGCGCGTTTCTGCAAGGCAGGTTATTAGCAAACCAAGCCGAAGGCGGCCCCAAAGAAGATGATAGCTGGTGGCACAATCTACTGAATACCTATCGCAGATTCGAAACCGACGAGATTCCCAACCACCCGGTAACCGTTCGTGTTGGTGAAGACGCAGAACGACTGCATACGGATGCTGAAGGCTACTACCAAACGGCCTTGCCTCTCTCAGATCCTATAGCTTCATTTTGGACTGATGGCAGTGCTGCAACCAAAAGCTCTCATCACGACATGGTGACTTCTAAGCACCGGATTCTAACCCCAGGCCCCCAGGCGCAATACGGCGTTATAAGCGATGTTGACGATACGATATTGCATACGGATGCCACTCGCCTGCTCACCATGGCCCGGCTAACCTTCTTGCACAATGCGCGCACGCGCAAACCATTAGAGGGGGTCGGCGAACTGTATCAAATACTGCAGTCTGGTCACCATAAAGAGCCGGTCAACCCCATCTTTTATGTATCCAGTTCGCCGTGGAATTTGTACGACCTGCTCGTAGACTTTATGGAGCTAAATGCCATTCCCCACGGCCCGCTGATGCTCCGAGACTTTGGCCTTAATCCAGGTGATACAGGTGGTACAAACGACCATAGCCACAAGCTGGCTAAAGCCCTGACTATTATGCGGCGCCTCCCTAATCTTCCTTTCATTCTAATAGGCGACTCCGGACAGCGGGACGCCGAGTTATATGCCAGTGCCGCCGAACAGCTGGGAGATCGGATTATTGGCATTTACATTCGCGACGTCGACCCCGTCGTGGATTCGGACAGAGATAAGCAGGTAGATACGCATATCGAGCAAGCTGCCGACCATGGCGTGCACATGCAGCGAGTTACCGCAAGCGATGACATAGCCCACGATCTAAATCGACGCGGCATATTGAACCATGTAGAGGAGGCGGAGGTAGTAAAAGCAGCCAAACGGGATGCACAGCGACCTGACATGGCCGAAGCAGTCGCTGCCAGCTAACTTCGGCTGGCTATAAATTGTTCTAATTCAGCTGCAAAAGGTCCCACAGATTGCCATACAAATCTTCAAAGACCGCGACCGTACCGTAGCTTTCTGTTTTTGGCTCCCGAACAAATGTAACCCCGACCTCCCGCATCCTTTGGTAGTCGCGCCAGAAATCATCCGTGTTGAGAAACAAGAAGACCCGGCCTCCGGTTTGCTGACCGATATAACTCTCCTGCTCGGATGTCGACGCTTTCGCTAAAAGCAAAGATGTGCCGTTGGACCCTGGAGGTGCGACCACCACCCAGCGCTTATCCTGTTCAGGTTGATAAGTGTCTTCGACCAGCTTGAAGTTGAGAACTTGGGTGTAAAACTCGATAGCCTCATCATAGTCTTTTACAACCAGGGCCACGTGCACAATTGCCTGCTTCATTTCGCAACCATTTTCTCTGGGTTTCTCGGCGTCGATTAGCAAAGCTAGCTTTGCTTGTTGTTATCATCCCAGATCATCGGCTCCCAAAGCTCCACCTTGTTGCCCTCGGGGTCCATAATCCATGCGAACTTACCGTTCTCGTGTGATTCTGGTCCTTGCAGAATATCTATTCCTGCAGCGGTGAGCTGCGCAATCATTCCGTCCATATCGTCAACGCGATAGTTGATCATGAAAGACGACTTGCTGGGACTGAACCACTGCGAGTCCTTCTCCGCCACATGCCATACGGTCATGCCTTTATCTTCGGCTTTATCGTCTGGCCAATTCAGCACCGCCCCGCCAAACTCCTGCAGGTCCAGCCCCAAGTGTTCCGCATACCACTGCGCCAAAGCCTTGTTATCGTCGGTGCTTTTAAAAAACACCCCACCAATACCAGTTATCTTTGCCATGATGCCTCCTTAAATGTCGCTACTAACGTCTAAGCCCACAAGCGTCTGGGGCGAGAATAGTCAGAAACAACGTTTCGCTCCCGCCTACTTTTAGCTCTTGCGCCAGGGATTGATATAGACACCTGAAAACGTCTTCGCATCATCACAATTTGCCAGACCATAGTGTAAGTCGTCGACTGGCACATGGTAGGTTCCAAAGAGCCGGTCCCAAACCATGGTTAGGCCACCAAGATTTACGTGCTGATGCGCAAGGGCGCGAGAATGGTGGACGCGATGCGTAGCCGGAGTGTTAAACCATTTGTCCAGCCAGCCAAGTCGACCGATGCGCTCGGTATGTAGCCATGCTTGATAGTGAAACACGAAGAGTTGCCCCCCCAATACCATCAGGGGGTCAAATCCTATGCAAACCCAGGGGAGATAGAACACCGGCGCCAACAGGTGGTTTAGACCGTTAACCCGGTACGCCAGTGGGACGTGGTAGTCCGCCCCGGTGTGGTGAGTACCGTGATACAGGCGCCAAATAAATCCAATACGGTGACCACAGGTGTGCTCAATGTAGTAGCTTAAATCACAGGCCAGTACGACAGCTAATGCGCTGAGCAAACCAAATTCAATACGCATACTGGCTACGTTCTGAGCGAACAGATAGACCGCCGCCCAGAATGGAGCCAGCAACAGATATATTGCTACGTTGGGTGGAACTGTCGCTAAGGAGATCCAGGTCTGACGCTGCAACGCTGGGGTTACAGATCGCCATTCTTCTCGGCCGATCAGCAAAGCAGCTGTCACTGGAATTGCGACCAATACACTAATCACTGCTGCTGGCAGCAGATCAGTCATCGAAGCTTCGCTCCACCGCTTTGGCAACGGCTTTATGCCGACCGTCCAACTGGGGTTTTGAGGCCCAGGTGTCGCTCGCGCGCAGGCGCGTGTTGTATTCGCAAAATGAAATCAGGTTGCCCTTGGTGTCCAAAATTTGGTGACAGCAATTTGCCACCCGATCCGCGTCATAATTGAACCGATCCATAAACGGTTTTATGGCAATCCCGAACACGTCTTTAGGTCGAACAAGTCGACGACCGACCCATGTTAGAACCCGGCCTACCAAAGCTCTACCTCCATCCCCAAGCACTGACCGAATTTCCCGCTTATCGAGAATGGTCTTATAGGCAACCTCATTCATAACTTCTTCGAGATTGATCTTTTGCGTGATGTTGAACAATAAGCCAAAACGTCGTGCGAACAGCGAGGTCCAACCGCAGTTCGGGTGACTGCAGGGGATTGGTACAAAGTCTTCCTTGCCGACATGTTTTGCCAACGCGTCGCCAATGGCTAGTACCACCGTTGACAGTGTGGGACGCTCAACCGGATCGGTGGGCAACTCAAATCGACCTGTGTAAAACGCCGGCAATATTCCCACCAAACGAATGTGTCTGTGCTTGAGCCCTTGTTCCACCACCCAGGAAATTTCAGATTCATTAAGCTGATGGGTTACGGCCATGGTGAGCTGCATGCACACCCCGATCCGATCCAGATTCTTTATAACTTTCTGGCGAACCCTTTGCGTATCCGCCCTGCGCATTGCTTTGTTCGCATTCGGCAGCCCACCATCAAACTGTAGCAGCACCAAAATCTTGCTACGGTACATTTTGAGCTTCTGAACGATCTCTGGCTTGGAGAATTCGATGCCGTTGGTGGGTAAATAAATCTTACCGATTGACTGCTGGTGGAACAGCCAGTCGACGATATCCCAAAAATTTGGGTGAATCGTTGCTTCGCCGCCGGTCACTTGCACCGAATCAATAAATCCCTTGGCATCGGTCAATTGCTGGATGTGCGCTTTGACTTCCTCAAAGGCGAGAATGCGGTCTCCCCTGGCATCCGCATAGCAAACCCGGCACGCCAGATTGCATGCATTGGTCACCTCGAGCAGGACCGTGCAAGACTTATTGCCCAGTTGCTGCTGATAATCGACGGCACCCCTATCTGAAGGGGCCTTTGCACCACAGGAAGTACCGCAGCATTTGCTATACGCTGGAATATCAAACTGCCTGTCCTCCGTGTATCGAACGCCCCACTTGTCTTTATTGGTCACGCGATAAAACGCGGCATTCTGCTCCAGCACTGCTTTGCTGACGCCGTGCACATTGCACAGAGTGTTTTTCCAAACTCGTCCATCGTCCACGTAAACCACGGCCATAGCGTGATTAAGGCAGTCCGGACAAACGCTAATCGTAGATTTTAAAAGTTCTTCGCAACCGGTCAGGTCAAATATCCCAGCCACATCGTCAACGGAAATAGACTGTAGTTGCTCCTGCAGGGAGTCCAGTGTCTCGTTGGTTGGTTTAAGTGTTGAGCTAGCCTGCTGCATTATCTTCCCGCCCAACTCAGTAACTGACCGGCAACACGATAAATGCGACAACGCCACTTTGGAAAACGAGCGGCATATTGTGACGTTAGATATTCCAACTGGTGCCCGGAAAATATCCGATTGGCCTTGGACTCTGCTGCCTTATGCATTTGCAGTACCGCGCGCGCCTTTGATCGTGGCAACAAATCAAACACCGCATCTTTCGTGTACTGAACATGGTGTTGCTCATCCGAATGCACGATTCCCACTGCTTTTAGAGGATAAGTTGAGGGCGACTTGGCACAGGCCTGGAGATGAAAATCCAGCGAGCGTGCAATACGCTTCTCCAAATAGTGCAAGTGGGCAAAGAAATTGGCCTGACTCTCTGACTGCCGATCTACGCTATCGGACCTTCGGACACGCCAACTGGTTGGGGTACATCGGCGAATGATGTGATTGTAGATGTCGTTTGTCGGAATGGTTACTACTGGCTGTTCCAGCTTTTGAATGGCTTTTTGATAGAGCGCGACATGTTTGTCTTCGTCGCGCATGTGCTGTGCAACCTGCTCGCGCAGCCCGCTCTTGTTCATGGCCCAAAGCGGAAAGTAATCATCCACGCGATGGGGATATTCCTCGCCGTTTAGGTACAGATTGAGGACCAAGCCATGCAGCACGGGATCCTGACAAATATCCGCGTGCAGCCTGGATTTAAGGGCCGAAATTATCACCTGGACAACACCAGCAAACAGGTTCCAAAGATAAGTAGTGCAACGACTATAAAGGTACCCACAGCATACAAAATGATTGTCCCGCAGCCCGAGTCGTCATTATCCGAATCATTCCCGGTTCGCCTGGGCGGCTGATTCGGAGCATTTACCTGATTATCAGGACCTGATTGCGAAGTTGATTTGTCAGATTCATTTGCCATACTGAGATGCTCCCTGTTTCCCGAACCGGTACTCGGCCGCCTTTGCCCGCGCGCTGGTTGCGTACTTCTCGTGTAAATCCGCGGGCGTACTCGATTGATAATCGATCAATGCACAACTGGGTTTATTGTTCATAGCCAAACTTCCCGGGCAGCAAGACATTGCGGCGGGCATGGAAAGAAATAAGTCCTGCAATAATCAGTGCGAGCGCCAGCAGTTGATACCCAGACAGCCCCAAGAAAGCCTTCTCAGTCGCCCGAACTATCTCGCAAACAAACCGGAATGTCCCATAAGCAACCATGAATACAGCAAACAATTGACCTTGCAACCTGCGCGCTTGATAGGCGCGAATCATGAGCGTTCCAATGAGCACATAGAACACGATTTCATATAACGCGATAGGGTGACGATCAAAGGGTCCTAACGGCGGGTTTAGATCTAAGCCAAGACAGCATCCAGACAGCCAGCAACCAATTCGGCCAATTGCGATAGAGAAAGGTAATACCAGTGCGAACCGGTCATTCGGCGGTCGGTTGTAGCGAAATATAGGTTTAGCCAATTCCGCAAATATAAAGCCGAACAATAGTGCGCCGACAATTGAGCGGCCCGAGAGCAGCAGCGCCGCCCAATCGGAAAATGGTTTTATTGGCCAAAGTCCATCTCCAAGCAGCACCGCAAGCTTTGCGCCAAGCAAAGCACCCAAGAAAGTAATGAGTTGAATTTGATAATACTTGCGCTTTTCCGCCCTGGATTTCCAACCTCTGGTTAGCGGAAAGAACACGACCAGCAGCACCGCAAAAATGAGGGAAATGGCGTAATATGGTTCAATCGCCGCCATCAATTGGGCCGCACTCATATCGTCCAAAGCCAAACCCCGATCAAAGCCAGCAACGAAACCCCGCCAACGATATGTATGCGACGTTCATGCAAACGCAAATGACGGTGGTAGCCAAACTCGTCTGCCACGGCCGCAGGAATCAGTACGGCTAGCGATATGGCGGCCAGCAAATCTTTGCTGGCTGCGGCAAACACAATAAACAAGCCGACGCTCATCAGGATGATCGCGTGTAACCAGCGTTCGATCTTCGGCACGTCGCGGTCTGACTTGTGCAGCCAGAAATCATAAGCAGCAATGGCCGTATAAGGCATAGCCACCAGGATTATTGTTGCATTGATCCCCTGCCCGACCACCAATCCCCCGTCTTTCTTCACCAGTTAGGCCGATACTAGCTCAGTCTACAGCTACACATGTTGCGCACCAAACTCCTGGTGATAATAGATTGGTTTTCGGCTTGTTGAACGCGCCAACTCTGGATCGAAGACCTGTGCAAAAAACACGTTTTGCGGAATGCCTGGAAAGCCGTGCGTCATATTGAGTTCGCCGGCAGGTCTAAATCCAAATCTCGCATAGAACCCAGGGTGTCCAAGCACCACGACGAACGAATGTGTCGATTGCTTTAAGTGCGCGAGTCCTGCACGAACCAGTTCTGAACCAACTCCCTTGTTCTGAAACTTAGGCTCCACGGCCATCGGCCCCAGCCCCATGCCTCGCCACTCAGTTTTGTCACTCTTGATCGTCGCGGGCGAAAAGAGCACATGTCCGATTATTTGTTCACCTTTTTTTGCTACCAGCTCAAGGTGGTCGCTACAGTGCTCCCGCAGCGTTTCGATCAGCTGCGCCTCCCCGTTGTGACCGAACTCTGATTGGGCGAAGGCCCTTTTTGTCAGCGCGCGTATGGCTTTCCAATCTTCTCGCTGGGCATTCCGAATGTATGTTTGATCTTCAAGCATGGCAATAAATCTATCGCTCCATGGGCTATTGCCGCAAGATCTGAAGCTGGGGCAAGCTTCCATACGCAGAGCGCATCTATACCCGCCAGAATGTCCGTTCCTCTTTAATTTTTCCTCGCAGCGGTGAGACAGGTAATATCCCAACAACATGAACCAACTGAAATTCACCAATATGATCCTTGCTTTGGTGCTTTGCTGCGCAAGCTGCATTGCAGTGGCAGGAAATTCTGGCTGTG
>CAZVYE010000075.1:0-15659 GCA_964630895.1 uncultured Gammaproteobacteria bacterium | reverse complement strand
TAGGTACTGTCGCTTCCCATTTCGTGCAGATCGACCACCACTAACGGCAACCAGTCCCGAAGCGCCGCTACGTGGCCGCGAGTTTCAGGTTGCGTCAATGCAAGCCAATCTCGATTCAGGTCGAAAAGATAATGGTTTACTCGGCCTGAGGGCCAGCGTTCATTGCGTTCCGCAGCCAACGGGTCCGACTGTGGTTCCAGTCCAAGATTCATACGGTATTCCTGCACAAACCTGGCACGACCATCTGGGTTCTGAATGGGTGCGATAAACACTAGCGTACTCGCGAGGATTTTCTCCACGACGGGATCGTTCTTTGCTGCCAGCAAATGGTACGCCGTGGCCATGGCAGCATCGGTGGAAGAAATCTCGTTACCATGAACAGAATAGGCTAGCCAAACCGACCCCGGAGTATCCCCTGTAATCGACTTCAATTCGGCATCACTAAGGTTTTCGGCATTTGCCAGGCGCTGCATGTTTGATTGGTATCCAGCCAAATCGGCCATCTGTTCGGCGTTGCCGATAACGGCGAAAAAGAGTTTGCGACCTTCCCAGGTTGTTCCATACTCAAACAGCTGCATGCGTCCATTGCTGGCCTGCGCAAGCGCTTCAAAATAGTCTCTGGTCTGGGTTGGATCAGAGATCATTTCTCCGATGTCGTAGCCCAATGCCGTTGCATAACTTGGAATCTTGGGGTCGTATTGCGTGCCGGGCCAGAGTTCCATTGCGGTGGCAGCTGTTGAAGCAAATACAGTAAAGACTACGGCAATTATTCGCATGCAAGTGAGCATTCTATTTCCTTAGTTTCGTAATGCAGTTTCAGCGATACTGATCCACTGCTTTTCTTTGCGTCGATAATATTTTGGTGCGCGTCTGGCGCGGACTACCGTTTGCTCATACTGAGCCACAGCTTCTTCAGTCCGACCTAGTTTTTGGAGCAGCTGCGCGTACAGAACTCTTGCTTCCTCGCCGGGGTAGGCATCGGCCAGTGCGGCGAACTCCGTGAGAGCTTCTTCTTCTCTCCCTAGCGCGAGGAGCGACTTTGCATACAGCAAATGGCCGTCGTGAGATCGAAAGTTAGGCTGGGCCGCAATGAGTTGTTCTAGCGTTGCGAGGGCTTGTTCGTGCTTCTCCTGCGCCGACTGACTCTTCGCAATCTTTAGCAGAATGTGCGGATCGTCCTCGGTTGGTCCACGCAAGCATCCCTGATAAAGAGTTTCGGCTTCACCGTAGATGCGCCGCGCAAAGCATTCGTCAGCGAGCTGCAATCGGTTTTGAATATTATCAGAGAGTTGCAGTTGATCTCGTAAGCGATGCAAGTCCCTGTTTGGGTTTACCACCTTGCCCAGCTTGCCCGCGGCTCGGCGCGATCCAGGGCTATTGCGTAAGTCCGGCAAGACTTGTGTTAGCACGTATACCGCTATGCCAATGACAGGGACAAATACAATGATGTAAATCCAAAAGGTCTCGCGGCCTGTCTTGACTGCATGTACCGCCGCCAAAATCTGCAGGGCGAGCAGCCCCAAATACATGTATCCCATACAAAACGGCTCTGGTTCGATAGAGCGCTGATAATGGCCAATTGCGCATCAGAAGGCAATTATGGGTCTTGCCGCCCCTGTACACGCGCTTCCAATCGCGCGATAACGCCACGTAACACAGACACATCGCTGCGAGAAAGATTGGCCCGGTTGAGCATATTACGCATCGTGTTCGGGACAAATTCTGGGTCGCCTTTGTCCAGGTCCAACTTTGCCAGCAGTTCGGACAACACCTTAAAAAGCTGCTCACGTTCGGCATGGGTAGCATGGATAACATCAGAGTCGGATGCGCTGGTACCTTGAGGCCAGGCTTCCCTGAGAAGATACGCAAAAATCTGTACGGCCTGGGCCAGATTCAGGCTAGAGCAGGCGTCCGAGGCAGGTATATACGCGCGATATTGGCACTGCGCCAAATGGGCATTTGACAATCCTGAGGGTTCTGGACCAAAAACCAGGGCGGCAGGAGTATTGGCACTAGCGAACTTTGTCGCAATTTGAGCTGCTTCTCGAGCGTTGACTGTGGGACGATCGTAAGACCTTGGCCTGGTGGATGTTGCGAAGGTGACGCCGCAATCCGCAATGGCCGCATCAAGCGAATCCACGATGACCGCGCGCTCCAGGATATCCGCGGCCTCGGTGGCCATCATGGTTGCTTCGGCATGGGGAAAAGCCTGCGGATTGACCAAATAGAGTTGATCGCAGTCCATGGTCTTCATGGCCCGCGCGGCGGCTCCGATATTGCCCGGGAAATGGGTTTCTACCAGGACGATGCGAACAGGTAATAGGTGGTTTTTCTGCATGCCGGTTAGTATCGCAAAAAAACCCGGAAAACCGGGTTTTTTCGCTCGGGCAGGCTTCAGGCTTCAAGCAATCTCTTTGTGAAGCCGAAGAAATTTACTGGTTGGAAGCTACCATTTCTACGCCGCGCAAATTGACTTTGCCCGGTTGTTGGCTTGCCGCCAACGCCATGGGAAAGTTGTTGGTAAAAACCGAGTTTTCCACGGTCAACTCACTGCCTTTGGGGTTGTGTACTACGCCGCTGTAAAGCAACGCATCCACCGCCTCGTTTTCGGTGAACTTGCTGGACACGATCTGTGCTTGTCCCAGATTAACCAGCGCGACTCCTACTTGAGCCCAGGCGTCGGTAGCGTAAGCGCGGTTGCTTTCAAAAGTCACGTTTTCCAGCCGCAGCGCCCCTTTATTTTCGACCACACCGCCGGTGTCCTGGATGCCTGTCACGGTATTGAACTGAATAGCGCCGCGTACCATGGTAAGAGTACCAGCATTAGCAATGGCCGCTGCCTGCGCAGTGGTCGCGTTGTCTTCAAAGACGCAGTCATACAAACGGGCATGACCCTCGTTGCGCATGGCAGTTAGCCCTGAGTCGGCAAAGTGAAGTTCCGAAATGAGTAGCTCTACTCCGGCTGCAACGCTCACATGTCCGAATGCATCTCCCGAATACCGCCTGAATTCAGATCGATTACCGATAATGGCGAGATCGTCAGTGATTGGTGGCAATGATGTTGGCTCATCAGGTGCATATGGTCGCTTGAACACGTAGCTCGCATTGGGTTGCAGCACAATACGATCCACACCGGGATGCGCATTTGCAAGCCTGATTGCCCGGATTAGTTCGCTGGTATCACGACCCTCCACGACAAAGTCTCGTGCTGCAGCAGAATCAGACCACATCAGCGATGTGATGCCTAGGGTCAGGAATAATAAAATATGAAGTGGATAAAGTCGCACGGCTACCTCCTGTGAGCGCCTTCCTGGCCGCATTTGTAGATTTTTGCAGCCTTGGGCTAAAGCTGCCGGTAAAAACTAGAGTAAAAAACCTATCCTGGGAGTTTAGCCTAGAATGACCGTGGCGATACTTTTGTGGATTCGGTCACAGAATCACAATTTCTTCGGCTCGCGCGGAGCGTGTGCCTGGATTTGGCCTGGTCTGATCGCCGTGAAAGGTAAACACCAGGGCTAACTTTGGATCATGCCGAAGGTTGCGCCCGGCCGCGTGTAATAGTCCGGCATGAAACAGCAGACAGTCTCCTGGCTGCATGGTTATGCGCTGCTGCGTTTCGATGAGCGCTTGATTCTTTGCCAAGTCTTCCCGGAAAAACAGCGCGTCATCAAAAGCATCCCGTTCCAAATTTGCGCGATGCGAACCAGGAATGACCTTCAGGCTTCCGTTATTTTCCTGCTCTTCGCCCAGGGCAAGCCACGCCGTTATCAGGTCAGAATTGTTAAACGACCAATACCGAATATCCCGATGCCAGCCGGTAAGGCTCGAGTATTCCGGCTGCTTGGTCATCACGCAGTTGTGATGGTTAGGCGACAGCCAGACCTGATTGCCATCAAACAACCGTGCCAGTGTATTAACAAGCAATTGGTTATGGGCCCAGGTGGAGTAAGGTGCGCCACGCTGGTATGCGCCGAGTAATCTTCGAATGGTCTCATCACCTGATTGACCTTGGGTCGGAGCGCCTGGATAGGCTACCTGCGCTTCCAGCTCAAACGGTGCAATACGTTCGGACAGCTGCCGCAGCGCTGCTGAACGCACGTCGCTGCAGAAATCTGGCGCTGCCATCTGCGGTACCAGCAAATATCCCTGGCGCCAAAATTCGGCGACCTGGGCATCGTCAATGGTTTGGTGTGCGCTCATTTTTTCAACATGGGGTAGGTCCGGTTCGCCTTCAATGTCTTGGCAGCACTATAGAATAATAGTATGTTTACAACTAAATAGTTGAATAGTGCAACTAAAATGTCACCATTACGCAGTGCTGCCCGCAAATTAGTTCGAGAGCTTAACGTATTATCCGATGACGGCTGTGCCGGTGGTTATTCTCCGCTTGAATGCCACGTGCTTACCGAAATTGCGTTGCACAAGATGCTGACGGTCTCAGATCTGGAGACTTTGTTGCTGGTGGATAAATCTCAGCTAAGCCGAGTGACCACAAGGTTGCTTGAGCTAGGCGATCTGCTGGTTCATGAAGACAAGGCCGATCGACGTCGCAAGCCCCTGCGTCTTACCAAAAATGGTGAGACTGTGGTGGCGGACATCAACGCCAAGGCCGAGCAACAGGTGGCAGATGCAAGAGTGTTCCTGGATGACTCCAGCGTACAAATGATTGCGGATGGGATGGAGGCATATGCCCGCGCACTGCAGTACGCTCGTTTAAGTGCGACGTATTCGATTCGACGAATCACCGAGAACGACAGCCCGGTTGTTGGACAGATTATTCGTGATGTGATGACCGAATTTGGCTGCGTGGGGCAGGGATACTCCATCAACGACGCAGAAGTAGACAGCATGTATGACGTCTATAGCGATGCCGGTCACGTCTATTATGTGATCGAACGCGACGGGGTGGTACTGGGTGGCGGCGGGCTGGGGCCTCTAATTGGAGGTGACGACCACATCTGCGAGCTCAAGAAAATGTACTTCCGGCCAGATTTGCGGGGTACCGGTGCAGGCTATGCGCTGCTAAAAAGGCTCCTGGATGAGGCGCCAGAGCTTGGCTACCGAGAGTGTTATCTAGAAACTGCCAGCACTATGCATTACGCGGCGAAGCTCTATAAGAAATTTGGTTTTGTGGATCTCTCAGGTCCCATGGGACAAACCGGGCACAATGCTTGTGATCGCTGGATGCTCCGAGAACTTGGTGGCGAGGGTTTCGAATCCCACTAGAGTAAAACCGTCATCTGGCGAAATGCTCGTCTTGGACTCCCACCATCTTGGCCAGAATGTCTGGCGCGAACTCAAACGAGTCGTAGTAGAGATGACGCTCTGGCAGGCCCTTCTCGGCAAACGCCTTGCGGCCGGCCTCAATCAGCGGCGGTGGCCCACTCATATAGACATCAAACGCGCTCATATCCTGATGGTCTGCAATAACCGCTTCGTGGACTAGTCCGGTTCTACCATCCCAATCATCTGCCTCAATGGGTTCAGAAAGGACCGGCACAACCTGTATTTGTGGATGATCGCGCTGCCAGTCCGCTACCGTATCCAATAAGTATAAGTCTCGCTTCGACCGTGCGCCCCAGTAAACGGTGGCCTCGCGGTTTGGGTGGTGCTCGATCAGTTCTTCCACGATAGCCTTGATGGGCGACATGCCGGTGCCGCCTGCAACACAGATGATGGGGCGATCGGTTTGATCACGCAAAAAGAATGTGCCTAGCGGAGCCTCGATCCGAACCAGGCTACCCACTTTCATCCCATTAAATACAAAATCTGTAAATCCACCGCCGGGTACGTGACGTACGTGCAGCTCTAACTCTCCAGTCCCATCGGGTGCATTCGCGATAGAAAATGCTCGCCGCTTGCCGTCGGCCAAAATGATTTCGAGGTGTTGGCCAGCCAGATATTCAAAATCTATATTATTGGGGAGCTTCAATCGCACCAAAGCCACGTCTGGGGCAGGAAATGTCATGCTGGCCACCCTGGTCGGAAAAATCTTGGCAGTGATATTTCGCAGTGCTTCAACTTCCCGCGCAACGACGGTCAGATCCGATTCAGCGGCCGCCTGACAAAGTAGCGCCATGCCATTCGCGCTTTCTTCCTTGGTCAGCGCCTGGGGCGGTAAGTTGGGATAGTGCCAACGGCCTTCGATGACCTGAGACTTACAGCTTGCGCAGGTTCCATTCAGACACGAGAATGACAAATTGATACCCTGGCGCCTGGCAGCATCCAGAATAGATTCATCTGGTTCGGCAGTGAATACGCTGCCAGTGGCGCGATTGGTAATTTTGTAACTCAAAGCAAATGACCCATGGTTGGAAAGCGATTGTGAAGGATGGCACTAATATATCGGGTTCTTGTAACGCAACGTCAATGATGCAGTCATGAAGACAACGGACAAGGATAATCCATACGCCACACCTGAGACCATTTCTGGTGATCCGGCCACAGACTCCCAGGTGCTGCAGTCCCAGGAGAATATCTGGATGGGGTTGCTGGGAGGTTTTACCGGCATGGTAGCTGCCGTGCTGGCTTATTTGCTGTTCTTCTGGGCGTTTCGGCAAATTGGTCCGATGATTGTTTTCATTGGACCAATGGTCGCTTGCGCGGTGCGTTTGATGGGGCGTGGCATTGATTGGCGCTTTGGCATCATTGGATTAGTCGCGACGCTGTTGGCAACCATGATCTGCGTCGCGTTGGTGTTCCCCGGCGCACTGTGGCTGCTGTTATTGCCTGCCTCATTAGCAAGCGGATTTTTGCTGTCGTTTCGAAAACTGAGCTTTGACCAAGAGCGTAATCTATACCGAGATCAAATTGCTGAGTCCCCGCCGGTCGCAAGAACAGGCGGCAAGGCACCCGGGCTGACCCGGCGCAGGGCCAGGCGAAAGCGCTAGCTGTCAACTGGCAAGGTCACCGCGTCCAAAGTCTCGGCGTCGATTATCCGCAATTTTATTCAGATTCTGATATAGAGAAGGTTGCCGCTCGCAGAGTCGAGCAAACGCTTCCTTTGAAAGTTCCAATAGCTGTGAGTGCTCTATACAGGTTGCTGTGCCGGCGCGGACGCGGTCGTGGAGCAGAGCGATTTCACCGAAGAAATCCCCCTCATCCAAAACAAAGCGCTCCTGTCCAATATCTATCTGAACCCGGCCTGATACGATAAAAAACATGCTATGCGCCGGCGCCCCGGTGCGAAAAACAATCTCGTTCTCGGAACAGGATCGAGCCTGCAGCAGCGCCGCAACTTCAGCAATTTCGCCCGCATTGAGCTTTGAGAATAAGGGGACATTTGCTACCACGCGCCATGAAACAATAAACTTGGATTTCTCCATTTCGCGGGCAAACCCAGAGGCGAGTATGGCCGCGGGAAGCGCGAACATGCCAATGCCGAAGACCGCTATAAAGGCGCCCACGATCCGCCCTAAGGTGGTAACCGGTACAACATCGCCATAGCCTACTGTGGTTAAGGTGGCGACACCCCACCACATGGCAGCGGGTATGCTGGCAAAGTGTTCGGGCTGTGCATCTCGTTCGATCAAATACATGATGTTGGACGCGATGATCAGCAGGATAAACATCACCAAAGCCGCGGAGGCCAGTGCTCGGCCCTGCTGGCTAACGACCCGGCCTAGCATGCTCATGGCGGGAAAATACCGGGTGAGTTTCAGTAAACGCACAATGCGAAATGCCCGCAGGAATCGCAAATCCAGTCCCGGAACAACAAGCGACAGATAAAATGGAGCAACTGCAGCCAGGTCGATAAGCGCTAGCGGTGTAGCCATCCATTTCAATCTCCCTTTTACTGGGTGCGAATACATACCCGCAGGCGCAGCGACGCAGCACCACAGACGCAGCAGATATTCAATGGAAAACACCACGATAGAAAACAGTTCGAAGGGATACGCTATCGGCTGCAGTAACTCCCGGAAATCTGGCACGGAGTACAGGATCACTACCAGCACGTTGGCAGAGATCAAAACGATCATAAACAGGTTAATGGCGCGACCAAATATGGAGGATTGCCAACTGCCTTCTAGCAGGTCATATACGCGCTCTGTGTTGCCAGTTTTTTCGCGTGATAATGACATGCTTAACCGAGCCGCCAGCGCTACGGTATGGACGCGGCATGGTGATGATGTCCATGCGCTTGACTGTCCGCTCCAATGTGCTGCAGCGGCATGTATGCAAGCCAGGCGGAAGACGCTAACATCAGGATGGCAACGAATCGACGGGCCTGGCCTGTACGCAGTCGGCTGATGGCACTGCTTGCGGTGCCCGTGGCCAACATTGCAGGCAAGGTGCCCATCCCGAATGCCAACATGATGGTCGCGCCGCCGGCAGGGTTTGCGCTGGTCGCAGCAAGTGCAAACATGCTGTAGACCAGGCCACAGGGCAGCCAGCCCCAAACCAGACCCAGCCCAAACCACTGGCGCATTCGGTGGCCTGATCGTAACCGCGCCGCCAGTGGGGAAACTTTTCTCCAGAGCTTTGCGCCTAACCGCTCCAGAGGATTGATCTGGTGGCGGGGTAGCAGCAGCTGTAGACCAACAACAAGCAAAATGGCTGCCATAGCCAGCCGCAGCCAGTGGCCCAGCGACTGCATTGGAGCTATTGTTTCAACTGCGGCGGCTATGCCTGCTACCAATGCGCCGAAGCAGGCATAACTGGTCAGTCGGCCAAAATTGAAAAGCAGAGTTCGTTGCAACTTCCCTGGGTGTCCTGAAATACCCGACAGGGACGCAATTGGTCCACACATGCCCACACAATGCCCGCTGCCGATCAATCCTGCGAGGAAGGCTGTTATAGCTGCTCCAAATAGTGGTGCCGAATGCAAGTCCATTATGGCTTTCTGCTGCGTTTGGTGTCGCTGGATTGGCAGGGTTCGTCCCGGAGTACCTGCCATCCGGCTGAATCCAGATCGTCAAACTGCCGGTGCCTGACCATCCAGAAGAACCCCGCCAGGGCGATGGCAAACAGTCCAACACTAAGTGGAATGAGCAAAAATAAAATTTTCACACCAGGAACCTTGGCGTCAAATCGCCTGCTACGTGGGTTGAGTTGGCACGTTCTGGTGCGCTAGATCGGGTCAAGCGAGTCGCGTTGAGCACTACCACGATAGAACTTAGCGACATTCCCAGTGCCGCAAGGCCCGGACCTACAACCCCTGCCATCGCTAGCGGCACCGCCAACAGGTTATAGCTGATGGCCCAGACCATGTTTTGTCTGATTGTGCGGGTCAAACTCTTTGACAGTTTCAGCAGCGCAACGATGGGCATGAGTCGGTCGCTTGCTAAGACGATATCTGCATTGGAATGAGTAATGGCCGCCCCCTGACCCAACGCGATGGAGACATCCGCTGCTCGCATCAGCGCCACATCATTTACCCCGTCACCAACCGCCATAACGACATGGCCAGAAGCCTGATAATCCTGAACCTGCTGACACTTGGCCTCTGGTGCGACGCGACCCTGGGCCTGATCTAACCCAAGCTCTTGTTGGGCGCGACTTGCTGCCTGCTGGGAGTCGCCGCTTAGGATATTGGTTCTAATGCTCCCGCGTTTAAGCCGCGATATCACTGCAGCTGCATCCTCGCGCCACTGGTCTTGCAGCCGGATACGACTCAATAGTCCTGCCTCGTCGGCCACAAATATACCTTCCTGGTAAGGACTGTCGGGGTTGGCAAACGCAGCGCTACCTATGCGAATCTCTCGTCCACCGACCGCTGCGACTATGCCTGCCCCTGGAATTACTTCGATATTGGAAACCGATGCGGCGGGTTCTATATGCTGGAAAGCACGGGCGATCGGATGGCTACTGTTTTGCTCAACCGCTGCAACTGTTGCAAGTAATTCAGCGCAGGTCATGGGCCGAGGGTGCGCCTCGTTAACCTCGGTGCGCGAAATTTCAGGTCGTCCTAGAGAGAGCGTGCCGGTCTTGTCGAATACAGCAATGCTGACTCGCGACAGGCGCTCCAGGGCGGATAGATCACATACTAGCAGGCCTTTCTTGGCTGCTGCCGCTGCCGCCGCTGCCTGTGACGCTGGAATGGCTAATGACAGGGCGCAGGGGCATGTGACCACCAGCACGGCGATGGCCACTTCGAACGCGCGTTCTGAATGCAACCAGTACCAGCCACCAAACGCAGCCAGTGCAAGCAGGAGCACCAATGGCGCAAAGTACACTGCCAGGGCTTGGCGAAACCGGTCCTGAGTTTCCCGTGATCGACTTGCCAGTCCAAACATGGCTGCCATCTTTGCCAGACGTGTGTCTGCTGCACAGCGCGAGACGAGCACAACAATGGTGCTATCGCCGTTTACACTGCCAGCCAGCATATGGCTCCCCGGCTCCTTCTGGATCAGCTCGCTCTCGCCAGTCAACATGGATTCGTTGACGCGAGTACAGCCTTCAATAATGACGCCGTCGGCTGGCAGCCGTTCGCCTTCTCGCACCCGAATATGGTCTCCGGGTCGCAGGTCCGAGATTGGGATATGGGTGACCTTGTCACGGTCCATGCGCGCAACGGTACTCGGTATCAGCGATAGCATGGCCAGCTGTCGGCTGGTAGATTGATGCTGCATTCCCTGGGCTACAAATCGTGCGGTCAGCAGGAAAAACACAAACATTGCGGCGGACTCAAAGTAGGTTGGGCCGCTACCAATCAAAGTATTCCAAACGCTTATGCCATAGACAGACAGCAGTGCGATTGCCACGGGTAAGTCCATGTCTGGTCTGCGCGTCTCCAGCGATCGCCACGCAGCACGCAGAAATGGCGCACCGGAATAAAACACCACAGGGGTTGTTATGAGCATGGAAACCAGCAGCAACAGACGGGCTATAGATGGGTCCATCATGGCGCTGGCATCGATGTAGCTACCGAAGGTATACATGCCAGTTTGCATCATGCCCAAGCCCGCAAGGGTGAGGCGCTTGAGCATGTCACTGCGCTGATGCTGATAAAATTTAGAGGCGGTCTGTGCTGTGACGGGATGGGGCCGATAGCCAAGAGACACGATCACCGCCAGGACTTCGCTAAGTTCAGTCTCGCCATCGTGCCACCGCAACATCACCTGGCCAGAGGAAATATCCGCTTGCACGTCGATAACTCCGGTCAGTCGTGAGACCTGGTGCTCAATGAGCCAGGTGCAGGCTGCACACTTGATGCCCTCTGCGATGATCGCCAGCTCGCAGATGCCGCTATCGTTGGGGATAGCCACTTGGTCAAAAGCCGTCCAGCGCTCCTGCTCAAGGACCTCTCGTGCGTCAAGCCGCAGCCCGGATTCGGCTCGGTGTTGGTAGTAGTCCTCGCCGCCCCCAGACAAGATAAAGTTGGCCACTGCTTCACAGCCAATGCAGCACACTGCTCGAGGCTCGCCGGCTACCTCAACGTAGAGGTTCAAGCCCCTGGGCACCTGGTCGCCGCAATGGAAGCAAGCTGCACTCACCTTTAAGATCCTTCTCCAGTTTCTTCCGAATCTGATTTCGCCGGAGATGGTGCGGAGACTCTGTTTTCTTCCCGGACAAACGACAGGCGCTGGCTCGCTCGTAGTTCCTGGTAGGCCCGAGCGTCGACCACCATAGGATCGTCCACCGAAAGTGCCGCGCCGATAATGCCCCCTGACGCGACAAAGGTGAACAGCAGGACGCCACACACGGTCAACATGGCCGGCTGGTGGTACCACTTAGAACTTGGCTGGGAGGTGTGGGTAGCTTCCTTCATGAGGATTCATCCATTGGGTAAAAGAAGTTTGAAGTACGTGTGACCTGTACCGTCTTATCGTCTTGATCGGACAGAGAAAACGAAATAGGGACCACGCCAGAGCCAGAATCTGCGGGACCGCGAACGATCACAGGCTTGGCAATGGCCTCGCCTGCAGATATCAGAATTTCGGTTGTATCGACTGCAAGCTGGGATTCGGTGTCCAGGCGCAATGTGTAGGTTTGGTCACGATCGGTCATGTTGATCGCGCGGATGGTGTAAACATTTTCAATGACGCCGGTAGCTCGCTCGCGATATAGCGCATTCCGGTCCCGTAGTACTTCCATGCGAAGCGGTGTGCGGTTCTGAATCGAGGCGGCAAGTCCCACCACAAGCGCCAGCAATACCATGCCGTAGAGCAACACCCGTGGACGCATTACTCGCGTGGGCTTACCTTCCATCGCATTGGCGGTGGTGTAGCGTATGAGTCCACGCGGATAGTCCATCTTGTCCATCACCTGGTTGCAGACGTCAATACACCCAGCACACGCGATACATTCCATTTGCAGGCCTTGCCGGATATCGATCCCGGTTGGACACACCTGCACACACATGGTGCAGTCGATACAGTCGCCTAAACCCAATTCGCTAGGGTCAGCGCTGCGTTTGCGTTTGCCCCTGGGCTCTCCGCGCGATTCGTCATACGAAATGATAAGCGTGTCCTTGTCGAACATCGCGCTTTGAAAGCGCGCATAGGGACACATGTATTTGCATACTTGTTCGCGCAAAAATCCGGCATTGCCATAGGTGGCAAAGGCATAGAAAAACACCCAGAAATTGGCCCAGGGGTGCGCGGCAAATTGCAGCAGGTGGCTATTCAAAACGCGCACCGGCGTGAAGTATCCAACGAAGGTATAACCGGTCCACAGTGCAAATGTGACCCAAAGCCCGTGCTTGACTGATTTACGCCAGAACTTATTCCAGTTCCAAGGGCTAGCATCCAGCTTCATGCGCTTGTTGCGGTCACCTTCAAGCCACTTTTCCATGTACAGAAAAGCTTCTGTCCACACGGTTTGTGGGCAGGCGTAGCCGCACCAGAGTCTTCCGGCCAATGCGGTGAAGAAAAACAGCGTGAAACCAGCGATGATGAGAAGCAGCGCCAGATAAATGAAATCCTGGGGCCAAAAGGTCCAGCCAAACACATAGAACTTGCGCGCCGGCAGGTCGAATAAGACGGCTTGACGGCCATCCCATTTCAGCCATACCACGCCATAGAAAAGGCCTAAGAGGGCCAGCACCGCCAGATTTCGCAGTCGCGCGTATTTTCCGGTGACTTCCCGTGGATACACCTTTTTCTCGCGTTGGTACAAAGGCGTGTCTGCCGGGTTGGTCTTGTGTTGCAGGCCTGCTGCGGACATGGGCTACTCCGTTGGGTATTCCGCAATGCGTCGGCTGGTGGTTACCAGCCAGGCACAGGTGCCCGCAGCAACTGCGCAAATCACCCAAAAGAAGAAGAATCCAATGGAATAAATGGCCTGAATATTCTGCGTAAAGCTGCGCAATTCGGGGCTTGCCGCTAACAATTGCTGCGGATCAAACAATGCAAAAAACAACATGGTTGCCAGACAGGCACTGAGAAACGACGCCCACACACTGGTGGCGAAGGCGCGTTTGCGGGCATGCCAGTGCTCAACCATCTTGCGCGGAGTTACTGGCTGGGGCGGCTTGTGACTCACCCATGGAAAGCAGATAGGCGGTGAGCAGCTTGATTTCTGCTTCGCTTAGCAAATCTGCATGCGCTGGCATTTGGCCGTTGCGGCCAACCGCAATGGTTTCTCTTAAGTCCGCATCGCTGTTGCCATAGAGCCAGGCATCATCGGTCAAATCTGGCGCGCCTAATGCCGTCATGCCGGCTCCGGTTGGACCGTGGCAGGCTATGCAGAACATGCTATAGCGGCCTTGTCCTGCCTGAGCCAAACTGGCGTCGTGCTCCATCCCAGAAAGCGATTTGACGTATTCCACCACTTCGGTGACACCCGCTTCGCCCAGCGGAGCGGCCCACCCCGGCATCGCGCCGTTGCGACCCTGGGCAATGGACGTGGTAATGGCAGTTGCATCGCCGCCGTAAAGCCAGGCGTCATCGCGCAAGTTGGGAAAGCCGGTGGCTCCTCGAGCATCGGAGCCATGGCAGGTTGCGCAGTTCGTGGCAAACAGTCTGCCTGCCGTTTGCATGGCGTCCGCATTGGCTATGAGTTCGGTATGACTCAGCTCGCTGAGGGCTGCAAACTGGGATGCCTGCAGGGCGTCAATCCTGGCTCGATTCTCTTCGTATTGAGATACCTGTGACCACTCACCAACGCCAGCGTATGCGCCTAATCCCGGATAGTAGACCAGATATCCAATACCCCAGACGATGGTTCCGATAAAGAGCCATAGCCACCAGCGAGGCAGTGGTTGGTTGCGCTCTTCCAGATCGCCGTCCCACTGGTGGTCCAGGGTTTCTGATTCGGCCTTGCTGGCGTCGCCCTGACGGGAACTCCAGATAATTAACCAAACGCAGGCGACAATATTCAACAGTACCAATATGGTAATAAACCAGTGCCAAGAACTACTCATCGTTGGTTTCTCGCTCCGAGTCGTTGAGCGGCAGATGGGCCGCCTCGTCAAAGTCTTTCACGCCCGCTCTGATGTATACCCAGTACAAGAGTCCAGAGAAGGCACCAAACAACACTACGGTCACCAGACCGCGCAGGAATCCCATATCCATTCCCATGATCATTTAAGGTCTCCCTGACGCCGCGACCGCGGTATTGCTGGTTGCCTGATCCGGCGTGGGGTTAGTCCCCAGTCCTTGCAGGTATGCGACCAGTGCGTCCATTTCTGTTTTGTCTGCCACTGCGCTCGGGGCAGCTTCGATTTGTTCGTCCGAATAGGGATGTCCCATCGCCTGTAAAGTGCGCATGTGGGATGCAACCTCTGCGCCATCGAGAACGGCGGTCAGCAGCCAGGGGTAACCAGGCATATTGGACTCTGGTACTACCGCACGCGGGTTTTCCAGATGCACTCGGTGCCAGTCGTCGCTATAGCGGCCGCCAACTCGCGCCAGGTCGGGTCCGGTACGCTTTGAACCCCACTGGAATGGCCGGTCGTAAACCGACTCGCCAGCCAACGAGTAATGCCCGTAGCGTTCTGTCTCGCTGCGAAACGGCCTGATTTGTTGGGAGTGACAGTTGTAGCAGCCTTCCCGCACGTAAATGTCGAATCCGGCCAGCTCCAGTGCAGATCTTGGTTCGATTCCTTCTGAGGGCTCGATGACTCGGGCTTGCGATGCCAGCGGAACAATCTCAACAATTCCAGCCACGCTGATGACGACTGCGATGAGTACGCCCATCAGGGTGATATTTTTTTCAATCTTCTCGTGTCGCATGCTTATGCTCCTGCTGGCTCTAATACGGGCGACGGTTCTAGTGAAGATTCCTGAACGGTCTTCCAAACGTTGTAAGCCATGATGAACATGCCGGCCAGGACGATGGTGCCGCCCAGCAATCGGATCAGATAGTAGGGATAGGTCGCATTGAGTGACTCGATGAACGCGTAGGTCAGCGTTCCGTCATCGTTGGTAGCACGCCACATCAAACCTTGCATAACACCGGCAATCCACATGGATGCGATGTACAGAACAATCCCAATCGTGGTGGTCCAGAAGTGCAAATTGACCAGTTTGTTGCTGTACATTTGCTTGCGACCCGTTACCAGTGGAATCAAGCAGTACAGTGCGCCAACGGTCATCATGGCGACCCAGCCCAGCGCTCCGGCGTGCACATGGCCGATGGTCCAGTCGGTGTAGTGAGACAAACCGTTGACGGTCTTGATGGACATCATTGGACCTTCAAAGGTGGACATGCCATAGAAGCTCAGCGACACGATCATGAATTTGAGAACCGGATCAGTGCGCAATTTATGCCAGGCT
>CAZVYE010000074.1:0-15785 GCA_964630895.1 uncultured Gammaproteobacteria bacterium | reverse complement strand
GAGGCGGCTTGCCTCGCTCGATTAAGAACACATCGAGATTGCGTTGTAGGTAGGGTGGCAGGGCCGTGTTGGCAGAAAATACAATGGCACCGGTCTTTTGATTCACGTCAAACTCAAACTGACTGGTGCTAACTGCTGTGTCCAGCTGCGGTGTAAGGTCGACGATTTCGTCAGTATCAATATTGAGTTCAAACAAATGATAGACCAAACGCTCGTTAGATAAATGGAGGTCAGCTTCACGATTTAGTGTGTCGTTCACTACCGCCGCCGAATCGTGAGGCGCTGGATTATCTAAAGCGTTGCTCAAAGCCGTTGCGTCCGCGTCAATTTCTGGCAACGTAAGCCCCATAAATACTATGTGCTTATCATCGCGCCAGCGCGGTCGAATTGCGCCGCCGGGAAACTTCGTAGCAGGGACCAGCTTGCCGTTGCGTAGCGTAAGCAAATAGATCTGCGCGAGCGAACCTTGTCGCTGCGAGGAAAATGCCAGTTGCCGCCCGTCCGGTGACCACGCTGGGTGGCCATCACCCCCCGGATTGCGGGTGAGCTGTCGGGGTGGGTCATCGCCATCACTGGCCATGAGCCATATATCAGAATTTGGCAGCGATACGCCTTCTGGGTATGCGGTGATTGTAAAAGCGATCCACTTACCATCGGGCGATGGGGTGGGGGCGCCAATATCCACTACGTCCCACAGCCTGTCTGGCGTTAATGGGGAGAAGCCAAGTTGCGCAATCAGAGGTGAGACCCAAAGAGCGATCAGACAGCCGCAGGCGATATGAAAAGGCGCTTTTTTTCCCAAGGGCGACAACTACTCACTGTTGAAATACCCAATATCCTACCAGCAGTTGCAGCTATGCTGTTGCAGACAAACGCCTTTAGTCGCGGGATGACCAACGAAGTGATACAGGTTGGCTCAGGGCAAAGATGTCACTAAGGACCGCAATTGGGGCCGTGGCGGTCCAGAGACTTACGCTTTGCGTTGTGTCTTAGTCTGTTTTTTTGCCTTGGACGTAGTGCGCACGATGGCAACATCTTCGGGTGCCTCGATACGCAGTTCCAGTTGTCCATCGGAATTTGGCAGCATACACATGACGATTTCGTCGCCAATTCGAATACATCGGGCTTGTTGTCCAGATACGGTGCGCATGGCTAGCACCTCCTTTGTTTGGACGATATAGATTGCGCTTGCTGGCACTGAAACGCCATCGGCTAATCCTGTGGATCGCTGTAGGATTTCGGCTCGCCGAAGCCTAAGTCGCGAGGCGAAGTCACCTTATATGTGCCTTCATTCGGCCGAAGCGTTAGCGGAAATAGTCTGTGCGCTGCGGCAACACGCAGCAGCTGTGATTTGTTTTGAGGTGTATTGGCCCGGCTCCCAGGAAGAGAGCCGGACGTTAGCTAATTGCGGGGCTACACTACGCCGTACGCCACCATGGCGTCAGCTACCTTAATGAAGCCTGCGATGTTTGCGCCTTTTAAGTAGTTAACCCAGTCATCTTCCTGACCATAACGCACGCATTGATCGTGGATGTTCATCATGATCTGACGCAGCCGCTGGTCTAGCTCGTCCCGGGTCCATGACAGACGCATGCTGTTTTGTGTCATTTCCAAGCCAGATACTGCTACGCCACCTGCGTTAGCGGCCTTACTTGGACCATACATAATATGTGCATCCAGGTATTTATCGATTGCAGCCTGGTTAGACGGCATGTTCGCGCCTTCGGCGATGCCAATTACGCCGTTTTTAATTAATGCCTCAGCATCTGGGCCGTCGATTTCGTTCTGGGTTGCGCAGGGGAATGCCAAATCACAGGGCACCGTCCAGGGGCGCTTTCCTTCGTGATATTCGCAGCCGAACTTGTCCGCGTAATCAGACACTCTGCCACGGCGGTTATTTTTCAGGTCTTTTAAGAACTCGAGTTTTTCTGCGTCAATACCATCTTTGTCGTAGATGAAGCCGCCAGAGTCAGAAGCGGTTACTACTTTCGCGCCCAGCTGGATACACTTTTCGATAGTGTACTGGGCAACGTTACCTGATCCAGAGACTACGCAAACTTTGTCTTCCATGGTTTTGCCAGCGTGTTTGAGCATGTCTTCCATGTAATAGACACAGCCGTAGCCGGTGGCTTCCGTACGGATCAAACTGCCACCAAATGCCAGACCTTTACCGGTAAGTACACCAACAAATTCATTTTCCAGTCGCAGATACTGGCCAAACATGTAGCTAATTTCACGGGCACCAACACCGATGTCACCAGCTGGTACGTCAGTATAGGGTCCAATGTGACGGTGAAGTTCAGTCATAAAGGATTGGCAAAACCGCATCACTTCGGAATTGGATTTACCTTTGGGGTTGAAATCCGATCCACCTTTACCGCCGCCCATGGGGAGACCAGTCAAGCTGTTCTTGAACGTCTGTTCAAACGCCAAAAATTTGAGGATGCTTTGGGTAACGTTGTGATGGAATCTGATGCCGCCTTTGTAAGGCCCGATGGCATTGCAGTGCTGTACGCGGTAGCCGCGATTGGTGCGAACCTGTCCTTCGTCGTCCTGCCAGCACACGCGAAAGCTGATGATTCGATCGGGCTCAGTCAATCGCTCCATGATTTGGGCTTCGCGATATTCTGGTTTGTCTTTAATGAACGGCAGGATGGATTGAACGACTTCGTATACGGCTTGATGATATTCAGTTTCCCCAGGATTTCGGCGTTTCAAGCCATCCATGAATTCATCTAAGGTGCTGATGGTGGAGTAGGACATATGGACCCCCTTGTTGGTCTGATTAAAATCCCCAGTGGTTAGGCGACATACCTAAAACCCACGCTCGCGCCAAGCATAGCTCGAATGTAGACGCAGGGCGATAGTGCCGGTGAAAAA
Source organism: uncultured Gammaproteobacteria bacterium (assembly GCA_964630895.1). Classification (GTDB taxonomy): domain Bacteria; phylum Pseudomonadota; class Gammaproteobacteria; order Xanthomonadales; family SZUA-38; genus CAZVYE01. Next base: position 12,905 of record CAZVYE010000074.1, on the reverse strand, counting down.
TCGTATCGCAAATTCACAATGGTGGAAGCTGCACATGGCAACAATGTGGGTATAATGCTGCTTAACACTATCTCTCAAGCATTTGATTTATTGGACTTGGAGCGGTGTAAATGCACTATCAGACTGCTATTTCCTCAGTCAGAACAAGGGTATAGGATTTCATGGGCGCCCAAGCAGTAACGTTGTCATTACCGCAACCAGAGCAAACTACGCCAGAGCGAGGGTCCAAGTTTGCAAGCCGTAAAAACTTTGATCGGTGGATAGGATCGCTGCCGCTGGCCAATGTGAGTGCTGCCAGAGACGACCTGCTCTCAGGGCTGCAGGAGCTTAATCATGCTCGCGTTTCCGCCAAGCTAAGATTGCAGCTCATGGAGGCCATGCGTGAGCCGGTACTCACGGTAGTTGGCGCGCTGGACAAGCAATTTAAGGAATCAAGCTTTCCGTTGGCTGAAAAGGTAGATCGTACCGGGCGCGCCGCCATCCAGTTCTATCGCGAGCTGGCGTTGGGTTACCGAATTACCGCCAGTCAGCTTGTGGACGGCGCGACAAAAATTCCAATGCTGAGGCAAAAGGCCGTAGCTCTGACGTTGCATCGCGCGCTAAGCGCGCTGAATCAAATGCTGTATCGGGCGTATTTAATGTATCAGCCTGCGGCGACCGATACCTGGCAGGAAATCCATACGCTATTTGCGTTTGCAGATCAGAATAATCTCTGTAGCAAGGCGTTCAAGGATGTGTTCGGCAGCATGGGCAATGAGTGCGAAATCACTGCCGTTTATCGAACGATTTGCTTGATGGGACTGTCTGACCCCTCGCATCTGAACCAGCGTGCCATTCAAAGGCTGGCGCGAGCGGTGGAGGTGTGGAATCAGCGTTGCAGCGTAGAGCGCGGTTTGCGTCCCGTGAAGCCCAACTCTTACCAGTTTGAGATTCAGCTACACGAAGACGAGCCTCCTCGGCTGATTGTGGAAAAAACCGAGACCACGCCAGACTATGTGTTTGACTTGTCACGCTTGAAGGGATGGTTAAGCAATACGCTCAAGAAAAATAGCGGTCAGCGAGAGATTGTCTTTAGCGCAACCGCTGGAGAGTCGCTTATTCTGGACAGCAGGCTCGTGGAGCAACTGGTAAATATCTGGGGCGTGCGGCTGGAGCGTAACTACCAGCGCCTGGACGCTACGCACGATTTAAAGTTGTATGTGGGCCTGAACGATTTGCACCATTTAGCGGCCAATCAACAGCCATTTCGATTATTTTTTGAAGAAGTTGCTAGTCACGAGATGCTGCGTCAGGGGAGTTCAGCTGGCGGATGGATGAGTAATCGCTCCCGGGATACCACGCCTGTGGTGCAAACCGCCAAAGTGCTTAATCAGAGCATTGGTGGCTATCGCCTGCTATTTGACGATCCGAATCAGTTACACATTCGCGTAGGAGAGTTGGTGGCAATGCGCCCGGCCTCAATCGAGGCAAAGGATGCAAACTGGCTCATCGGTGTCGTGCGATGGATGCATGCGATTTCAACCTCGCAAATCGAAATTGGGGTTGGCGTGATTGGCACCGACGCGCTGCCCGCTGTGCTTTGTGAGCTGGATGGCCAAGAAAAAAGCGTACCGCCTTTCCGAGGCTTGTGGGTTACGCCATTTGATGAAAAGGACGATGCCCCTGGCGCAGTGCTGTTGGTCCCCGCATTTTTTCACCGCAATGAGGCCAAGGTTCTGGTTTGTCGTCGGTCCGATAGCGAAGTACACAATGACAGAGTTCGGCTTACGGGTATCGTCGAGCGCACGACTGAATTCGTCGCGTATAGCTTCACAAATCTGGGCGAAGAGGACTTAAAAGCGGTGCCCGAAGATGCGAAAGCACCGGTAGAGGATTTCGAAGATATCGGTTAAGTGCGGTTAAGCCAAGATCGCTATGGTGGCGCCGTAGGTGGGCGCATGACTATGTTGTTCTTTTGCCGCGATGCGCGTGACTCCCTGTGTGCGATATAAATTCCAGAAACCGCGATAATTAACGCGCCAAACCAAGTGGTCCACGGCAGTGTTTGACCAAACAGCCAGTACCCCAGAGCTGCAATAACCAATAGTCTTGAGTAGTCAAACGGCATGACGGCGGAAGCATCGCTGATGCGCAAAGAGTTGGTGAAAAATAAATGGCCCGCGGTCCCACATACGCCCAGCAGAACGAGCCAAAGCCAAATGGTTGCGCTGGGCCACTGCCAGACAAATAACGCTGGTATCAGCGTCAACGGCGTCATCATAATTACCATGTAAACCACAATGGTTTCGGACGAAACGTCAGTTGAAAGATGCTTGATGATCAGTATCGAGCCAGCCATTGCCAATGCTGAAGCAATCGCAATCAGTGCGTTCATTGAAATGGCCTGAGTACCGGGCTGCAAAATAATTAGTACACCGATAAATCCGATGAGCGTGGCGGTCCATCTGCGCATCCGCACTGTTTCTTTTAAGACGAAGGCCGCGCCTATGGTGACAAACAAGGGCGCAGTGAAGCTAAGGGCGGTGGCCTCAGCGATGGGCATTACGGTCAATACGTAAAACCAGGTAAGCATGGTTGCCGCACCTAACAATGCGCGCAAACTGAGCCATCCCAGCCGCTTGGGCTGCAGCACTTGAGTACCCGTTTTTAATAGCACTGGCGCAAATGCCAGTAGACCAAAGAGATTGCGAAAAAAGGCTATTTGAAAAGGATGCAGTTCTTTGCCTGCTAGCGGAATAAGGGCGGTCATCAAGGAAAAAAAGATAGCCGCCAAGACCATCAAGCCGATGCCCGGCAGTTGCGAAGGATGCTCTGGATTAGTCAATGGAAATCACATCTCGGCAGATTTAGTATTTTCGCATGGCAGCGCTAACAACGCCTTGAATGGAAACTCTCTCTGGAGCGTATTGTTGGCTTGTAAACGCTGGGTTCTCTGCCTGCAACACAATCTTGTTTGCCTGCTTAACAAGTGTCTTCAGCGTAAGGTCGGCACCGTCTACGATGGCCACAACGATATCTCCGTTTCTGGGCGCGCGGGTGCGATCAACAATCACATAGTCGCCATCGAGCAATCCGGCATTGGTCATCGAATCGCCGTTTACTTCTAAAACGTAACAATCGCCATCTGGACGCAGCATGGCTGGTACTTGTACTTTACCTTGAGGCTCAAATGCGCTGACGGGACTGCCTGCGGAAATTTGCCCGAAAAACGGTGCATAGTCTATTTCCTGGCGTGCTTTATCAGACAACAAAACGCCAGTATGGCGTCCATCCTGGGGTATCACCAAGTCGGCGTCAACCAGAGCCTGGATGTGTTTATGCATGCTGCCTCGCGAGCGCAATCCAAGCCGCTCGCACAGTTCTTGTAGCGTCGGCGCTGGTTTACCTGCAGCTGCCAATTCCCGCAACATTTCCAATATGTCCTGCTGGCGGGGGCTGAGTTGGGTCATGGACGATCCTAAGTTGGTGTACCGACAGTGCATTGATATGTTCTCTATTTGTTCTATACTGCCTGCAGGAGAACAAAAAGAGAACGCGCGGTGTCCAATCATGACGTGAATGCGCTGATCGCGCAACTTAAGCAAAAGTACGGCAGCCGTATCACTGGTGAAATTCAGGTACCTGCCAGAGAAGCAAGAACCGGTGCTTTCCCCGCCGATTTGCATCAACAGCTTAAATCGGCTTTGGCGACCCGTGGTTTCCAATCACTTTACAGTCATCAGTTACAGGCATGGAATGCCGCGACTCGACGAGAGAATGTGTGCTTGATGACCCCCACCGCTTCCGGAAAATCCCTGTGCTATCACCTGCCGGTAATGCAAGCTGCACTGGAAGAAAGAGCGAAATCGCTCTATCTGTTTCCCACTAAAGCGCTATCGCAAGATCAAGTGGCAGACATTCATGAATTTAATCAGGCGGCGGATTTGGGTATCGGCGCTTTTACGTTTGATGGAGATACGCCTTCGGATGCCCGGCGGGCCGTGCGGGTTAAGGGCGATATAGTCGTGACCAATCCGGATATGTTGCATCAGGGCATTCTTCCGCATCACACGAAATGGGCGCAGTTTTTTGAAACGCTGCGATATGTGGTTATTGACGAATTACATGTGTACCGAGGTGTGTTCGGGTCTCATCTGGCCAATGTAATCAGGCGCTTGATCAGAATATGTGAGTTTTATGGGACCAGACCGCAGTTTATTGCGTGCAGTGCGACGCTGGCTAATCCAACAGAACATTTCGGAGCGATCACCGGGCAGACCTGTGAACTCATCGATCAAAGCGGTGCACCGGCCGGAGCAAAAAACATACTGTTATGGAATCCGCCGGTAGTAAATCACGATTTGGGCATTCGGCGCAGCGCGCGGGCCGAGGCGGTTTCTATTGCAAAGCACGCTATTGCAAAGCGCTTTAAGACCATTGTATTTGCCTCTAGCCGGCTTTTGGTCGAGGTAATTACCAAGTACCTCAAAGATCGGTTCGATGCTGATCCTCGCAAGCCAGAAAAAATTCGTGCCTATCGTGGTGGTTATCTGCCCACTGAACGCCGACACTCTGAGTCTGCAATGCGGCAGGGTGCCATTGATGGTGTAGTAGCTACATCCGCGCTGGAGCTTGGTGTAGATATCGGGGCCCTGGATGTCTGCGTGCTGTGCGGCTATCCAGGCACAATTGCGGCCACTTGGCAGCGATGGGGACGTGCAGGCCGACGTAACCGAACGGCGCTAGGGGTGCTGGTTGCAAGCAGTCAGGCGCTGGATCAATTTATGGTGAGCAATCCGGAGTTTTTCTTAGGTGCATCTCCAGAGGCGGCCCGAATTGCACCAGATCAAATGCTGATCTTGTTGGATCATGTTCGTTGTGCCGCCTTCGAGCTTCCGTTTCGTCAAGGCGAGACTTTTGGTGGCCAGCAGGTAGATCAATTTCTGGAATATCTGGAAAGCGAGGGCGTCGTACATTCAGACGGCCGCCAGTGGAACTGGATTGCAGATAGTTATCCTGCGAATGCGGTAAATTTGCGCAGCGTAGCAGAGGGCAATTTCCTCGTGGTCGATCAATCAGCCGGCGGCAGCAAGATTATCGCTGAAGTAGACTACAGCAGCGCGGCTTTGACCCTTTATGAAGGCGCTATTTACATGGTGCAGTCCGAGCCTTGGCAAGTTGAAAAGCTCGATTGGGTAGGGCGTAAGGCTTATGTGCGTTCCATTGATGCGGACTACTACACCGACGCTATCGACTACACGCGCTTAAAGATACTGGAACAGTTTGAAAGTGATGCCAGTTGCAGGTGGGAGCAGGCCCTGGGTGAAGTTCATCTGGTACGCAGGGTGACTGGGTATAAGAAGATCAGATACTACACCCACGAAAACATTGGATATGGAAATATTTCACTTCCAGATCAGGAGATGCACACAACCGCTATCTGGTGGCAGTTGTTTTCCGAGCACCTCGATGAACTATTCCTAAACCGTGTAGACGCCATGGAGGGAGTCTTGGGTGCTGCGAATGCACTAAGGACTGTCGCATGTCTACGAATCATGTGCGAGTCCCGCGATCTGGGCCAGTCCGTTGGTGATGGCAGCGCGCGCTGGTCCCTGGGCCGCGATCAAAACGGTAGCGCCATGGTGCAAAGCGGCGATCCGAAATTATCTGCGGCCAGCATGGATCAGTTTTCACCGATCATTTTTTTATATGACAATTATCCCGGCGGGATAGGGCAGTCGGCACCGTTGCACGAGGTGGCGGGACTGCTGGTGTCTGATGCCCAGCGTATGGTGAGTGAATGTGGCTGTGCCAGAGGCTGCCCGGCGTGCATTGGTGCGATCCTGACGAGTTCTGACGATGCAGTAGAAAATCCAAAAGCTTGTGCCGGCAAAGTGCTACAGCTGCTGCATCAAAATACGCTTGACTATGCAAACGTTCCAGCGACTGCAACTGCTTAAACAGCAGGCAGGTCAAAAACGTCAGGGCTCGACGCTTGATCGACAGCCTGGTGGCGAGCAGATATCGGATTTGCAGGCCCGCTTGTTTAAATTGCGTCTTTCCTCTACGAATTCATCCAACGATAGCGTGCGGGAAAAACAATGCGGCGCGCTGCCCGGGCAAGAGATTGCTCAGGGCTTGCGATGTATCGCGTCGGATTTTTCGTTGCCAGAAGACTTGGGGCATTTTGCCCGATGGCAAAGGAATTTGTTAGACACTAAGCCCACAGAGATTGCCTTTGTAGACATAGAAACCACTGGACTTTCCTCGGGCGCGGGCAATCTGGCTTTTTTGGTTGGCATAGGCCGTATTACTGGCACTAAGGCAGCTATCAGGCAGTACTTGCTCTCTTCGCCATCTGGTGAAGCAGCAATGCTAGACGCATTGGATGATGACCTGAGGAACATGTCGGCATGGGTTAGCTTTAATGGGAAGTCATTTGATATCCCGGTGCTGCAAACGCGCTACCGAATGCAGCGTCGAAAACCGCCGGAGTTGACGCATCACCTGGACTTATTGCATTGCTTCAGGCGCTTGTATAAATCACGCTGGGATAACTTTCGACTCGCTACAGCAGAGCAGCAACTGCTAGGCATATTCCGGTCCAATGATCTTCCAAGTGCGGAGGTGCCTGCGGCATATCAGTCATTTCTCCGCTGCGGTGCAACCGAAAAGTTGCTCCTGGCAATCGAACACCACCGTCAGGACATTGCATCGTTAGTGTCTTTATTGCACAAGTTGGGAGAAATTGTGGCAAGGCCCCACCTCCATGATGCCTGCCTGGATGCTTACGTAGCGGAATGGTTCAAGACTGGACGGTATGATTTGCTTAGCCAATTGGGGTCAGACCAAACCGCTTCATTGGGTACCCAGGGTTTGGTTGCGTGGGGACAGTTCCAGCAGCATCTGGGGCGCTTGCGGGAGGCAGAAAAGAAGTATCTTCGTGCTGCTTTGAATGACGACGAAAAGGCCTTAAAGCGACTGGCAATTTTCTATGAGCACACGCTTAAGAACGCAGATTCAGCGTTGCATGCAAGCCAAAGGCTATTAAAGCGCTGTCCACATTGTGAGGATACGAGAAGTCGCATTGCCAGATTGCAAGATAAACAGAGAGCCAAGCGCTTGGAGTTCTGATTAGCTTATTTGATAAACACATTATTTGGTGGATTCGGCAATTGGCGCAATCTGGTGCTTGCTGTACTATTCGCGACCCGGATTTTTCCGATACCTGAATTTAACTAGAGCATACCAATGGCCCAATCAGGCAAGACCAAGCCGCAGGCGGAACAGGCAGATCGACATATTCTGTACCAACAAGCGGTACAAGATGTGGAAGCTGAGATCGATTTTGTCCAAGATGCTTTTCAAGAGTATGTGGGTCGACCAGCGAAGCTGCTTAGAGAAGACTTTTGCGGGACTGCCAATACCGCTTGTGAGTGGGTGCGTCGCGGTGACGATCATCGCGCAATTGCAGTAGACCTGGACCGAGAGGTTCTGGCTTGGGGGCAGGCGAACAATGTTGGTTCGTTGAATCCGGACCAGGCAAGTCGTGTGCTGCTACTTGAGCAGGACGTGCGTGACTATGCTGGTGATCCGGTCGATGCCGTATTGGCGATGAACTTTAGCTACTATTTGTTCGAATCTCGAGATCTGATGCGGGCCTACTTTGAGTCAGTCAGGCGGTCTCTTAAACCCGACGGTATCTTCTTTTTGGACGCATATGGTGGCTACGACGCGTTTAGAGAAATATCAGAGCCTCGAGAATGCGACGGCTTTCGTTACATCTGGGAGCAGGCTTCATATAACCCTATTGATGGTCATATGCAGTGCTATATTCATTTCGAATTTGATGATGGGTCCCGCATGGATCGCGCATTCAGCTATGCGTGGCGCCTTTGGACCATGCCTGAAATACGAGAGCTGTTGTTAGAAGCAGGGTTTCGAAAGACTACGGTGTATTGGGAAGGGACCGACGAGGAAACCTACGAAGGGAACGGCGAATTTCTACCTACCGAAGTTGCGGACGCTGACCCGGGCTGGATCGCCTATATTGTGGCGGAGCAGTAATCATACTGCTGCGCCTCACCAAGCAATTTTTGGTCTTTACTGAATTTAGTAGCCGTAGAAGGTGCTGAGCATTTCGCCCAAGCCGGAATATTCTTCAGCGGTCGCCGGCAGGAACTGGCTGACATTCATCTCAACCAAAACCTCATACAGTGAATCGTCTTCGTGCAATGAAAGCAGCGCCTCAGTTATATCTGCTTTTACCGTATCGCTCACTCCAGGTGCCGCAGAGAATGCTGCGCCTGGAAACTCGTCAGATGCATTAATCGGCTCTAGATTGGGATAACGGTCTGCCAACCAGGTTGGCACCATGGCCGCATCCGCTTCTCCGGCAAAAACGATTTCGACAGTATCTGCCCAGGACAGCGCAGAGGAAACAAAAATTGGTTGCTGCATCGGGTTGTCATACCAATCTGTAAGGATCGCAAAGCCCATGCTGGGTGCTGGCATGGTAACTACGCGACGTGCGATGACGGCGCGCATGGAAATTTCGTCAAGGCCATAGCCTGCCAACAGCGTAAACTGGGTGGGTTCTGCGGTTTTAACCAGCGGCTCATAGCCCAACTTTTGGATCCGATAATCTGTCAGGTGCGCGTCGTCAAAAACTATGTGGTAGTCATCTCGGCGACGCATGTCAGCCCAGTAATAGTGAAAGTTTTTTGGGGTTACAAGATTGAAGGTATGTGGAGTGGATTGATTGAGATAATCCACCAGCGGCTTGTAAACTTCCTTAGCCCGTTCTGGAGTAAAGACAGGCTGCATTACAATATTCAGAGTTTCGGCGTTCGAACGAGCGGATACCACGCACATCAACGCGACCGACAGGAGCGCCATTGCATAAGACACGTTTCCAGCAAAGCGGGCTGCGACTGTTTTTGTTTTGACTTGAGGCATTGACCCCTCCAGACGGAAAAAATTCTTTATTGTCCTAGCTTTATAGCATGAATCTCAGGAGACTGGACAGTTGCTGGAATCAAAAGTTTCCCGAAGTTTACGATTCCGAATGAACGGCTCGTATTTCCAAATCATCGGTAGCCAATTCCCGTAATTTGGATATTTGTCCCACCGCAAGTGCCGCACATACAGGTAAATTAGCAGATGTTGCGCTTGTGACGATTTCCAGTATATCGCTATTTGCCGTTAAAAACGCATTGAACTCACTTTCAGAAGGATGCGTGATCTGCACTAGTTCCCGCTTGCTGGCCCCCAGGTACTGAGTCCTGGCCACAATTTCCTGGCCGGGATAACAGCCTTTGCGGAAGTTAACTACGCCATTGCTTTGGTAGCTCAACATATGAGGTGTGAATCGTTCGCTCTGGCTGGCATCAATCCAGGCAAAGCCTGACATAATGTTGCGAAAGTCCCAGAATGAACGGGTATTTGTCTGCTCTGGAGCGTCACCGTCACTGAGCAATCCCAGTTGGCCGCCGTTGGGCAAGGTGATGCAGACTTTGTCTTGATCAACTGTAGTTTCCAGCTTCCCCAAAAATACCGTTTCCGGTCGCATCGTATCGCTGCGAGTGGAAAAGCAAACGGTGCTGTTGTCCTCTGCGAATTCAACTTTTGAACGCAGTACAAACATACGCAGTCGCTGGAATAGGGCGGCATGCAGTGATTGCGGGACTATGGCCAAAAAATCTGCACCCTGCCGCAGTAGTACCAATGAGGTTATTACGCGTCCCTTTGGCGTAAGATAAGCCGAGGCCTGTGCCTGTCCAGGTTCTAGTGCCATGACGTCAGACGTCAGCTGGGATTGCAAAAACGTCGCGGCATCGGCACCACTGATACGCACGCTTACGAGGAATTGGTCAGATTGGTTTTGCACGGATTCTCAGTTGCGTTGTTTGTTTCATCCGATATGCTAGTTTGATTCTTCATATTCAAGTTAAATCGATTACTTAATGTCAAGCGACCAAAACAATCAAACCAACGACGAAAAGACAGAATCTGACAGTCACGCTGCTGGTGACCAGGCCGAAGAACGCGGCGCGAATCGACCAAAAGAGATAGGTGGGCCTAAGGGTCCCGAGCCGACGCGGTACGGGGACTGGGAGAAAAACGGCCGGTGTAGCGATTTCTGACACTACTAAGGGCTTTTGGCTGATGCGTCGATTGAGCGAGTCACTATAATGGACAAAACCGAACTGGCAGGATTGCGTTGGCGCTGTCGTCGCGGCATGCGAGAACTGGATATGCTTTGCGACAGGTACTATGAGCAACGATTGCCGCATGCGCCCGAAGACGAAGTTCGCGCATTTGCGGAGCTATTAAGCTGCGAGGACGATTTGATCTGGGATTGGATCTCAGGCAGGGAAGAGCCATCAGAGCAAAGGATTGCAGATGTCATTTCGTGGATGCAAAGAACCGGTAACCATTAGTTTACCGCCGGGACTGATTACCTGGAGTTTGTATTTAGCAGTATGTGCTATAGCTACGGTTGTGGTGACACGCCTGCCGGATGTGTGGCAGCTCTTTGTAGCACCGGTCGTCGCTACGTTGGCACTACGCCGGTTTTGGCAACTTCAGTCCTCGCAAATGCGCAGTGCAACGTTTTTGCCTTCCGGAGCAATCGTTCTCAGAGACGCGTCGGGCAGGGATCATAACGCTGTCTTGCTGGAAACTTTTGTACAACTGCCGCGTCGAATTGCGGTGCGATTTAGGTGCGACTCGAAAATCTATTTGGCCAATGTCTGGCGAATTGAGCAGCCACAGGCATTCCCAGCGCTGCTGCAAGCGCTTAGAATGCGCCCGCTCAGCGATATCAATCAGCGAGATCGAACAGGGTGATCAAACAGGGCGCCCAAATAAAGGATTCCTCATACCATGTTTAAACCTCTCCAACTTTTTGTTGGGCTTCGCTACACCAGGGCCAAACGGCGCAATCATTTCATTTCGTTTATCAGCATCATTTCCATGCTGGGCATTGCCGTGGGCATGACGGCGCTGATTACAGTCATGTCGGTTATGAATGGTTATGGTAATGAGATCAAAGAGCGCATCCTGGGCATGATTTCTCATGCCACTATCAGTGGTCTTGATGGCACAATTTCCGAATGGCGCCCGGCACTGGAAATTGCTGACGATCATCCTGAGATAGTCGGTGCGGCACCTTACATCTTGCAAGAGACCATGTTGAAGGGCTATCGCGTAGGCGGCGCAGCAGTTCAGGGCGTGGATCCTGAGCTCGAGCCTTTGGTTTCTGAGATACCTGATCGGCTGATTGCCGGTACGTTAGATAGTTTGGAGTCCGGCGAATTTAACGTGCTGCTGGGCGTCTATCTGGCCGCGAAGCTGGGTGTTGACGTCGGCGACAAGGTGACCATCTATGCGCCACAGATACGGGCCACGCCAGCAGGCGTTATCCCACAGGTAAAGCGGTTTACCGTGTCTGGCATTTTTTCTGCGGGTCACAGTCAATACGACGAAGGTCTGGCGGTTGTACATATAGAAGACGCAGCGAAGTTGTTTCGCATGCAGAATGCGGTTTCCGGCGTGCGTCTGAAAATGACAGACATGTTGGAATCGAGACGCATTGCGCTGGATTTGCGCAATCAGTTGCCAGGACTCTTTACCGTGCGAGATTGGACCGAACAGCATTCCAATCTGTTTCGTGCGGTGCGCATGGAAAAGACTGTCATGTTTGTCATTTTGTCTCTCATCATCGCGGTCGCTGCTTTTAACATTATTTCCACCCTGGTGATGGTGGTTACGGACAAACAGTCCGACATTGCAATCTTGCGAACACTAGGGGCCGGCCCAGGCACCATAATGGGCATCTTTATTGTGCTGGGCAGTTTTATAGGATTCTTTGGCACCGCCCTGGGGGCGGTTGGTGGCATCTTGTTGGCCAGCAATGTGGAAACCATTGTTCCGGCGCTGGAGCGAGTTCTGAATACTCAGTTTTTGGCTGCGGACATCTATTACATCAGCAATTTACCCTCGGATATGGAATGGGCAGACGTGATTAAAGTGTCGTTGCTCTCACTGGCGCTAACGGTAGTAGCAACCATCTATCCTGCATGGCGCGCTTCGCGCACCGATCCTGCGGAGGCGCTTCGCTATGAATAATTTAGAGCAGCAATCGGCGCAGCCTGTGCTCGAAGCACAAGACTTACACAAATCTTTCGTGCAAGGAAAAGCCCAGATTAAGGTGCTTAAGGGATTAAACCTGTCAGTGGCACCGGGTGAACGAGTCGCGATACTGGGCGCGTCCGGGTCTGGGAAATCCACGCTCTTACAGCTGCTTGGCGGACTGGACCAGCCCACCTCAGGGGAAGTCGAGGTGCAGGGCAGATCATTTTCTGGCCTCAAAGACAAAGAGCGCGGGCTAATCAGAAATCGCTGGTTAGGATTTGTGTACCAGTTTCATCACCTGCTACCAGAGTTTACCGCGCTGGAAAACGTGGCCATGCCCTTGCTAATTGCTAAGCAAGAGCTTGGGGAGGTTCGCAATGTGGCAGCCACAATTTTGGAGAAAGTCGGGCTTGGACATCGCTTAGACCACAAGCCTGCTCAGCTTTCCGGCGGCGAGCGCCAGCGCGCGGCCCTTGCCAGGGCGTTGGTGGCAAATCCAGGCTGCGTGTTGGCGGACGAACCTACAGGTAATCTGGATGAGAAAACTGCGGCCAAAGTGTTCGATCTACTGCTCAAGTTGAATACAGATTTGGGCACGAGTCTGGTGATTGTTACCCATGACCAGCGACTGGCCAATCGATTAGATACCAAGTATGAACTGGGCGGTGGTGTTCTAAACCGACAGTAAAACTAGTAGCTTTACCGCACGCACCGCAAGGACGCGGTTGTGCATAAGCATTGTGTAATTTCATGCGGGAAACGGACTTCTTGCGAAATTTATATCCAAC
>CAZVYE010000073.1:0-16429 GCA_964630895.1 uncultured Gammaproteobacteria bacterium | reverse complement strand
GCCAGAGCCTAAGCCAGAGCCTAAGCCAGAGCCTAAGCCAGAGCCTAAGCCAGAGCCTAAGCCAGAGGCTGACCCGGCTGCTTCGCCGGGATCAAAATCAACGCCGATTGAAGCAGCTCCGATTGCGGCTGGACGGAGCATTTCCGGCACCTTGAGCCTGGCTTCGACCAATGATCAGAATTCCGATAGTGATGAAATTACCCAAGCGGTTGTGTATTACATTCCAAATACGGAGTTTGATGCCCCTGCTCCGCGAGATGATTATCGAATAGAAACTGTTCGAAAACGCTTCCAACCCTCCGTACTACCAATACCTTTGGGTTCCAGCGTGGCTTTTCCCAACGCGGATCGGATCTTGCACAATGTTTTTTCTGTATCACCGACGGCTAAATTTGATCTTGGACTGTACGGGCCGGGCGAGTCACGCAGCGTGACGTTCGATCGGCCTGGGTTAGTTTATGTGCATTGCAATGTGCACCACGCCATGCAGGCGGATATTTTGGTAATGACAACACCATGGTTTACACAGGTTGACGGTTTGGGGCGATTCATATTGCAGGATATACCGTCCAGTTCTGGTACTTTATACATCTGGCACCCCAGGACCGACGCGTTGACGGTCGAGCTTGATGCTGGCGCTGGTTCCGTCGCAGTAGATGAGACCCTGGTCGTTGCAAAGCCGCGGGTGCCCTCACATTTGAACAAGGATGGTGAATCTTATCGCCCACAACGACCGGGAGGCCGTTAAGTTATGCGTAGACTAGCGCTGTCCAAGCGATTATTTATTACCACTACCCTGCTAATCGCTCTTGCCATTGGGTTGGCGCTATCGTTTACCGTTCTTACGAGCAACCAGATTGGCGATGACCTTGCCTCGCAACGATTGAAAAACAGCCGCCTGATTCAAGATGAATTTGCCAATGAGCAGCGTCGGCAGCTGGAACTCGTGTCGCAGCTCATGGCATCAGACCCAGCGTTTGTAGGCTACGTTGCTCAGGCAGGGACTGGCGGCGGCTTACCGGGCATGCAAGTGGACTCGGTTTCTATCAATGACCTGTTGCGAGAACGACAACAAGAGTTTGGTTTTGATTTCGCCTTAGTCACGGATGCCAAAGGCGAAGAAATCGCCCGATCTAATCAAAGAATGTCTGGTAGTCGTGATCTACGCAATCGTCCACTGGTATCACGGGCTTTGAACACACTGGTGCCGGTGAACGGGTATTGGAAAGAGGAAGACGGTTTCTTTCTGGCTGCGGCAGTGCCACTCTCCCGGGGTAGAACCATCATTGGTGTGCTGGTAACTGGGTCGCTGGTCGACGCTGCGTTCGCGCAGCGAATTGCCACAGTTGGCGGCAGTGACGTTGCATTTTTGTTGGGCTCGAATTCTGGTTTTCAGCCCGTGGCCTCTACCTTCAGCGTCACCGATAACGCTGGCCTGATTGAGTATCTATCGGGACGCGACGATCTGCTAGCGGCTGCAGATGCCAATAAAGGCGTTCGATTTGGCCCTATTCAACTCAATCAACAGCTGTGGCAAGGGCTTATTTCGCAGCTGGATGCAAAGTCCACGAGCACCCCTTTGTACCAGGTTAGCCTGGTGTCGCAGCAGGCACTAACCGGCCCCTTTAAGGATTTGGAAGTCAAGCTGGTATGGATCGGACTGGCAACGTTGGCATTGGCGTTGCTCGCAACTTATTTGCTCACCCGCTCGGCGATGGCACCAGTAAAACGCTTGGCGCGTTCGGCTCATTTGGCCACTCAGGGTACGTATGAAGCATCCATGGACACTGAAGTCAGAGACGAATTAGGCCATTTGGGTGTGTCGTACAACGTGCTCATTAGTGACCTGCAGCAGCGTGACGCGCTGGGCCAGCACCTGGCTGATATCAGCAAATCCTTAAGCCCATCGCAAATGAGCGAAAGAGACGTGCCCGCGAGAGTGCGCGACCAAATTCATCTGGGCCACGTATTGGCGCAGCGCTATGAAGTGCTTTCTTACGTCGGCATTGGTGGCATGGGTATCGTGCTACAAGCAAAAGATACGGATCTCGACGAGGTTGTCGCTCTGAAAATGCTGTTGCCAGAATATGCTTCTGACGAAAGCCACGTAGCCCGGCTCAAAGAAGAAATTCGCGCTGCCCGCAAGATCACCGATCCAAATGTAGTGCGTATCTATGATTTTGGCCATATTGGCCAACAGCCTTATATTTCGATGGAGTACGTGCGCGGCTATACCTTGCGGCAACTACTGGACCAATTTCCAAGATTACACCCCAGCGCGGCGCTCCGGATAATGACAGACGCGTGTAAAGGCTTGATTGCGGCCCATTCGGCCAACGTGATTCACCGTGATCTAAAACCAGCAAATATCATTGTGAACCTGGATGCCAGTTCCAAACTGATGGACTTTGGCATCGCTCGGATTGGTGCCTTGAGCAAAAAGGCGGGTCGAGTGAACGAAACTATCGAAGGTACCGCAGCCTACCTCTCTCCCGAACAAGTTAGCGGCCGCGACGCGGATGTGCGCTCCGACATTTACGCAATGGGGGTTGTACTGACAGAGGCATTCGTAAGCGAACGACCTATCGTGGGAGATGACACTGCGCAAACGCTGACCGCGCATTTAAATAACGAACCCATCGCACCCTCAACGTTCTGGCCGGACATTCCGCCAGAACTGGAGCACATCATTCTGCGCTGTCTGGAGAAGAATCCAAAGGACCGCTACCAAACCGCAGATGCATTATTAAAAGCGTTGTCCAGGGTAATTATCCGCAAATAGGTCATTTGCGGATGATCGACGCTGCGTAGTTCCAATTACTTGTACACAATATCGCCACGCATGGGGGCGAAAATTTCAAGCACTCGATTTTGCGTGGTAAAGGACAAATTCAGGGATTCCATTGCCAGTATGAAGTCTTCGACAAACGCATCGAACTCGGCGTTTTTGATTTGAAACCCACTGTGTCCTTCGTCCATGGGCAGACCGGTATACTCGCAGGGCCCTCCTGTCTCCATGCATATTTGCTCAACAATTAGGCGATGCAACTCTGGCCGATTGGTTTCTTCGAACAAAAATGCGATGCGCTCGTCCGCGTAGACCTCGTCAAGTAGTGCCTTCGTGAGTCGCTCTATGCCTGGGACACCACCCAATTCTTGAAACACCTGGTCGTCGGAAGATCTGGTTTGGCAGCCAACAGCCAACAGCAAGGTGATGCTCAACAGCATGATATTTCGCAGCATTAGAAACTCCCTTCAAAAGACAAATACCAACCGGTCTGATCGGGTAAGGTTGCGATCGCCCCCAGATCAACATAGGCCGCCACCACAGAAAAGTGTCGGTTGGGGAAGTAACCAACAAAAACATCCCACCAGTCGTCCTCGCTCGCGAAAGTTAGATTACTGGACTTTTGCCGATATTCCGCACCCACAGCCCAACGGCGAGACAAAAATACACCGGCTGCCGCTTCCAGATTCAGGTTGTGATCGGAGCTGCGATCTCCACCGAAACCCAGCAGTCCGGTTTCGTTGGCTTCGGTGTAGCGCACTGTGCCATTGAGAAACCCGTTGAATCCCCCCGCTCCGGCCAGAAAAAGTTTGCTTACGGCCAGATATACATCGACGCCATCGTCATCTTCCGCCACTGCTACACTGGGTATGAAGAAATCATCCACCTTCTTGTATTGTAGGCCAGCAGTGATTTGCGGCATTTTGGTATAGATAATATCGCCTGCAATGCGGTATTTTACGCCGATAATATCCTGCTCCAACTCCGCCCCCGGTAAGCCAAGCGCAGGACCTAGAGTAACCAGATCCAATTCCTGCTTAGCCAGTGAGAATTCCCACCGGTTACGTACCCCTACCGCAACGCCTGCGGCCGTGAGCTCGTAGTCGCCTGTGTCAACAAAGCTCAGAAAGCCGGTGACGTCTGTCTCTTCTGCTGCGCCATAGCCTGCAATGACAGCCCAGGGTACTAAACCGCCGCCAGCTGATCCTTCTATCTGCGTACCGCCGCCAGTTGCCAACTGCCGACTGCCGGCAAGGCAATCAGCGGATAACATTAAGACCACAATGGCCAGACCAAAGCGAAATATCATAATTTCCACCCTATATTTTGCGGTGGATATTATCAGATTGCCGGGGCGGACAAGCCTACGCAATGTAAACGATTGCAATTACCGGAGCGGAGAACCCGCTCCGGTCTAACATCTATCAACTACAGTTCAGTCGCTATTGCAGCGGCTCCAGGGTAAGTGGATCAACCAGATTCAACTCTTGCAGTGATTGGCCTGTCACCGCTTCCAAATTGGGTTTGCCAGCTTCACCCTGCTGAGCGTCGTCTAGCTTGCCTACAACCAAAATATGCAAGTCCTCAGGACGAAGGTGCGTCTGAGCCACTCGCAGCACATCCTCCTGGGTTACAGCGCGGATGTTGCCCTCATAACTCTTCCAGTAGTCTGGAGCTTCGTCATTGAGATCGTCACTGGCGAATCTGCGGGCCATGGCATCTGCACTGCTGTACAAGTCTGCCAGGAAGGCCACCTGAGACTCTTTCGCGGTTGCCAGTTCCTTTTCAGAAACCGGGTTAGTGCGAATATTATCGATCTCCTCCAGGACAATCTGCACTGCTTCCGGCACGGACAAATTCTTCGACTGGAATCCTGCTCTAAACTCACCGGGGTAATGACGACCTAAAGCAAATCGGCTACCCGCAGAGTAAGCAAGGCCTTCGTCACTGCGCACGCGGGTTGCGATTCTGCTGGTGAATCCACCGCCACCCAAGATGTCGTTCATGACAGCAATTGCGTAGCGGTCCGGATGATCCCGCATGGGTCCCAAGTGCCCGATTCGCACTCGCGTTTGGCTCACGTCGTCTTTGTTAACGCCGTAAACCCCAGGCGCCGCTCCACTGACTTCTGAAGGAATTTCAGGCAGCGCACTGGCATCTGGCAAACGTTCCAGCTGCTGATTGAGTTTTGCGGCAATAATTTTCGGATCTACCGCCCCACTGACGGCAAAAATTAATGGTCCCGATGCAAATACCTGATCAACCAAATGATCCATCGCTGCCGCATCGACCCGTTCCAGATCGCTTTGGGTGGCCATGTCGTTGATAAAAAAATCGTCGCCATACTGGAGTTGATTCCAGTAACGCGGTTCGATGCGACGGGTATCGTCATTGCGCTTGCGCATTTCTTCCAAAACGCGAGATTTGTTGATTTCCAGACGCTCGGTGTTCAAGCCGGGCTCGGTCAGCATATCGAACATCAAGTCCAAGCTTTCGTCCAGGTTTTCACTCAGCGTATTGAGGGAGGCACTGGAGCTGGTCGCGCCGATATTAAATCCAACAATCGTTGCTAGAAAATCCAACCGCTCGTCCAGCTCATCTGGTGTCATCTCTTCCGTGCCACCGTCGCGCAGCATGGTTGCCGTCAATCCAGCCAATGCCGCCTGGTCGTCGTCAAGCATATAGGTGCCTGCCGGTGACAACACCTGAATCTTTACCAGGGGAAATGTGGCATCAGGCACAACGTAGGCAACATTGCCTTCAATCAACTCTACTCGATACTGATCTGGCGAGGGGAACTGCAGCTCTCTGTCCTCGAACTTTAGCTCCGATGGATGCGCTGCCACGTTGCCGCTGCGCTTCTTCATACCAGCCTCAGAGCGCACGCTGTTTTGGGCGCATCCCGCTAAGGCTACGGCGCCTGCCAAGACCAATGTAGACAGTAATCTTTTCTTACTCAGCATCAATCTTCTCCTGCAGTTTACTTAGCACGTAGGATAGAGCGGCCTGCGCCTGCTCTGGAGCCTGGGCTTGCGCGCCAGATAGCTGTTGATAGACCGCCTGCAGTCGCTCTTTGGGCAAGCTATTGATCTGCGCCATCATCTGCTTAATCTGGGTTTGTTCTGCGGGTGAAAACTTTGCTAACTCTGGGTCTTCTGGTGTTGCACTTTCTTTTCGATAATAAAGTTTGGTTGCGCTGTGCTGATCCTCAAGATATTTCTTTGCAACGCGCTGCACGCCGTCCACTGTGACGTCATTCAACCGCGCGAAAATCGAATCCATCACGCGCCAGTCTCTTAATCCGTCGTAGTACAGCAGCTGAATCATAAGGAAGAACGGATCCTCAAGCCGCCGATACTGACTCGCTGCCAACTGATTCTTAACCTTTTCCAACTCGTAATCGGAAATGCCTTCATCAATTACTTTTTGGACTTCTTCGAGCAGAATGTCTCGAAGCCGTTCAGGATCAACACCCTGCTTGCCCTGAGCACTCAGTGAGAACGTGCCTGCGTATTTCATTCCGCTTGCCGACGCACCGGCTGCTGTTGCCACCTGGTCTTCCAGCACCATCCGCTTATACAAACGACCAGTTTTACCGGACAGCGTAGCCGCCAGTACCTGCAGCGCAGGGTCATCTACTCCAGCGTATGCAACAGTTGGGTATTCGATAAGAACGGATGGTGGTGCATCGACTTCCGCTTTGAATTCCAAGTCACCCAAGAGCGGCATTTCCATAGTCACCACGTCGCTGACTTCGCCTTCGAACGGCTCAATGCGACCGAAATATTCTTCTGCCCAAGCTACTGCCTGATCTTCATCAAAGTCACCAACAATGGCTAGAGTGATGTTCTGCGGTGCATAGTATTCGTCATAGAAATTTTCCGCCTGCTCTCGGGTAATGGCCGAGATGTCGCTAGGCCAGCCAACTACCGGCCAGGCGTAAGGGTGTCCGCGCCAAAACAGTGCGTTAAAAACTTCATCCTGTGCGCCAGTCGGTGTGGACTCAGTACGCAGTCTGCGCTCTTCATAAACCACGTCACGTTCCGAGTAGAATTCGCGGAAAATAGGCTGCAGCAGACGTTCGCTTTCCATCCAGAACCACAGTTCCAGCTTATTCTGCGGTACCGCAATGAAATAGACGGTCATGTCCTGGTTGGTGAACGCGTTCATGCGTGACGCACCGTTTTCGGTATAAACCTGGTCGAACTCGTTATTGACCAGCACCTCCCGCTGCTGCTCAATCAGAGCATCAAATTGTGCCTGCAGCGCCTGCATCTCATCGGTTTGCAGTGCCGGGTCTGCCAAACTCTCTCCCATACCCAGGCGCACTTGTTCGCGCATCTTTCGCTCAAGAGCAAACATCTCGTCGCGGATTGCATCCAATTCACCACGAATACGTTCATCGGCAGCAAAATCATTGGTACCAATGGTGGGCGAGCCTTTAAACATCATATGTTCGAACAGGTGGGCCATACCGGTAATTCCCGGGCGTTCGTTGGCAGAACCCACATGTGCCACCCAGCCTGCAAAGATATTGGGTTGGCCTGGCTGCTGCACCATAAGCAGCTCCATGCCGTTACTTAGCGTGACTGAATTGGTGGTTTCGGTGATTTTGGGCGCAGCGGCCCAAGCACC
Source organism: uncultured Gammaproteobacteria bacterium (assembly GCA_964630895.1). Lineage (GTDB taxonomy): Bacteria > Pseudomonadota > Gammaproteobacteria > Xanthomonadales > SZUA-38 > CAZVYE01. The sequence continues at coordinate 9,006 of CAZVYE010000073.1, read as the reverse complement.
GGCGCCGAGACATAACGTCAATAATCCGGCGCCTAACATAGAGCGCATTGGTTTTCTCATTCCCTCTTCCTTCTCTGAATTGCCAGCAAAGACCATACCCAAATGGCCAAGCGATTCCTGGCGGTCGTTTTAATCTACTCAGTAGAAATGGCTTGTTTACAAACTTAGCCGCCGGCTACTCTAAACATGAATTGGCCACATAGCCATGCGCCATAAGTACCGACTGCATAACCTAAAACGGCCAAAAGAACGCCAACTGGGGCCAAAGACGGGTGGAACGCGGACGCAACTACCGGTGCAGAGGCCGCACCGCCCACATTGGCCTGGCTACCCACCGCCATGAAGAAAACCGGCGCTTTAATGAAATAAGCGACTGTCAGCAACAAAATAGCGTGAAAACTGATCCAGACCAGCCCCACCGCAAATAACTGCGGGGCTTCGGCCACTGCCCGAATATCCATGTGCATGCCAATAGTGGCCACCAGAATATAGACGAAAGCGGACCCTACTTTGGATGCGCCTGGACCTTCCAGCTTGCGAGCCTTGGTGAACGATGCCAGTAAACCAAATGTGGTCGCGATAACCACTAACCAGAAAAACGACGAGTCCAGACTGAAGCGACTCAACTCCGGATAGTTTTCGCCAATGAACCCAGCCATACCATTACCCAGCAGATGTGCCAAACCGGTACCGCCGAAGGCAATCATCACCATCAGCATCAAGTCGGTAAGATTCACTGCACGCGAATGCTCAGCTTGATAGCTCTCTACACGCTCTTTGATAACTTCAATCCTGGAAGTATCGGCGCCGGTGAATGCGTCTATCTTTTCTGCGCGTCCCGCCATGAACAGCAAAATGGCCATCCAGATATTGGCCACGATCACGTCCACTGCAATCATTTGCGCGAAGACATCACTGCCCACATCGAACACTTCTTTCATGGCTGCCTGATTGGCACCACCGCCAATCCAGCTTCCCGCTACCGTCGTCATTCCACGCCAAACCGCCTGCGGGCTATCCGCTCCCAGCAAGTCAGGATTAAACTGTCCGCAAATCCATAACGCCAGCGGACCACCGATAATGATGCCCGCGGTCCCGGTAAAAAACATGATTATGGCGCGCGGCCCCAGCCGCAGAATGGCTTTCAGGTCGATGGAAAGCGTCAACAATATTAACGCCGCGGGCAGCAGATAACGGGATGCGACGAAATAGAGATTGGAGGCATCACCATTGATGACATCCAGCGTATTGAATATGGCCGGGATGAAGTAGCACAACAATAAGGCAGGAATAAAGGTATAAAACTTTTTCCAAAACCCTTCTTGCCTGGAGCTGGTATAGAAAATCAGGCCTAAAATAACAGCCAACAAGCCAAAAACTACTGCATCATTTTGGACCAGTACTATTCTTTCTACCGCGTCACTGCTACCAGCTGCCACTACAACTTCTCCCTCAAGCTCGATCGCAAAACGGCTAAGTTTAGCCGTTCACAGGCTGAGTTGCATACTCCGGGCGTTTCCTGGCCAATCCTTTTATTAACTAAAATCACTCCAATTGTGAACTGGAGTCACCTTAGCGTGTTTGTGTTAGAAAATACGCAAGTGGAGGGCTATACTCGATTACAAACAAATAGCACGCATTCCATTGGTGCCAGTCCCTAGGCACCCTTCATATAAGTTGCATCAAATGGCAGCAGTATTAGAACAAGAAGATTTAAGCGGCGCCACCAATCAGGACGCGTGGAAGCTCATGATTGTGGATGACGACCAGGCGGTGCATCAAGTTACCCGTATGGTCTTGGACGACTTTGAGTTCGAAGGTAAGGGGCTTGAGTTCATCTCAGCTTACTCGGCCAAAGACGCCCTGGAGAAAATGGAAGAACACAGCGATATTGCGCTGATATTGCTGGATGTCGTGATGGAGACCGATCACGCAGGCCTGGAACTTGCCCGAGCCATTCGGGAAGATTTGCGAAATCATCAGGTTCGAATCGTGCTGCGCACCGGTGAGCCCGGTCAAGCACCCGAGGAGCGGGTGATCGTAGATTACGATATCAACGGCTACAAAGAAAAAACAGAACTCACCGCACAACGACTTTTCACAACTGTGTACGCGGCTTTGCGATCGTATCGCGATATAAGTGTAATTGAGCGTAACAAACGCGGGCTCGAGAAAGTCATTGAGTCTACTGCGTATATTTTCGGCCACGAAAACTCACGTGACTTTGCCTCTTCGGTACTGGAACAGGTTGCTTCCTTGCTACGTATGGATCGCGGCATCATGTATTGTCGACCAATCGCTGACGGCGACGGCGTTACGTTCGATGTAGCCGCGGCCACTGGCGACTACGTGAAGTACTTGGGTACTAATGACGAACGCTCCACGCCGCTGCCGGAGACTATTTCGCGGCTCCTTAGTCAGTCGCTTGCCAGCGGCTCTAATGTGTATGCAGAGAGCCACTGCGTGCTGCATTTCTCGGATAGCTCTGCAGACGAGAATCTGTTTTATGTGGGCGAAGTCTGTCAGTTATCGGATTGGGAACGACAACTCATTGAATTGTTTTGTACCAATGTGGCTATCGCGTTAGAGAATGTTCGCCTGAATACAGAGCTGCGCGAGACGCAAAGAGAAATCGTGCATCTTCTGGCAGATGCGGTAGAAACACGATCTCGGGAAACGGGCAACCACGTCAAACGCGTTTCAAAAGTCGCTGCTGCACTGGCCAAGGCTTACGGCTTATCCGATACAGAAGTTGCCATATTGGAACTGGCAGCACCGTTGCATGATGTGGGCAAAATTGGCATCCCAGACGAAATACTCAACAAGCCGGGCAAGCATGACCCAGATGAATGGGAAGTTATGCAAACCCACACCACACTTGGGTGGGAGTTACTCAATCAGTCGCAAAAACCCGTCATTCGAATGGCCGCAAAGATCGCCCGTGATCACCACGAGAATTGGGACGGTTCTGGCTATCCAGAGGGAAGACAGGCTCAAGACATATCCATTCCTGGCAGAATCGTAGCCGTTGCCGATGTGTTTGACGCACTGGGTAGCGAGCGTTGTTACAAAGAAGCATGGGAAGCTGAGGACATCCGCGAGTACTTTACTGATCAACGCGGAAAAAAATTCGACCCAGAATTGGTGGACTTGTTATTTGCGCACTGGGACGACCTTATTGCCTTGAGAGAAGTCTACCCTGACTAAGCCGCATTTCTGATCTAACGTTGACTGAACGTCTGCTTTTCCGGGTTAGCGATCGTCCAGCCCACTATCAATCTTGAGTGGCAGCACCAGGTTTGCAACAAAGCCATTGCCAGGCTTCGCTTCAACCGTAATGCTACCTCGCATTACCTGCGTAACCAGATTGTAGGCAATATGCATGCCTAGGCCACTGCCCCCAGCGCCTCTTTTGGTGGTAAAGAACGGCTCAAATATTTTGGCTGCCACGTTCTCGGACAATCCGCGACCGTCGTCGCTGTAACGCAAATGCAGGCTGTGTCCTTCGCGCTCCGCGCTGATATGCATGGTCCCTGCTTCGCCTTCATCGTAGCCATGCACCAGGCTATTCATCACCAGATTACTGAGTACCTGATACAGCGCTCCTGGATACGAATGCATCTCTATGCCGTCTTCGCAATGGACTACGACCTCGTGATTGGAGCGTTTCAGCTGCGGTCGTAAGGAGCTGAGAATCTCTTCAATATATTCGCAAACTTTGAACTGCCGCAGTTCTTCACTGCTCTGATCTACCGCGACCTGCTTGAAGCTGCGAATCAGCCCGGAAGCGCGACGCAGATTATCCATGATGAAATCGATATTCTCGCGATTCCTGCTGAGCATACGGGCCAAGGCATCGGCGTCGTGAGCTTCTTCCGACTTGCTGAAGCGATCAAACTGATTGGCCAGGTGGGAGGCAGCAGTAACAGCAACTCCAATGGGCGTATTGATCTCGTGGGCGACACCCGCCACCAAGCCGCCCAATGACGCCATTTTTTCAGACTCCACAAGTTGTGTCTGGGCAGCCTGTAACTGTCTTAGTGTTGCCGCAAGGCTCTCATTACTTTCCTGCAGTTTCTCGGTTCGCTCTTCCACCAATCTTTCGAGCTTCTCATTGAGCTCTCGAAGCGCCTGCTCGGCCCGCATCACCGCAGTCACATCTTTGGTTGCCCCTGCGACAATAATAGCTCGGCCATCATCGTCTTCTTCCACAACGCGACCCCGGGACATGTTCCAGGTTTGGGTGCCATCTGGCTGCATGACCCGATAGGTTGACTCAAAGTATGGCCGCTCTTTCTTTAAATGTGTCATCAGCGAGTTTCGAATTTGATCGCGGTCATCAGGATGAACGACACGCCAGAATTCATCCAACGTATCCAGCGGGGCAAACGGCGTTTCAGTGCTGCCCTCCCAATAATAGATACGCTTAAAAGAAGAGTCTCTCAGATCCAGGAACCACATCTCGTCCCCGCTACCCCATAGAGCTAGCTTCAATCGCTCCTCACCCTTGCGCTCTGCGGCTTCTGCCGCCGCCTCAGCACGCTGCGCGCGCCGACGGCTATAAAAATAGCCAGACATAATTAAGAAGATCATCAGCGCGTATGCCAGGTAGGCCCACACCGTACGCCATGGAGGCGTGGCCAGGTTGATACTCAGACGGGCTAGATTGCCAGTCCAGTTTCCCATGCGATCCGAGACCTCCACTTCAAACTGGTAGTCCCCCGCTCCCAGGTTGGTGTAGGTGGCAATGCGCCGCTGGGCGTTCGTGGTAAGCCAGTCAGAATCAAAGCCCTGCATACGGTAGCGATAGTTCAAGGCCCCTGGCTCGATATAGTCCAGACCAGTAAACTCAATGCTGAATACTTGTTGGGTGTGGTCCAGGTCCACTGTGTCCGTAAACTCGACCTCTTTGGGTAATGGGGAATCTGGCTGCAGCCAGCGCGGTTCTTGTCTACTATTCGCGATAAGCAACTCGGTTAAGTAGATTGGAGGCGGGGCAACTTCTACGCTTTTTGGGCTGGGTTTGAATACGGTAAACCCATCCACACCTCCAAAGTAAATCGTACCTCGGTCACTGGTAAAACCGGATCCAACGTAATACCCAGCAGCTTGCGTTCCATCCGGGCTGCGATAATTGCGAAACTCTTCTGTCTCAGGATTAAATTCTGTGAGCCCCAGGAGCGTGCTTATCCACAAATTTCCATATTCATCAAATTCTATTGCGCCAATTGCATCGCCTGCGAGTCCATCTTCGACGGTATAGAACTTGAAGCGCGCTTTGGATAAATCGGCGTCCTTCTCGATCAGTTTGCCAAATCCTCCGCCCTGGGTACTAATCCATAGTTCACCGTCCTTTTCTGCAAAATCAGTAATGGTTCCGTGAACCAATCCATCTTGCGAGTGGGGCTGCGGGCGGAAACTAAAGAAATCGTTGGTTTCGGGCCGGTACAAGGATAACCCGCCACCTCTGGTCCCAAGCCATATGCGACCGCGCCGGTCCTGATAGAGCACACCTACGGTATCCATGGCCAGAGAGTTGGGGTCATCCGGATCATGAGTGTAGTGCGTATATGTCATCGAAGCTGTATCAATGGCCGCAGCCCCGGCGTCCCAGAGCCCAACCCATAGTTTGCCCGTTCGATCGGTCATAAGATCCAGCACATGGTTGCCTCTGAGCGAACCGTCATCGCCTGGTACATGTGGATAATGTATGACTTCCCCAGTAGCAGGATTGAGTCGATCCAATCCCGCGTCTCTGGACCCAACCCAAATGTCTCCGTTTGCATCTCGGGCCAAGGCATGGATGTCATCACTGGTTAAGGAATTGGGATTAAATGGATCATGACGCAGTGTGAAGAACTGCTCGGTCGAAGGTACAAACCGGGTGATACCGCCCCCCAAAGTCGCAATCCACACCGCCTCTCCTGGTGCTTGCAGGAAGTCTCGCACTCGGTTATCTGGCAAGCCCCTGGGATTGCTTTCTGACTGCCGATAAACCTTAAAGCGGGTGTTCTTTACGATGGACTTGTTAAGTCCTCCGATCCAGGACCCAAACCACAACACACCGTCCTGGCCTTCAAAAATTGAGGCAATTCTGTTGGCCGAAATTGACGCCGCATCTAAGGGGTCGTTGCGATAAACCTGGAAACCGGCGTTGATGCGGTCATATCGACCCAATCCCTCGGTAGTGCCAACCCAAAGATTGTTCTGACTATCTACCAGCAGCGACGCCACCTGGTTGCCAGGCAGACTGTCAGGTTCAAAATCTTCGTGCACAAACTGATCTATGATTTCCCCGCTGCGGGAAACGTGAAACAGGCCATCGTGCTCTGAGCCCAACCAAACCGTTCCGTCACCATCGACCGCCAGTCTGGTAAGACCAACCGAATTCAGCTCGTCGTTCGCGACCAATTCAAATCGATTCTCCTGGGGGAAAAATCGAATCAAACCTGTAGAGGCTGCTAACCAAACCTCCGAATCGTCCAATACCAACACATCCCTCAGATTATTGTCGGGCAAGCCTCCGACGGCATCGTCCGCTTCCTGCCAGGAACGAACTTCCCCGGTTAAAACGTCAATTCGAGATAGCCCGGCTCCGCGAGTTGCACCATATAAGCCATTGGCTTGATCAAAATCCAAGGCAACAATCCGATTGCCTGCGAGTCCTGATGCACTCTCGTCTTGAGCAACATACGCAGAAAACTGACCGTCAACTGGGTCATAGTGGTTGATGCCGCGGGTAGCTGTAGCGATCCAAAGAGCACCATCCGGGCCAACTTCCAGGTCTTCGATATAGCTGTCCGTCAGCCAATTGTCGCGAGAACGTCTGCTTCTGAAAACCTTAAACTCGTAACCGTCGAACCGAGCCAAACCAGACTGTGTGCCAACCCACAAAAATCCTTGGTCATCCTGGGCCATGCAAGTGACTGAAAGCTGTGGCAGCCCGTCTTCGATGCCAATGCTCTCAAAGCGCAGTGGTTGCGCAGCCACAGGCAAAGCTAGAGTGCTAATGATGGCAAAAAGGACGGGCCAGATTAAAACAGAACGTAAAGATTGCTGGCGCATTGACCCATGCCCGCCGTCGGATTGGAACAGCAGTGGTGGTAGTAACCAGCCAAGATGTTTGCAAGTGGCTGTAATACTGGAATCCTCTACCATAGCCAGAAGCTAACCTTAACCTATATCTAGGCTGGTAGTTATCGACTTGACGCAAATTCACAACACAAAATTTGATCAATTTGGCGGACACCCCAAGGAACGTGGTGTTTAGCGCAGCAAGACTGTCGCTATAAGACAAAAAAACTAGCAAAATCGCCTGAGAAAGGAAAATTGACCGGAGCGGGAAGATTATTCGGCACTGCTCGCTCCTCACCCTCAAGGGGCCGCTTCCGCGCAGGCGCGGTCCGCGTTGTCTCGGCCCTGCCTCGGCTCGACTCCCGACCCGCACAACCCACTGTGGGGGTCATACCGTGTGTGCGACAAGGAAAAGTGCTGCGTACAAGAAGATAAAAATTGGTCGGAGCGGGGAGATTCGAACTCCCGACCCCCACAACCCCATTGTGGTGCGCTACCAGGCTGCGCTACGCTCCGACACGATTTTTTCTAAATGAACCTACAGACATGCATCTGCGGGCCGCAGATTCTACCCAACCGGCTTCGCAGATACAAAGGATTTTTCGTGAAAGCGCCTTATCAGCGCTTGAGAATTTGCAACACTTCTTCTAGCTCTGTGAGCATTTGCCGCACAATTTGGTGGCTACGACTGACATCACTTTTCGCTTGCTCCCCTTCCAAGCGCTGCCTCGCACCTGTAATGGTGAAGCCCTGCTCATACAGCAGGCTGCGAATTTGCCGAATCATGATGACGTCATGCCGTTGATAGTAACGTCGGTTGCCACGGCGCTTAACTGGCTTTAATGCTGGAAATTCCTGCTCCCAATACCTCAGCACGTGCGGCTTTACGCTGCAGAGTTCACTAACCTCTCCAATCGTGAAGTATCGTTTGGCCGGAATGGCCGGCAGTTCGTTGTTACTGCCCGGATCCAGCATAAGCTTCTACTCTTGCTCGCAATTTTTGGCCCGGTCGAAACGTGACTACACGTCGAGCCGAGATGGGAATTTCTTCACCGGTCTTAGGATTTCGACCAGGGCGTTCGTTCTTATCGCGCAGATCAAAGTTACCAAAGCCAGATAACTTCACCATCTCGCCACTCTCAAGAGAGCCGCGTATGGTTTCGAAAAACGCATCGACGAATTCCTTCGCCTCACGCTTGTTCAGCCCCACTTCCTCAAACAGCTTCTCAGCCATATCCGCTTTGGTCAGCGCCATTTCTAACCTCGCAAAGTTGCGTTGAAAGATTTGCTCAGATCAGCAACCACGGCCTGGCGTAAATCGGCCACCTCTGCATCGTTTAGCGTTCGCTCTGGATGCTGCAAGGTCAGTCCGATCGCGAGGCTTTTCATCCCCTCGCCCAAGCCCTCTCCCCTATATTCGTCAAAAACCACTAGCTCTGTCAATAAGTTAGGACAAGTTTCTGCGATTCTTTGTCGAATTTCACCCCATGTAACGGTTTCTGGGACGATAATTGCGATATCTTGCCTTACTGACGGGAATTTTGATAGTGGCTTGTAATTTGGCAATTTTGCCACTTCCAGCTGATTTAGACCGATTTCAAACCCAAAAACCGGACCTTTTACGTCTGCAGCACGTAACCAGGCGGGGTGCAAGGCACCGACCCAGCCAATGACTTCCCCGTTGCGCAATACATCCGCGCTTTGTCCAGGATGTAAATACTTACGATCGCTTTTAGCAAACGAGAATGCGTCCGCATCCGCGGTCTCGCCAATAAGCGCCTCAACATCACCTTTGATGTCGTAGAAGTCCACCGCCCTGCTTGATTGACTCCACTGTTCGCTACCTTGCTGGCCCCAGATTGTGCCAGCGATGCGACGCTGTTCTTGCATTCCGTCTTTGTTTTGCACAAAGCACACGCCGCGTTCAAACAA
>CAZVYE010000072.1:0-16435 GCA_964630895.1 uncultured Gammaproteobacteria bacterium | reverse complement strand
CGTATTCTGGTTCTTCTTATTTACCGGCACGACGTTTTCCATCATGGCCTTTATTGGAATACTCATTCTCATAGGAGTCGTGGTTAACAACGGGATTGTGCTTGTAGACCACATCAATCAGCTGCGGCGCAGCGGGATGCGGCGTACCGACGCAATTGTTCAGGGAGGCCGCGACAGGCTACGTCCTATTTTGATGACTGTCGGCACTACGGTGCTTGGTTTGCTGCCGCTTTGCATTGGTACCACCCAGCTTGGTGGTGACGGCCCCCCTTACTTTCCCATGGCCCGCGCCATTGTAGGTGGCCTGGTCTTTTCAACCGTAGTCAGCCTGTGCGTGCTGCCGACTATTTATGCGACGGTGGATGATGCTGGAAGCTGGGTCAAGGACCGGGTACGGCAAGCGCGGTATAAGGTCAATAAGATCAAGTTTCTCAATCGACCCTCACCGTCACCAGAGGCATGAGCAGGAAGCGTAAGATAGATTGAAAATTCTTAATGCCGGGCCTCAGGACGAGGCCCGGCATTGTTTCATTAAGTCTGAACGATTATCCCAAGCTGATAGCGCTTAAGGCCTGCCAGAACCGGTCGTCCAGGATTCTGGCATCATCTTGAGGCAGCGGTGCAGTTTCGTACCACTGATGTTCTAACTCGGAAACCTCATCTTGCAGGGACGTATTGAGGTCGCCACTCATGCGATCCGCTAAACGCTGCACCTGGTAATCCATGCGCACCTGTTTTGCGTCTTCGGGTGACTCCGCCCCAGCCAGATATTCTGCTTGAACCGCCAGTAAGCCCGCTTTGGTCAGCATGGTGTCGTCAATTTCCAAGCACTTTTCTGATTCCAATGCAGCCAGGGCCTGCTCGACCCGATGGGTAACTTGTTGGGAGCGAGACTCTGAGGGCAAATCATTCCACTGTTGCGAAAGCTTCTCTGCTTCGCTGTTATTTGACGCAATCGCCGCATGCTCCAGTTGCCGTGCCAACAAATGAGCCGACCACCGATCTTCGCGCTGTTGCACAAACGCCTGGTTTTCCAGGTTGAGTCGATGCTCTTCAATAGCTCCCATAGCCGCCTGAAAGCGAGCCTCCAGTTTGCGATTGTTGGCGCCTAGCAGTTGCCACTCACCTTCGATTTTGTGCATGCGCGCGATGACCTCAGGAACTTCATCCAAAGATACCGGGCGCAGGGACTCCAGCTCGGTGACCATCTTTTCCATCTGTTCCTGACCCGCTTTTGCTTCTGCACGTTCTGCTTCACGGGCTTCACTGAGGCGATTGAATATCGCGTCGGATGCAGCTCGGAATCGCTTCCAGAGCTTTTGCTCGCGATTGCGGCGCGTGCTGCCTGCATCTTTCCATTTGCGTTGTGCAGACTTCGCGCCCTCAATGGCCTTTTCCTGATCTGGTTCTTCGGTCAGGCGCTCAACTTCTTCTATGAGACGCTCCTTGCGCGCCTCAACCAGTTTGTACTGGTCTTCCAGGCGTGCATCTAGCTTGTCGGCGGCTGCGCGCAGTTTGCTGGCCATCTTGCCGCGTTCTTTAGGCGGGAGTTCCTGTACTTTTCGCAGTGAGCGTCGGCAATCGCGCACCAAATGTTCCATTTTTTTGTATTCTTCGGAGGATTTCTCCGCCGCCATAGATTCCGCTCTTTCAACTAGCGATTCTAGTTCCTGAGCTACTTCACCGCGCAGTTCTGCACGTTTTTCAAAAAACGGTTTTGCTTGCTCGAAAGCCTCGTTAAGCGCGTCTGAAAACCTGCGGTACATGGCTGGATTGGGTATTCGATTGGGACGATCACCGGGCAATCGTTCCGATTTGTCCAGCTCTTTCCATCGGTTACGCAACTCTTTGACCTTGCTGCCGACTGCGTCGGGATGTAAACCCGAACTGGGTAGCGCCTCAGCTTGTTCACACAGCCGTTTTCGAATCTCGTTGTTGGCCCAATGCTGCCAGTCTCGAATTTCGCCTAGCTGACCTCGTGCTGCGTATAGCCGACTGGTAAATTCGGTGGCGTTGGTTTTTGGATGTTTGCCAATAATCTTCAGATCGTCCAGAACCTGCTGCTTTGCTTTTACTGCCGCAGGCAGGTCCTGGTCTTCGATGGCCTTTTCCAGCACATCCATATCCGCATCCAGTCGATCTAGTGCACCTGACTGACGGGACTCATGGGCGGTGATATCCCGTGCAAGATGGTCTGCTTTGTCCAGGAAGTGGCGCTTTAAGCGTTCATCATTTGGGGTCGGCGTGGCGAGCTTGTCAAACGTACTGTCAAACTCTTTGACCAGCTTTTCCAGGGTAGCGGCGGATGTTCTGCCCACCCGCATTTTTTCCAGTTGCCGACTCAGTCGGCTCAGGGCAGAGGCGGCCGGCAAGTGCTGCACAATTTCGCCTCTTTGGTCCTCGAAGCGACGGATTAGTCGATCCAGGTCGGCAGCGACGCTGGCGCTGAGTACATCGCCGGGCGCAGCCATCTGTTGTGCTTCGTGCAGCCACTTTTCCAGCCTGCGCAGCGCGGACTCGGGTTCGTCACTGGGTAGCTCAAATTCGCGTTCAACAAACGCCTTGGCTTTTAACGTTTCAGGGTTTTCCCGCTTTGTGCTGGCCGGTGACAGCGAAAGCTCAACCACCTTACTGGCACCGTTAAAGCGGGTGACCAGTGCGGCGTCAATGTCTCTTTCTTGCGCCAGCGTCTGGAATGCCTGTTTTAGTCGATCAAATTCTGTTTGTTTTGCCGCTTTGGTCGAGCCGCCCTTAGCCAGCGTTTCCATCTCGCCGCACAATTGTCTGGCTGTCTCTTCACTTTTCGCCTGGCTGGCATCGTCACCACCCTGCGCCTGCAGCCTTTCCTGGATCAAGTGGTATAACTTCTTGTCACTCTTCCGGGCTTGTTTGGCAATACGTTCCAGTGTGGACTGCTGATCAATTTTTCTAACGGCAGCCGCCCTTATCTCCGGTTCTTGATCTGTCAGAGCTACTTCGCTGAGTACGCCGGGCTGCGCAATGCGTTTTAGTGCCATCTTTCGCAGCTGGGTTGAACTGGAGCGACGCACCACAGCCCGGTTGAGCTCGGTTTCGTCCAGTTTTTCAAAAGCCTGGGTGAGCTGCAGTTCGCTCGGCTGATGTGGGTGTTGCTCAAGCAGCATGGCGCGAAGTTGGGTATGTGCATGATCGCGTACTGCAGAATTCTCATCGTGGTTAAATCGGTCCCAAATTGCCTCGAAATCGTTGATACGTTTCAGCGCTTCGAGGCGCACCTCAGGCGACTTGTCATTCTTGACCATTTCGGGGAGGGCAGCGACCAGCTCCGGGTCATCCAAAATTTCTACGGCGCGCGCACGTGTGGCGGCATCTTTATGCTGCCATTTCGGTTTAAAAAAGACGCGTTTGAGTGCTGACATCCCACAACTCCAGTAATTTGACAATTGAAAGCAGACCCGCGTATCGGGGTCGCGACAGGTGAGCGCGCATTTTAGCGGCAATAGGCTAAGAAACCCATAGCAGTCTTTAGATAAAACTAGTGGAAATCAGGCGGCTTGACGATTTGGGGTCGGATCGACGGAAACCGGTAGAGGCTCACCGGCAAAATATTGTTCCAGCAGCTCGTGTTGGTGATTGGCCGATTGTGCCCTTACCAACAGCTTGCGCCATTGCTCGCCCTGGGGCTGCTCGCTCAGATACCAACCAATGTGCTTACGTGCAATCCGTACGCCTTGGTGCTCACCGTAGAATTGATGCAGCGCGCGTAGATGCGAAGTCATAGTGCTTTGACGTTCAGCTTGGGTAGGTGAACTTAGTCTCGATCCGGTGTTAATAAAGTGCTCTATCTCTCTGAAAATCCAAGGGTTTCCTTGTGCTGCTCGCCCAATCATCAGGCCGTCTGCCTGGGTGTAGTCCAGCACCTGCCTGGCCTTTTCTGGCGTGTCGATATCGCCGTTAGCAATCACTGGAATGGCGGATGATTGGCAAATCTGAGCAATGGTGTCGTACTCGGCATGCCCTTTGTATTTCTGAGTTCGGGTGCGACCGTGAATAGCCAAGGCGGCAATGCCGGCATCTTCAGCAATTTTTGCCACTAACGGCGCATTGATCTGATCTGGCGAGGGGCCCGTTCTAAACTTTAACGTTACCGGAACGTCGACAGCTGCGACCACAGCTGCGAGCAGCGTTCGAACAAGTGGTATATCTGACAGCAAGGCGGATCCGGCCAGCACATTGCAAACTTTTTTGGCAGGACAGCCCATGTTGATATCGATCAGCTGCGCGCCTTTTTCGACATTGACGCGGGCAGCAGATGCGAGTTGCTCAGGTATGGCGCCAGCGATTTGTACGCTTATAGGACCAGGTTCACCCTCATGATTCATGCGCAGTTGTGACTTCTTGGTGTGCCACAGGCTCATGTCGGAAGTCAGCATTTCCGACGGGGCCAGTCCCGCACCCAGGCTTCTGCATAGCTGACGAAACGGACGGTCGGTCACTCCGGCCATGGGCGCGACCACCAATGCATTGTCGAAGGTGTAGGGGCCTATAGTCAGGGGAGTAATCATCCTGGAATACTACTAAAACAGCTTATCCACAATCTGGTAACCAGCGATCCATGTTCCCAGGGATGAACCCAGGTTAGAGAGCACGAATACCAGCAAAACACGGGAAACCCGGTTGCGCCACCAGCCTTTAGCCGTTGTGACGTCTTCACGCAGTGCTTCAAAGTCATCTACCGTTGGCTTGCGCAGCGTAGCTTCCAGAGATCCCGTTACCATGCCTGCCGCCACCAGCGGATTAAGCGATGTTACGGGGGCGGCAATAAATGCACTTAAGATCGTCAATGGGTGGGCTCTTGCAATCAGCGCTCCTAAGGCGGCCAAAACGCCGTTGGTCAAAACCCAGGTGGCTACCACTGCCCAGCCCATTTCGGGGCTTTGAGAAAAGCCATAGGCAAATCCGCTTAATACCGCTGTGGTAATGAGCCAGGGGAGGGATTTGGCAAACCATCCGGCTGGCGGAATGGTGGTTAGCCGTTCGCGCATTTGCTGCGGGGGTTCCGTATCGTCCTGTAAATGCTGCGCGAGGCCCTTGAGATGACCTGCGCCAATTACGACAAATACATTTTTGTAGCCATGCTCTGCTGCTTCTTCTCGCAGGCGTGCGGCCATATATTCGTCTCGCTCGGCGATCAGCCCGTGATACAGCGACTCTGACTGCGCGGCAAACTCGGAAAATGTGCTTTCCAGCATGTCGCCTTCTTTGAGCTTTTCAATCTCTTCTTCGGTAATCTCTTCCTTGGTTACAAGGCTTAGAAGCAGACCGGATAGTATGGTCAATTTCTGAAAAAAGCCGACGGATCGGAACACCCGTTTGAGCGTGATGCCGACGTCTCTGTCAATGAGCGCCACCGGAGAGTCGTGTGCTTTGGCACGCTCGATGGCAGCTTTCATTTCTGCACCGGGTTCTATGCCGAATTGTTCGGCAATGCGCCGCTGATAAGCGCCCAGTACCAGGTTTGCAGCCACCATTCCGGCTTTGCGCTGCCTTACTATTTGAAACAAGTCCAGTTTGCGCCAGGCATTTCGATCGGTCATGGCCTGGTGGCGGGAAGGGCAAAGCTCTACCGCGACGCAGTCAAAATCGTGGTCTTGTAAATATGCCTCAACCGCTTCGGCGGATGTCCGGGAAACGTGTGCCGTACCCAAAATTGTGTACGTGACGCCGTCCCGCTCTAAGACGGAAACGGGCTCTTTTTCGTGTTGCATTGGGGTGGGGCGCGCGGCTTCCATAGTCCTTCGATTGTTAAAGCAAACGGCGCAGATTACCAGTTTCGACGCAAACGTGCATCGCCCTTATGTATCAGCGCAATTGGGAAAGGATCGACGGTGCCAGATCGCACCAGTTTAAGGCAAAATTTTAGCGTAAAAAGCGCTGGGAAATGTCGCTATACGCGTCAATGCGTCGATCGCGCAAGAATGGCCAGATCCTGCGGACTTTGCGAATGCGATCGCGATCAATGTCACAAATAATCAGTTCTTCGGAATCACCCGCCTGGGCCAGCAACTCACCCTGAGGTCCCGAAACGAAACTATTCCCCCAAAAATTTTGTCCCGCATAGTTCCCGGTGGGATCAGATTCGAAACCCACCCGATTGCAGGCGGCAACCGGAAGGCCATTTGCTACAGCATGACCGCGCTGCACAATCTGCCACGCGTCTTGTTGGCGTTTTTGCTCCGCCTCATCATCATTCGGATCCCAGCCGATCGCAGTGGGATAAATCAAGATCTCGGCACCGGCCAGAGTCATTAAGCGTGCAGCTTCTGGGTACCACTGATCCCAACAGACGAGAACGCCCAGTCTGCCAACGCTGGTGTTCACAGGTTCAAACCCGAGGTCACCGGGCGTGAAGTAAAACTTTTCGTGGTAACCGGGATCCTCTGGGATATGCATCTTGCGATAGACACCTGCGAGCGAACCGTCTGATTCAATCACTATGGCGGTGTTATGAGCCAGCCCTGGGGCACGGTCCTCGAATATGGATGCCACAATGACCAAGCCACAATCCTGGGCAGTCTTGGACAATCGTTTGAATGTGGGACCGTCAATCTGCTCTGCAGCCGCAAAGACTTCCGGATCTTCGGACTGGCAAAAGTAGGGCCCGTTATGCAGCTCTTGAAGCACGGCAAGCTTTGCCCCTTGCTCGGCAGCGGTTTGGAGCTGCCCAACAATATAGTCGAGGTTGTTTTCCCGAGATCCCTTGTTGCTGTGCTGGACCAAGGCAATTCTGAGCAAATTGTTGTGGGTTTGGTTAGTCAAACAGGCTCTCCGGAAGCTGCATTGTGGCGCAGTGTAAGCTGCCGCCTTGCTCGATCAAAGCCCTGCAGTCTACCGGTATGATTTTGCGGTCGGGAAACGCCAAAGCAAGCTGGTCGGCGGCCTTGGCATCCGCAGGATCGTCGTAAGTCGGCATAAATACCGCCCCATTTCCGATCAGGAAGTTTGCGTATGTTGCCGGCAACCGCTCGCCTTCGGTATTGAAAATAGCTGCAGGTAAGGGAAGCTCAATCAGATTGTATGAACGGCCATCAGGCTGGCTGAAAGAGCGTAGTTGCTCTGACATTTTTGCCAGGTCGGCAAAGTGAATATCGCTGTCGTCGCTGCAGCCTTGATAAACGATGGTATGGGGGTTTGCGAATCGAGCGATCGTGTCGATGTGCCCGTCGGTATCGTCGCCCGCAATGTGGCCGTAATTGACCCACAATACCCGATCTACTCCCAGGGCGTCCTGTAAGCGCTCAGTCCACCCGTCTATACCAAGATCTGGGTTACGGTTTGTTAGACATTGTCGCGTCGTCATGACCGTTCCCTGGCCATCCACTTCGATGCTGCCACCTTCCAGTACCCAGTCGAAATTGATTACGCTGATATGTGAGAAGTGGTCCAGATTTACCATTCTGGAAACCAGCAAATCGTCCTCGTCAGCGGCAAATTTCCCACCCCAGGCATCAAATCGAAAATCAAGCCAGCCGCCTTGGCCACGGAAGTCTGCGCTGATTGGTCCGGAGTCCCTTACCCAGGTGTCGTTTGTGGGAACGCTGTGGAAGACCAGCGGGTAGCGCGTTTCCCCCACCATGGTGCACACTTTCTTGGCCAGGTCTGCCTGAGGAACGATGATGTGTACGGACTCAAATTTCGCGATGGCGGCGATTAGATCGATGTAGCATGTGACCGCTGCCGCCATGTTGGCCGACCAATCGGACTTTTCATGGGGCCAAACTAATAAGATGCCAGCCTGTTTCACCCATTCAGGTTCGACTACATAACGCTTCATGTGATGTTTCGGACTCGCCTGGTGCGATGTGGAAAGCGGGCTCTGGTAGAACCCGCTGTGATGAATTTAATTCTGTGCGACCTTTCGATCAACAACCGCATGAATGACTTTATCGTGTTCGAAATACACCGTGAATCCATCATAAACCCATCTGGTGATCGGGGGTTCGCCCACCGCGGAAAGTGATTGGGCGGGTTCGCCAAACTGCGTGCGAACCTGGGTCATGGTGGCTCCGTGAGCGGGGGTGTTAACGTGATCTGTGTCTTCAACGTGCTCGATTAGCAGCACGTCGTCGCGTACGATCTCCGTTTCGGTCGTAGCTTCCTGGGCAATAATAGAGCTGGTGCTCAGTACAAGACCAAAACCGGCAACAATCAAACTTTGATTTTTCATGGCCTTCTTCCTTCTCCTCAAATTAGAGAGTAGCGCAATTTCAACCAATTTTCAGTGGCTTCGGTGTGATTTCTGTCTCGTTTTCGACGATTTTAATGCTTCCAAAGCGAGCATCCCACATGGGTGACGTCTTGATACCATTTTCTCCGCCGCTTTCGGAGGCTGTTTTGCTGCGGCGCTACAAGCGTTTTTTAGCGGATGTGCGATGGCCGGATGGGCGCGAAGAGACAGTGCACTGTGCAAACACCGGGGCAATGTACGGCTGCAAACGTCCGGGAAGCCGAGTATGGCTCAGTCCCGCGTCCAATCCAGCTCGAAAGACCAGGTGGACGCTGGAAATTGTGGAGGATGAACTGGGGGCCAGAGTAGGGGTGCATACTGGCCGAGCCAACGCGCTTTTTGCAGCGATTCTAGATGGCGGATTGGCATTTGACTCTGCTGCGCGCGGCGGGTGGCGTAGTGAGGTAAAAGTGGACTCGCATCGGATCGATTATTTGTTGGGCGAAAATCACTATGTGGAGATCAAAAGCGTCACCGCTTCGGCCGATGGTCAGACCGCATTCTTCCCAGATGCGGTCAGCGCGCGGGCTACGCGTCATGTTGGATGTTTGGCCGAATTGGTGCAGCAGGGCGCCAGGGCCACCTTGTGCTTCCTGGTTCAAAGAGACGATGTCAATGCGGTAACGGTAGCGGACCACATTGATCCAGCCTACGCGGCCGCGCTAGATAAAGCTCAGCAGGGAGGAGTGCGCGTAGTGGCCCTGCAAATTGTGCCGTCTGCAACAGGATATTATTGGTCGCAAGCTCTGCCATGGTCCTGATCCACGTCAACCAAAACCTGGTTGACGCGTTGTAGCACTAAACGAAGGAGGGAAGTCTATGGCCGTTTCCGTTGCCCAATCCGCGTTTGGAAGATCGTTCAAACGCAAAGCTCAGGTCCAAGCTGCGCATTTTCAGAAGCACCAGAGAAAGGCGGTTCTGCAGCGCGTGTACAAGCACATAAAACCAGTTTTAGATGCGCAGCGAGCCGCATCGTTGCCGGGTTCATCGACGCGTAGTAAAGCGAAGGCACTCTCTGGGGATCTTGCCACACTCAGCAAAACCAGTTTTGGCACGAATGCCTATTTGGTCTCCGAATTGGAGCAGCGTGGTCTGGATGGCTATCTGGAATGGCAGCTGGAGCATGAATTGATCGACGATTTTGGATTGGATCAGGCTTTACAGGACGCGCTACCCACTTTGAGTTTTACCGGTAGTGAATTACTCGAGCTGGCGCGAATGCAGGAACCGGAATTCAATCCTGCATTAGAGATTTTGGTCGCTACCTTAGTCCGACAATTGACCAGTCCGCGTCAGTTATTCGAAGTGATGAATGAGTTTTGGAGTAATCATTTTAGCGTGTTCTTGCTCGATGACTTTGTGCGCTTCGTTAAAACAATCGAGGACCGGGTCACGATACGGCCCAACGCCATGACCGACTTTGCGACGTTGCTGCATGCTGACGCGCGTTCCCCTGCCATGCTGGTGTATTTAGACAACTTCCAGAACAGTCGGTTTGGCCCAAACGAGAATTACGCCCGCGAGCTCATGGAGCTACACACATTGGGTGTCGATGGTGGCTATACAGAGGAGGATGTGAAAGCGGTAGCACTCTGTTTTACTGGCTGGACGCTCTCGTTGGACGCAGACGATCTGTTTGATTTCAATCCTGATTTGCATGACTACGCGGAAAAGACCGTGTTGGGTGAGCGCATCAAGAACCGGCAGGGTTTTCGCGACGGTGAGCAGGTGCTGGACTTACTCGCGCAGCATCCTGCAACAGCCAGTAGGATCGCAGAAAAACTATGCCGTCGCTTTATCGCAGATGCGCCAGATGACGCGGTTGTCCAGGCAGTTGCTGACACCTATTTGGAGTCGGCGGGAGATGTCAAAGCGATGCTGAGAACAATCTTTGCCAGCTCGGCATTCGCTGCGGCAAAGCACAATAAGTTCAAACGCCCCGCGGAATATTACATGAGCATTCCGCGGGCGATGTTTGATGAAGTCCCGGAACGTGCGTTAGAGCTGATCGCACAACAGTTGCAGAGCGCTGGCCAATTGCCGTTCTTCTATCCGGCACCATCTGGCTATCCGGATACCGCTAGCAGTTGGATCAATCACGGCGGGTTGTTGGATCGCTTTAATTACGCCTACACGCTGGCTTATGCCAGTCGCGACGGCTCGGCCCTGGTTGACTTGGAAGCGCTTTTAGCTGGGCTCAAAACACCCGCAGAGATTGCGCAAAAGTTGTTGGAATTTACCTATTTGCCTCAGGCTACGTCTGAGCAGTTCGACCAATTGGTCAACTTGATTGCCCAAGACGATCCTACTACCGAGCCTCTGCCCAGAGGTCGGCGATTCGATCGCGCTCGATTTGGATTGGCCACCTTACTCGCTGGTCCTTTGGCTCAATATCGGTAGGAGAAGAATTATGGGAATTTCAAGAAGAACGTTTATGCAATTAAGTGGTGCGGCGTCACTACCACTGGTGCTGCCCCGTATGGTTTTTGCACAAGCAGGTCAGTCCACTGACCATACCTTGGTTAGCGTATTTTTGCGGGGCGGAGCAGATGGACTATATGCGATTCCGCCGTTTGGCGATCCGCGCTATGCCAGTTTGCGCTCAACACTGTCGGTGGCACCCCCCGGCCAAAACGAAGGCGCATTGGATTTGGATGGGTTCTTTGGCTTGCACCCGGCTCTGGGGGCGTTACATAGTGCGTTTGTAGATGGAGACCTGGCCATAGTGCACGCCGCTGGCTCCATAGCCAACACACGTTCCCACTTTGATGCGCAAGACAATATGGAGACGGGTCGAGACCCCGGGCAGCCCGTGTTTGATGGTTGGATAAACCGACTGTTGCAAGAAACTGCATCGGAGTCTGGTTTAGATCCGGCGTTGCGGGGCATCGGACTGGGAACCAATTTGCAGCTGTCGTTAAACGGGGCGGCTCCGGTATTTAGCGCACCCAGCTTGGATGGGTTTGACTTGAGCGTCCCCGAGAGTGCTCGGCCCTTTGTGGCTGCTACCCTTCAAGCACAGTATGGTCTGGATGCGCAATTAGGTGCTCCTGTGGCAGATTTATTTGCGGCCGTGGAGCAGATTAACGGAATAAATTTCTTTGATCCGTCTGAGTCCGATAATGGCTACCCTGCATCGCCTTTTGGGATGCAACTCGCCGAGACGGCGGCCATAATCAATGCGGGACTTGCCGCGGAGTTTGTCTGCTTGGATATTGGCAGTTGGGACCATCATGTGGATCAGGCCAATGATTTTAACAGTGTAGCCGGTCAATTTGCTGCAGGATTGGCTGCGTTCTGGGAAGATGTCAAAGACGCAGATCGAAAGGTGTCGGTCATTGTGATGACGGAGTTCGGTCGGCGCGCTACGCAAAATGCCGCTGGTGGAACGGATCACGGCCATGGCTCGTTCATGCTCGCGCTAGGGAACGATGTCGCCGGCGGCAATGTGTATGCAAATTGGCCAGGCTTGGGTCCGAATGACCTGAATGAAGGAGACCTGGAAGTAAGTACCGATTATCGTGCTGTGCTGTCGGAATACTTAAAGTATTCGCGTCCAGGGCTCGATCTGGCAAATGTATTCCCGCATTACGCTGCCGACCAGAACCTCGGTATATTCCCGCAAACGATGTCTGGTCGTTAAAGCCACTAAATGGCTTTGTGACACGTTGATCAGGCTCTTTGAGTTCGCCCGTCTATTCCGACAGTCCTCGCTGGCTATAGTGCGGACCAGTAACAAAAGCACCAGACACAAAAAAGCCCGCTATTGCGGGCTTCTTCAAGGTTTTCTGTTACAACCTCTCGGCGCTGACGCGCCTCAGTTCTTAGCGCTGACGCGCCTTAAAACGCGGGTTGCTCTTACAAATTACAAAAACCTTGCCACGGCGACGCACGACTTTGCAATCGCGATGACGGGTTTTCGCAGATTTTAGTGAAGACAGGACTTTCATCGGGTCGCTCCGTAATTAATCATGTGCGAATCAGCCGATCATAATACACCAGTAGGATAAGATAAGCCAAGGTTTTTAGGACATTTCTGCTACCGCCGTGCCGGTTGCGGAGATAGTTGGTCCGATAGAGACTGTTCTGGCATCTCAACGCGGGTGCGAGGTAGCCAAGATGCCCCATCGCCCGAACCATCGCCCTGGCGCAAAAATTCCAGCATTTTCTCACGTAATCTACAATGTAGACTCCAGGCAGTTGATGCATCGGCTGCGCTGCATAAAGCCCTTAATTCAACGGTTTCGTCGGTTAATTTAGTCACCTGCAGAACAGGGTCGCCAGTCTCGTCCCAGTCTTCGTCTTCGCGCAAGATTTCGTCGAAGTAGTCCCGCACGGCCTGAACGTCAACGCGATAGTCAGCATACAGTTTGATTGGCTTTATCAGATGAGCATCCCGGATGGTCCAGTTTTCAAATGGATGCGTAATAAGATGGCGTAAAGGAACCACCAGCCGACGTTTGTCCCAGGTTCGAATCAAGACATAAGTATATGTAATGTCTTCCACATAGCCCCATTCGCCGCTGTAGACTACCGAATCTCCAATACAAACCGGCTGGCTGATGGCGATTTGCAAGCTGGCGATAATGTGGCCCAGTACGGGTTGGGCGGCAATACCCAAAATGACCGTTGCGACACCCGCTGAAGCCATTAGCGAAAGACCCAATAGCTGCAGCGATTGAAACTGCGCAATGATGATCCCAAACGCAATCACGACCATGATAAACAGCGCTATGCGCCGGCCGACACTTAAGATGGTCAGCATGCGCTGATCCTCAGCGGTATCATCGCCAGCCAGGTCCGATACATCTTCCATATGTTGGTTGGCGATGTAGTCCACGAACGTGCTGATAACCCGCATGCCAGTCCAGGTTAGTGCAAGGATCAGTACAATCAGCAATGAGGTGCCCACGATCCGTGGCATGGAAAGGGTGACCGTAGAGAGTATGTAGACAAATACCGTGGCACCCAGCAGGGCAGCGGGACCGGCAGTGTTTTTTGCCAGATCTATTGTCCAGCCGCCGTCTAAGTCTTTGATAAATCGAGTGACAAGGCGTTTGATCCACAGGCCCAGGATTAGCGCCAGCACAATCATCAATGCCAGCGCAACCCACGCCCAAAGTGGGGTCAGTCCGAACACTTGCTGTTTGGCCCAGTCAGGCATGATTCTGTCGATTTTTCCTGGTCCAAATTGTTCGTATAGCGGCAACGCATTGACTGCCGTTCTCGGAGAGAACATCCACAGCGGCTCCAAGTCTCCGGGTTTTACACGCTGGAGCCGGATCGCATAGTCTTTGCCATCGATGCTGAGTGACCCGACGGTGATGCTTTTTCGCGTTTTTCCTACCATGGGGTCCTGCGGCGAGGAAGGCACCTGAGAAAGGCCGTCAGCTCGATCTGGCAGTGCTTCCCAATCAATGCCAAGCTCTCGACTCAACAGATAATCCAGAATTTGCACCAACTCTTGCGTATTTGGTGGCGTAGAACGCTGGTCGATAAGGGATCGATTGACCAGCGCAGATGCTGCTTGGATATTCCCGGTGTTAGCTGCTTGTAAGAAAAATTCGATGGCCGATTGCGGCGTGCTCAGTTGCAGAGCTAGTGATTCATCACCGGTATACTCAGAGCGGTCAATGATGAAGTAATCGCCGGACGAACTGGCTTCAGAGCCATTTTGCGCGTTTACACTACTGGTTATGCCAGCCAGTAGCACCAGGCCGATCCGGAAGGTTCGGTTCAGCTTTTGACATAACCAGCGTCTACCGAAACTGTTACTTGCATCAACCATTGCGCGTTTGGCCCTCTATTGAATGGATGGGGACTATAACTGTGCGTGTGTTATGAAAGAATCTACGCGGCAACAAATATTTTTTCGATTCTTCTGTAAGAAGTTGGTTTTTGATACGTCCTGTTGGGTGATTTCATAGCGAGAATCATCTATGACAACAGCATTTGGAGAGGCAACAATTTTCTCAACAAGACACAAGAACCGGCGGTTCAACGTCCGAAGCTCGAGCCCCAAAGCGGATCAAGCGCTGGATCAATTGCAAGCGCACATGGGCTTGGTCGTTCAAACGGCGGTGCGCATACTGGGTTCCATGCATGACGCAGAAGAAGTGGCCCAGGATCTGGCAGAAAAGCTGCTCAAGAAACCACCGAATGTGGTCGAAAACTGGCCTGCCTATCTGAAAATGATGGCAACAAATCGCGCGTTGGATGGTATTCGGCAGCGCAAAGACTTTCAGACGAATGTGGCGCTGGTATCGGACAACAACCCGGAGCGTAATGCCACACAGGCACAGCAGGCTGATCGGCTGAGAAGAGCCATTACGCGCCTTTCCAATCGGGACGGTGAGTTGTTCGCTATGCACTATCTGGCGGATTTGGGTCTGGAAGAGATCGCCGAGATTACCGGGAGTAACGCCAATGCTGTTGGTGTGGCGCTACATCGGGTGCGGTCGCGACTCGCCGATCTCGTCAATGCAACAACAGGAGAACTGGCAAATGGATAAGCAGAGCAACAAACGTAACGAGAACAATTTGGACGACATGATTGTCGCTGCAAGAACCCAGCACGATGCTGAACAGATTGAAGCTGCTAGCCAGCGCGTTCTACAATCGATTGCAGAAAAAGAGGTAGCAAAACCTTCTCAGTCAACACCGGCGTTGCGTTGGGTATTACCCCTGGCTGCAGCTTTGGCGCTGGCACTTTTTCTTCCGGTTTTTCTGCCAGACTCCGGCTCCGCATTTGCCAAGGTTCAGCAGTGGTTTGAACGTTTTGACACGATGCAGGTTACGGTGGCCATGGACAGTGGCAGCGGAACCAACATAACCACACGAGTTTGGATTAACGAAGTTGGCGATGTGCGCATAGAAAGCGGCGCGGTAACGAATTTGCTGTTGCGCGATCAGGCGATCATGTACACGCTGCTGCCAGGTAATCGCTACTTTAGCCAATCTTTACCCCCTGAAGCAGATGACGTAGCGCCACAATCGATGCAATGGTTAGATGAGATCCGGGCATTCCAAGGTGAAGCTCAGTTGTTAGAGCAAACCAAATTGGTGGATGGTCAACGGGCAGCGGGATATCGATTGCGGATTGCAGAAACGGATATGACGCTTTGGGCCAGTCAGGACACTAACCAACCTCTCCTGATGGAAACCGTTTTTGCAGAGAACATGGTAATGACGGTTAGATTTGCTTTTAATGAAGCGCTGCCGGACGGGATTTTTGCACTACCGAACGCTCTTGTGGAAATTGAGTCAGAGTCTGGCGGTCAATAGTTTCGTCGGAAATTTGGGCAAAAAAAAGACGGTGCGCTGCCACCGTCTTTCTCCGTAAAGGTGCCGGGGCAAGGCCCCGGCCGGTTCACATGCCACGAATCGGAGGGGAGGGGGCCCTACGACAGCAGCGTGGTTGTGGCATGCGATCCGTTTTCTTAAAAGTGCAAACTACCCCTCTTTAAGCTGCTGTTATGACTTGCTTGCGGCTTTTTTGCTGCTGGACTTCTTTGCTGCCGCTTTTTTTGTTGCTTTTTTCTTGGCAGCAGTCTTTTTGGTAGCTTTCTTCTTCGCCGCTTTCTTCTTGGCGGCCTTCGGCTTGGATGATTTCGCGCTCGCCGCAGGGGTGACTACCTTGGCCGGTTTGGTGTCGGCCTTTGCAGCCTCTTTCTTGTAGCTTTCCACGGCATCTTGCAGTTCCGCTACACGTTTGCTTAAAGATTTAATGTCAGAAGCCGATGGCACGCCAAGGGCTGCGAGCGCTTTCGCGACGCGGTCTTCAAACACTTTTTCTAGTTTGTCCCAAGACTGATTGGCCTTAGATTGGACCTGGCTGACAGTCCCCTCGACTGCGCCTTTGACTTCATTAACCGTCGCTTCCGTAGAATCTTTGGTCTTGCGAGAAAACCGCTGACCTTCGTTTACCAAGCGCTCATAAGCCTTGGTGCCTTCTTCCTGAGCCTTTGCGAAAGCGCCCAGGCCGGCTAGCCAGATTTGATTGGCTGTCTCGGTAAAGGATGAGCTGGATTCTTTTGCTTGCGCCTTACCCTTTTTGGATAGTCGCTTTAATTTCTTCTTAGCCATGATAGGGCCTCCTGATTTTTTTCCACTGCTGTCTACGGTTTTGAACCGTGGGATGCAGTCTAGAGGCCGAAATTAGAGTAAGCA
>CAZVYE010000071.1:0-16518 GCA_964630895.1 uncultured Gammaproteobacteria bacterium | reverse complement strand
AGCCTCCGACGAGTTAATTACGATTCTCTACACCTCTGGCAGTACGGGTGCGCCTAAAGGGGCGATGCATACGGTTGCCAATTACCACTTTGTAGGCACGGAAATTGGAGAAGGTCTCCAGGCGGGAATGGACCAGCGGATTCTCTCTTATCTGCCGCTGGCCCACTGTACCGAGCGCGCCTATGTGGAAGCCACGACCGTTTATTTTGGAACTAAAATTTTCTTTGTCGAGGCGTTGGAGACGTTTACCCGCGATTTGAAACGCTGCGAGCCCACATTGTTTGGGTCGGTGCCACGTTTGTGGAAGCGGTTTCAATTGGGTGTACTGGAAAAAATGCCTCAGTCTAAGCTGCAAAAGCTACTGATGATTCCGATCATTTCCGGGGTGATTAGCAAGAAAATTCGTACTGGGCTGGGTTTGCATAAATCCTGCTGGTTCATGAGTGGATCTGCGCCTATTGCACCGACTCTGTTGGAGTGGTGGCGTAAGCTGGGCATCGAGATCGCAGAAGGCTGGGGCATGACCGAAACATTTGCCTACGGCACGCTGTTGCCGCTTGGCGAAGAAATTCGTATTGGCACAATTGGTCGCGTAGCTAAGGGTACCGATATGCGCGTCGCGGAGAATGGCGAGCTGGAGATAAAAACCGAAGCGCTGATGACGGGGTACTATCGCAACCCGGAAGTAACAGCCGAAGTGATGACTGATGACGGCTATTTCCGAACGGGTGATCAGGGGGATGTGGAGAGCGATGGGTACGTTCGAATCACAGGCAGGGTCAAGGAAATCTTTAAAACCTCAAAGGGCAAGTATGTTGCACCGGTGCCAATTGAAAGTCGGATTGGACGTAATCCGCACGTAGAGATGGTATGCCTGGTAGGCTCTGGCATGAAGCAGCCCATCGCCCTGGTGCAGCTGGCGGAAGCCGCTGGCGAAGTATCACGCGACCTGCTGGTGGCCGAACTGGAAAACACGCGCCGCCAGGTGAATGCAGAGTTGGAAAACCACGAGAAAATCGACCGCATGATCGTCGTGCGGGAAGCATGGACTCCCGAAAATGGCATGCTCACGCCGACGCTTAAACTCAAACGAACCTCCATAGAGAAGCAATATGAGGCGCTGGTCAATACGCCTTCTGATCTTACCGTGCTATTTGAATAGCTCGTTTCACAGGCCGCATGTTCGGGATCCGAACATGCGATCTCGTAATGGCTCGTTTTGGCTCAACTGAATGTTCTACGGCTGCGCGGGAATATCTGTGATTTCCCAGTAAGGCGGAGGCTGAACCACCGTGTCTGGACAGCTGAGCTGATAGTGATTGTCGGCATCCCCCAGCTTCACAGTCGCTGAATCATCAATGCATTGCTTCATCACCGCCTCCCAGGCTGCAACGGAATCAAAGATGTTGATGCCTTGAACCTCGGTGGTGCGGTATTTGGTGCCTGGCTCGAGATTCTCGCAGATATCCAGGCCTTCCAGGTCGAAGTAATCGTCGTAGTGATAAATTGACATCGCGCCGCGGCAGTCCGTTTGCATCAGGAGTTTGATTAGCTCATTGGCAAGCATACGCGTGTACTGGGGGGACGAGTCAGAACCCTGTGTAACGGTAGCGCCGCCGTCTTGTAGTGCCGCGCTGATGCCAACAGCAAAATTGGTTTGTTCGTGCACGGCGCGATAGTAAAAGTAGGCCAGGCTTCGGCTATGTAAGGATGCAACGGCGTTAAACCAGTCGAGAACGTTGTATTCGTTACCTTCCACGATATCGAACATCCGGCGCCATAGCGCTCCGGCTCCGGAGTGATCTTCCTTGGACGACGTCAGGTTGAGCGCAACGTGCATTATATGGCCACAAGAATAAGCCGCCTGGTGATCCGACATGACGGCGTCCGCTATGCTTTTGTGATCGGTATACTGCAGGCACGCATTAAAAGCCTTGGAAACTTCTTGATCGTAGCGTTGCGCGGAGATCAGATTTAGTTTCCGCAAGGTGTGCCACGCAAAAAAGTCGGCGGAGCCTTCATGTAGCCACTGGGTTCCAGGCGTCTGGGGGGTGGTATACACCTGAGCGTTCCACAGGTGCACTAGTTCGTGCGTTAGCAGATAGAGCAGTCGCGTTTTGGCGTGCTCAGATTCTCTGTGCCAGCCGTCGCCCTCCAGGTACATTTCAACCTGGTCTTTCAACGTACCGCCACCGCTGTTGGTGGCTGAACCCTCTTGGGGTACAAAGCTGTAGAGCACAAACGGTTTAAAGTCGAGTTCTGCAGAAAACGTGCTGCTCAGCGCATTGATTACGGTTGGTAGAGCGCTTTGGAGCAATTCACGTGTCCAGCCTGGCACGCCCGGGTCAATTAACAGGGTCGCCTCGTTGGTGCTGAAAGGCTTGATTTCGCCCTGATAGACATAGTTACCGCCGTACTGGCCACGGGGCACAAACCACCTGACGTCCGTGCCAGGTTGCTGGTCCGGCACGATCCAGTTGTCGCCTCTAAACAAAAACGAAGTTGCCGGCGGCTTTTCTTCGTTCGCTAGTGTTGCCATCAGATGACCGGTGTACATAGCCAGGCTGCCATCGGTAAATCGCCGAAAAACTTGATAATCAGCCTGTCGCTTTTTGGTATCGACAGGGATGCGAATGCTGGTTGTCTGAAACGGTTTGCCATCCGTACGCACCAGCGTTTTGCCTTTCCAGACGAAACCTTCTGCCGGTATCCACGTTTCCTCACGAAAATCCGAAGGTCGGTAGAAGGGCAGTTCGGCTACAGGTTTAGAAATTCGATAGGTAATCTGCCACGGCTCATCAGCGTTGGCATCAACTTCAACCTGAATGGGTGTGGCCATGCTCGCGCCAACTGCAAACATCAGCAGCAGAGCAGTTAAAACAATTCGCATTCCTTAAACTCCATTACGAAACAACAGCTCACTATCTGGTCTGACTCGTGAACAAACAGCGATTATTCTTCATTACGTAGAGGCTGAATTGTTCCCGCCACGCTGTTCAGAGTTTGCCCATCAAACGAATACGCTCGCCCATTAGTGAAATATGGACGCTCAGGTGCGCTGACTGGCAAGCCTAAGCCCAAGCTCCAGGCGACCCACTTCACATTGGCGTCTTGTGCCAGCGTTAAATCCAGTTCAAATGGTGGGTTGGTGACATTCGAATAGCGTACGCGCCAGCTTTCCTGGCCATTGTCTGGTGCTGATATGGGATTGCCATCCACCGTTGCACCGAGTATCTGGTCAGCCAAGGGGGGCGACCCATCCGCAGGGAAGAACGTGATTTGACTGTACTGGCTGTCCTCGACCGGCAGGATGCTCATTCGAATGATGCGTTTATCTGACGCAGTTGTGTCGTTGACTATCGTGACGCGGGGAAGTGGTAGGTCGTCATTATTGGTCAATTCTGCGATGCGCCAATTGGTATTTCTGAAACCCAGCGTATCCAACCAGGCTTCGTCCGCTTTTTTCCATGGCAGCTCAGATAGCCAGTTTGATTCATTCCATCTGCTGGCCCACCAGGCACCCTGTTCGGTGTGAATGACAGCGAGCTCGTCTCGCCATGGCGTTCTCTCTGTGGGATGCAGACGTATCGCGCCCCAGGTGAGTAATCCAATGCCTACCAGCATGAGTACAACAGCCAAAGCCCTGGACGCCTGAGCGCGGGGCAGCAAGGCACTCATGGAAATGGCAAATAGCAACGCCGATGCAATGCCAACTATTGGCTGATAGATGCCCAATCCCAAATGCACCATGTAGATCAGAGCCAGCCATAGGCTGGCCGGAATCGCCAGGGCTAGCCAGCCAATCCAGGGGGCTCTGGGTGCGAGCAGAACGCTCAGACTTAACGCAATTAGTAGCAGGCTGAAGAGATACCCTCCATAAGGGACGGCAATAGAAACAATCACAGTCAGCACAAATGTGACTGCCAGCCCCCCGAAGCGCCATTGGGCCAGGGTCATATTGTCCTTGCGCCAGTAGAACCAAGCTCCGGCAAGGACCAATGCAACCAGGCTAATTATTGCCAGACCCGTCGCGAACCAGGCGCCGATCGCAATCAGTATTGCTACGGCAATCAGAAACACCCGTAGCTTTCCAACCAGCGAACTGCCAGCAAGACCCAGATAGATAGCAACCGCAATAGCAACAACGGCACCTAGCACGGTGCCCGGCATATACACCTGAAGGTAAGGTAAATCCGGCCACACGGTACCAATTCCGCGCACAATCCCAGCTGCGGCCAGCGCGCTTAAGACTGCAGTGAAGGTACAGTGCAACAGTCCGGTGAAAACTACTTTGCCGCTGTCGCGCAGCATTTTGCGCAAGGCCAAAGCGCCCAGCACAACGCTCACTGCAAATAGCAGCCACATTAACCAGGACGGGTAATGCACCAACCAGGTACCAATATTAAAGTAGGTCTGGTTGGAAGCCGCGCGGGCCATCTCGCCAAGTTCTGATTGGTTGACCAACGCGGTAGCCAGTGCTGTAGCCTGATTTGCGTGGTGCATCAACGAGCGATCAGAAAGATACTCAGGGGCGTCAATGGCGTGGTGGTAAGCCGCAAAATCTCCGATAAATGCGAAGTTTAGTCCGGGTACAGTTTCGCCCTTGGAGATACTCAAGTCCGTGTCATTTGGCATCCGTTGGTAGACTTCGTACGACAACGAATTACCACGCACGTCGAGTCCGTGGTTGGCCAATAGATTAATCAACTGCGCATTGCCAGGGCTGGTTTCGAACATCATGGCAGGCCCACCAGCACCACGGGCTTCAAAGTTTATGACCAGGTCGATGGATTCGGCCAGGCTGTGTTGACGAAAGAACGCCTGGGCGCCATATAGACCCGCCTCTTCGCCATCAGTAATGAGTATGTAGATATCATTGGCGCGCTCTTGCATAGCGGCTAGCTCGCGGGCGGCCAGCAGTGTCGCTGCTACCCCGGATGCCGCGTCGCCTGCGCCTGGGCCCCACGCCACAGAATCATAGTGGGACATCAGCAGTAGTTTATCTCCCCCAGTTTTCGTTGCGGGTAGATGGGCAAGGACGTTGCTTACATCCGCAAGGCGAGGATTGCGAGTCTCGCGAGTGGGGTGTTTGTACACCACCGTGGTGTCCTGCAACTCCACGCTCCAGCCTAAGTCTCGCAGGGTCTCGGCGACATAATCTCGTGCGTCGATATTTGCCTGCGAACCCAAAGGGTGTGGTTCTTTGGCAATTTGCGCTACGTGTTGTTTGACCCAATCCAGGTTTTCAGCTTGTCGAACAGGAGGCGCACTGGCGGCCAGAATTGCCAGCCAGATTGCTAGCCCTGCCGAAGCAACGATTGCGATGGCGTTAAGCCATGTACTTGCACTGCGATCTTGCATCAATCTTCGCCTTGATAGATACAGCCAGACGTGCAGGTCTCAAACACTTGGACCTGGCTCAACAGCGGCAACACCGGCTTGAGCTCTCTCCATAAATACCTTGCGAGATTCTCCGATGTGGGGTTCTCCAGTCCGGGCACATCATTCAGATAGTTATGGTCAAGACGTTCGAAGACGGGCTTAAAAGCCTTCTTCATGTCTCCAAAATCCATGACCCAACCGCTGGTATCGCCCACTGGCCCGGCAACGTACACGCGAATGCGGAATGAGTGCCCATGTAAGCGCGCACACTTGTGGCCTTCGGGTACATTTGGCAGTCGGTGGGCCGCCTCAATCGTAAATTCTTTAAAGATTTCCATGACGCGAATGGTACCCCAATTTTATCCACGTCACTTATGTCAAAATGTCAGCATGAAATGCAATCCACGCGTGATATTTTGTTGCCTGGTTTTGGTTGGTTGTGCGAGCTCACCTGAGCACGCAGAGTACGACGACAACGATCAGCGCCTTTGTGACCACTCATGCAGTCAAGAAAACGATGCCTGCTACGGGCGGCTGGCCAGGGTTTTTCAGCGCTGCACCGCACGCAATCCCGGATCTGATTTGGATCGGGATCGCTGTTATGAGCGGGAGTCCAAACGATTGCGGCCTGATAATCCCAGCCAGGCGCATCCAGACCAAGCCGATTGCGAGAAACAGCTTAAACAGTGCCGAGTTGCTTGCGGTCTGGAGACTTTAGAGACGCCCTAACGCATTTAGATTGTCTGGTTTGCACTCTTGATGCCCTTTGAGCAAGGGCATCTCTATGATACGACGCCTCAGGCAGCAACCCCTCGAACAGATGAGGTGCAGACGCGATCAAAAGCCTGTTGCAAGTCGGCCCAGAGATCGTCCACGTGCTCTAGGCCAACGGAAAGTCGCAGTAAATTGTCTCGGATGTGCCCTTCTTCGCGACCGGAATCGTCCACCACTCTATGGGTCAAGCTGGCAGGGTGCTGAATAAGCGTATCTACCGAGCCCAGACTCACTGCGGGAGTCATGAGTTGGACACACTCCAGGACCTTGCGTGCTTGCTCCGGCGATGCAGCAAGCTCAAACGCAATTATGCAACCAGGCCCCTGCATTTGCTTGTTGGCACCAGTCTCGTTGCTGTTGGGGTAATAAACCCTTTCTACGAGAGGATGTTCGGTCAGCCGTTGTGCTAAAGATGTTGCGTTTGCCTGGGCCTGCTTTACGCGCACGGGTAGAGTGGAAAGGCCACGATGCAGCAGATAACCCGCCAATGGATGCAACAGGCCGCCAGTTGCGACTCGAATCTGTCGCAGCAGTTTCGCATCGGCTTCGCTGCAGGCTATCACGCCCGCAATTACGTCTCCGTGGCCGCCGATGAATTTCGTAGCAGAGTGCACAGCATAGCGGGCTCCATGGGCCAGAGGTTGCTGCAGAATAGGGGTTGCAAACGTGGAATCGACCGCGACTGGCACAGTGCCGGCCTGATCAACCACGGCTTGGATA
The DNA here is from genome assembly GCA_964630895.1 of uncultured Gammaproteobacteria bacterium. Classification (GTDB taxonomy): domain Bacteria; phylum Pseudomonadota; class Gammaproteobacteria; order Xanthomonadales; family SZUA-38; genus CAZVYE01. Next base: position 9,642 of record CAZVYE010000071.1, on the reverse strand, counting down.
TCGATAAGCTGACAAGTTGGGTTGGTGGGCGTTTCAATCATCACCATGGCAACATCGTCCGATATGTGTTCTGCCACGGTATCGGGAGTTACCCACTGTACTGTGACGCCGAGCAGACCGGCATTTAGCAAATGATCGGTTGTGCCGTAGATGGGTCTGGTGGCAAGGACACGCTTTCCACTTTGTGCCGCAGCCAATAACAGAGCAGAAATTGCGGCCATACCAGACGCGAAAGCCACTGCTGCTTCCGCACCTTCAAGGGATGCAAATGCTTGTTCAAAGCGAGCGACGGTTGGATTGTTCAATCGAGCATAGACCGGGTTGTGCGACTGGGCATCTCCGGCAACAAAGGCATCCAGGCTTTCCGTTGCCTGTTGGGCATTGCTGATGGGATATGTGGTAGATAAATCAATAGGTGGTGCGTGCCAGCAGTTATCCAGAGCATCATCCCGACCTGCGTGCAGGGCCAACGTATCTTTATGCATATTCACCACCACATTGTTTGTATTGCGAGTAAATGTAGAACAAATTTCGGTGCTATAGTCTGTGTTCGAATAATATTTTGTATAGGTGGGTTTTGTGGGCCTAGATCGAACTGACATCGCCATTTTGCAGCAGCTACAGAATAATGCGCGTCTGACGAACAAGCGGATCGCGGAAAAAGTGGGTGTGGCCCCCTCCACCTGTTTGGAACGCATTCGCCGAATGCAGATTTCTGGCGTCATTCGCGGCTACTACCCAAGCCTGGATTTGGGTGCGGTGGGACGACCGCTACAAGCCTTGATTGCTGTGCGGTTGGTAAAACACTCCAATCGTGATGTGGCCACGTTTCGCCAGCACGTGTTGGGTCTCTCGGACGTGATCAATCTATTTCACGTGGCGGGGGCTAACGACTTCTTACTACATGTTGCAGTGGCTAACTCCGACGCACTGCGTGACTTTGCCTTAGATAACCTGACGCAACGGCCGGAAGTCGCGCATGTAGAAACGTCACTGATATTTGATCACCACGCTTCCCAGCTTTCTTTGGATGAGGCTGTTGCCGCACCTTAGCATTGGTGCTTTGCGACCAAACTACGATTTGATTGGTCTCTGGGAACAAACGAGTACCAGAGAAAAATCATTGAGACTTAGCAAGCAAGCCTTCTTGTTCATATTGCTCATTACGTCTGTATCGGCATCTTTTGCAGACTGCCCAGCGCAGAAGTCTGTGGAGTTTGAACTGGAAATGGCGAGCTGCATGCCAACCCGCTTTGGTCACGCCGTCGTTGATCAACAAGCGAAGGTGAGTGAGCTTGCTCCGGGGCTCTCGATAATTACCCTACCTGGAGATCCGATCAGGCCACGACCTATCGAAGGCGTCTCATTGGGAGGCGTAGTTACTGAGATTTTTGATGGTTGTGATGGCGCGGACTGCTCTTGGCAAGCACGGGCACTCAGTGCCGGTAAACGCACGGTTGTATTTATTGCCGACGAGGGACGGCGGTTTTGCGATAACAGAGCGAGCGAACAGGTCCGCTTACGCGAAGTTTGGAAGTGCTGCGATATTTCCGGTGCGGGCGGCGAATGCCTGGTGCCGATTATGGTCGTAGAGACCTTGGCATCGGATGATTAATGTTCGAAGACATTTATGATTTTGCAGAGAATGCGAGAGTCCGATGACTTTCAGCTTGTTTCCAACGTTGTTTTAAGAAGACAAAATATTCCCATTTGATCTGTACTCTAAAGGTGCCTCATGCAGCGCTAGCTTTGGGAAGTTGTGGGGCTGGTTAACTGCAGTTTTCGGCTGAAATAACCAAAAACTCCCAGAGTGACAAACACTTATAGGATTGCCTATTTAGGCTGTTACAATAGCCCGTTTTTGCACCACCATTTGCGGCATAAAGATTCATGGCAATAACCATTAAAACACCAGAACAGATTGAGAAGATGCGGGTCGCGGGCCAGCTAGCGGCCGAAGTGCTACATATGATTCGCCCGCATGTACAGCCTGGGATTACTACAGAAGAGCTCAATCAGATTTGCCATGACTACATTGTCAATGAGCAAGAGGCGATTCCTGCGCCGCTAAATTATCGCGGTTTTCCCAAGTCTGTTTGTACCTCGGTCAATCACGTGGTTTGCCATGGGATTCCGGGCGACAAAAAGCTCAAGAAAACCGATATCGTCAATATTGATGTCACCGTGATCAAGGACGGGTTTCATGGTGATACCAGCAAAATGTTTTTTGTTGGCAAGCCAACTATCCTTGCCGAAAGGCTTTGTCGAGTTGCCCATGAGGCCATGAAGATCGGCATTGAAATGGTGCGCCCTGGTGTGCATCTGGGCGACATCGGGCATGCTATTCAGCAGCATGCGGAGAGCCACGGCTACAGCGTTGTGCGCGAATTTTGTGGGCACGGCATCGGCGAACAGTTTCACGAAGATCCGCAGGTTTTACATTACGGTAGGCCTGGGACCAGAGAGGTGTTGCAAGAAGGTATGACGTTTACCATCGAACCTATGGTCAACGCTGGCAAGCCGGGTGTGCGCATTCTGAAGGACGACTGGACTGCGGTGACCAAAGATCGCAGTCTTTCCGCACAATGGGAGCACACCATCCTGGTAACTGCCGATGGATTTGACGTGCTCACAAGACGACCTGAGGATGATATCTAACACCACCCTCCCCGAGAATCTGGATGCGGAAAGCGTTCGCGATTGGCTAGGTTATCAAAGCGAGTTTAGCCACCAGCGCTTTGACGAAGGTGTGCCCATAGACCAGTTGGTCCGAGAGCGCGCTGAGGTGTTCGATGCGCTGCTGAAGATGCTATGGCAGCAGCATTTTGCCGATCTGCCTGATCTGACACTGGTAGCTACCGGTGGCTATGGACGCGGAGAGTTACACCCCCATTCCGACATTGATTTGATGATTTTGTCCGAGCACGATCTGGACGAGTCTGTGGCAGCGCGCGTTGGCGACTTTTGGCGCTTTCTTTGGGATCTCAAGTTAGAAATCGGGCATGCCGTTCGAACCATTTCCGATGCGGTGGACGCCGCCGTAGAAGATGTCACTACTGCTACTGCATTGTTTGAAGCACGCTGGTTAGCTGGTAATCGATCTTTATTCGGCCGCCTTATGGATGCGATTGAACCGGATCAAATTTGGCCCGGTGAGGCATTTTTCTCCGCTAAAATCGCAGAGCAAGCCAATCGCTACGATCAGTTCGGCGGTACTGCATACAATCTTGAGCCTAATCTCAAGGAGGGTCCGGGTGGGCTGCGCGATATTCAAATGGTTACCTGGGTGGCGCGTCGCCATTATGGCGTTGAGTCGCTTGCTGGTTTGGTTACCGTGGGGTTCCTGGAACCAGGAGAGGCCGACCTGCTGCTCGAAGGGCAACAAAGACTGTGGGAAATTCGTTGGGCTTTGCATCGAATTGCGGATCGCCGAGAAAACCGATTGCGGTTTGATTTACAAAAAGAGTTGGCTGCTGCCTTTGGTTTCGAATCCGATGAGCAGAATAACCTTGGCGTAGAAAAATTTATGCAGTCCTACTACCGGGTGATTCAGCAGGTAGAGCGACTCAATGAACGGCTGCTGCAGGCATTCTCAGAAGATATTCTGGCGGATGATAGCGATGACTATCATGAGCTGGATCATGAGTTTGTGGTGCGCAAGGGCTACTTAGATCTTGCCAAGTCAGATTTATTCGATACCGATCCCGGAGCCATGCTGCGGCTGTTTCACCGGCTCCAGGAACAGCCAAATCTGCGCGGCGTACGAGCGAATGCAATTCGAGCTGTGCGACGCAACCTGTACCAGATCGATGACGCCTTCCGCGCGAAACAGACCAATCAAGATGCGTTTATGGCCATTCTTGAGGACGGTACGCGGGTAGGTGAGATGCTGGGCCGTATGCACCGGTACGGCATTCTGGATCGCTATCTGGAAATATTCGGCATGGTAGTCGGGCGGATGCAGTTTGATCTGTTTCACGTATACACGGTCGATGAGCACACGCTTGCCGTACTGCGAGAAATGGATGCCTTTGCCAATGATGATTGCGAACTGAAACTCGCTCGGCGATTGTTTGCAACCATTTCAAAGCCAGAGATTCTCTATTTGGCAGGTTTGTTCCACGACATTGCAAAAGGTCGCGGCGGCGATCACTCAGAGCTGGGAGCCGAAGACGCCGAGGTGTTTTGTAAGGCGCATGGTCTGCCCGCCAGTGAAACTCGCGCGGTAGTTTGGCTGGTCCGACACCACCTGCTGATGTCCATGACGGCTCAGCGCCATGATATCTCTGATCCCGAAACGGTCACGTTATTCGCCGAGCAACTCGGTACGCTGGAGTATCTGGATTATCTGTATTTGCTCACGGTGGCTGACATTAGAGGCACCAATCCCAAGCTGTGGAACTCTTGGAAAGCCACCTTATTAAGTGACCTGCATCAGCTTACCCGTCAGGCTTTTCAGCGTGGAGAAGAAAATGCGTTTACCCGGGAAGAGTGGGTGGAAGACACGCAACGCGACGCGCTACGCAGACTTATAGAAAACGGTTACACCGAGGAACGTGTGCGCGAGTTGTGGCGCGATTGGCCTGAAGAGTACTTTCTGCGTCAGGCACCCATCCAGGTAGCATGGCAAACACGGGCGCTGCTGGATGGCGGTCAGGAAGCTGGGCTATGGGTAGGAATCCGGCGCAAGACACGGCGCGGTACCTCTGAGGTTGTGGTTTATGCTCCCAACAGGGACGGTACTTTCGCCAACATCGTAGATGTTCTGGGGCGACACGGTTTAGATATTGCGGATGCCCGCGCCTTCAATACCGGTGATGGTTACATCATCGATAGTTTTCAGGTGCACAGCACCAACGGCGGCCCTATCGAAGACAACTATTCTGTGGAGTCGGTGCGAAAATCCTTAACTGAGGCACTCACTCAGGCTGATTTCTCTGAGCCTGAGCATCGAGCGCGTCGCGTGCCAAAGCGCCTGCAACACTTTACCCGACAGCCGCAGATCTTATTTAAACAGGCGCAGCACGATCCACGTACCATCATGGAGTTACGGTGCTCAGATCGCCCCGGTTTGTTGCTCGTGGTTGCAACAACCTTGCTGGATAATCAGGTTCGCCTGCATGGTGCGCGCATTGCGACGTTTGGCGATCTGGTAGAAGACTATTTTTTCATAACCGATTTAAACGACCAGCCGCTGGATGAATCTGTCCAGGATCAACTAGAACAGGCGCTCAGCGAACGGCTGCTTGAGGGCTTGCCCGAGCCAGTACGTGTCCACCAAGACTAGGAAACCTTTGTCCTTTCATGAATATTGAACAAACCATTAGCAGCGCGTTTGAGCGCCGCAATGAATTAAGCCAAGAAGAAATTAATGACGTCGTTCGCCCTGCAGTGGAGCAAGCTTTGACCACGCTTGAGCGCGGCGAAGCACGTGTCGCGGAGCCGGATGCAAATGTGGATGGCGGCTGGCGTGTAAACGAATGGCTAAAAAAGGCCGTCCTGTTGTATTTTCGGGTTTCCGACAATGCGCCTATGCCCGGAGCATTGACCCATTATTTTGACAAGGTCCCGCTGCGTTGGAGTACCGAAGCCGACCGTGTCGAAGAATGCGGTGCCCGAGTGGTGCCTCCAGCAACGGTGCGTCGCGGTGCGCACATCGGTGCGGACGCCGTGCTGATGCCCAGTTACGTTAATATTGGGGCGTACGTGGGGGGCGGTACCATGGTAGACACCTGGGCTACCGTTGGTTCTTGCGCGCAAATTGGAAAGCACGTCCATCTTTCTGGTGGAGTGGGTATAGGTGGCGTACTTGAGCCGCTGCAGGCTACGCCAACCATTATTGAAGACAACTGTTTTATCGGCGCTCGCTCTGAAATTGTTGAGGGCGTCGTGGTGGAAGAGGGGGCGGTGGTTTCCATGGGCGTGTTTATTGGTCAAAGCACCAAAATTTATGATCGAGAGACCGACCAGGTTTTTTACGGCAGGGTGCCAGCAGGTTCTGTTGTTGTGCCCGGCTCTTTGCCGTCTTCAGATGGCAAGTACAGCCTGAACTGCGCAGTTATCGTCAAACGCGTAGATGCAAAAACGCGCGCCAAAGTAGGCGTCAACGCGTTACTGCGCCAGGCTGCCGAAGTTGATCATGGATAATCCAGCGCTACACAAGCTGCTGTTTGATTTGATTGGTCGCGAGTCGGTTACTCCAGATGATGCTGGGTGTATGAATTTGCTCGCGGATGCGTTAGCGCCCTATGACTTTCAGGTCCAGCGGTTGGATTTTGCAGACGTATCCAATCTGTGGATTTATCACACGGGTAAAACGACCTCGACAGAACCGGTGTTTGCGTTTTTAGGCCATACGGACGTAGTGCCGCCCGGGCCGGTCGAGGACTGGAACACGCCGCCGTTTGAGCCGGTGGTGAAAGATGACGTGCTATACGGTCGCGGTGCTGCCGACATGAAAGGATCGGTTGCGGCTATGACAGCAGCGTTGATTCGGTTTGTAGCATCGAATCCGGATCATGCAGGGACCATCGGAATGCTGCTTACCAGCGATGAGGAGGGCCCTGCGCTGCACGGCGTGCGCAGAGTGATGCCAGCGCTTGAGGCCGGCGGCGTCACCGTCGACTATTGCCTGGTTGGCGAGCCTTCGAGTCAGAAGACTTTGGGGGATACTGTGCGCATTGGCAGGCGCGGATCGCTCAACGGCAAACTCGCCGTATTGGGCAAGCAAGGCCACGCCGCCTATCCTCAGTTGGCACGTAACCCATTGCACGATTTGGCGCCAGCGCTAACTGAACTGGTGCAAACCGAATGGGATCAGGGCAACGAAGCGTTTCCGCCCACATCGTTTCAGGCCACCCATGTGCGCGCGGGCGACCCGGTACATAACGTCATTCCAGGGCGGTTGGATTTGTTGCTGAATTTTCGATTTTCACCAGAGCGCAGCAGCCAGGACCTGATGCAGCAGACAGAGCAGATATTGCAGCGGCACGATTTGGACTATCAAATGGACTGGCATATTTCCGGCGAGCCGTTTTACACACCGCCCGGACCCTTGAGTGAAGCGGTTGTCGCAGCCCTGCAGGAACACTGTCAGGTTCAACCGGACCTCAATACTGGTGGGGGCACGTCCGATGGTCGATTCGTGGCACCCACTGGCGCAGCGGTGGTTGAGCTGGGGCCTATTAACGCGTCGATCCATCAAGTGAATGAGCACGTTAATCTCGCAGACATCGACAAACTGGCGCAAATCTACGAAAGTGTGTTGGTGAATCTGCTGCGGAACGAGAATTAATGAATCGATTGACTGGCATGTTCCTGTTTTGGCTTGCGGCAATATGCTGTGCGCAGGCTCAGTCTGAGCCGATAGAGTCTGAGCCGATAGAGTTTGGCCGAATAGATGCCAGTTTTTCGGCAGATCGGCTGGAGCGACTGGGATTACGGTTGGATCAAGCGAAGGCCGGACTGGAAGGCGGTTCAAGCGTTTTGCTGCAGCTCGATGGCGTGCCTCGTCAGCGCGCAGATATGCGCCCGGATTTCTCAAAGGCCAGTGCAGTTGCCACTCGACTAACCTTCAGAAGTGGTGAAAACGCTCGCACGCTGGATGATTTGTCGTTGCGCAACGGAGGCTTTGGGTCTTTGCAACTGGCAGATGCCTCTGGCGCGGTTTGGATCGATTTGAGCTTCGGTCACAGTCAGGAAATGCCTGAGCAGGGAAGGCTGTTATGGCGATTTGCAGACATGTATGTAGGCCAGGCGATGGCGGATTGGCTCGGTGCGCCCGACCTGACCGGCGCATGGCTTGGATCGGCGGCGTTAAATGTCCCAATGGTCGCCGCTTCTACTGTGAGTCCAAAGGGGGCGGTGGACCGAAACTGGCCCACAGAAGCTGGCTTTGAGGCAAATATAGAAGTAACCGCCGTGCCACCGACGACAGGTGGGGACAATGTGGTTGAAACCGCATTTGATGCGGGTCGCGTCGCAATCACACCCCGCGCCTATTTTCGTAATTCTGGCAATGCTGACGTGCCCTGGTTTGCCATGTTTACCGATCCTGACAGTGCAACGTTTGCTACCCGCGACGAAAACTACTGCATTCCAATGAATGGCGGATGCGAACCGTATGGCAATGATCAGGGTGGCAAGTTGGTTTGGTCAATCTATCGGCTTGACGGTAATCGGCTGGAGCAAATCGCTCGGTCTGGCGTTAAGCATGCATTTAATTCGGTTAATTTTAACTGCGCCCAGCCTGGGGGCAGAATCGTCTTTCCCGGCTGTGAAGACTTGTATAGTGCCAGTACCAACGTAGAACTCTACAACGTAGGCCCAAGATCAGAAATCTCTGCGCATGAAGTGCTTTGGTCCAGCCAGGGCTCTATTTGGGATGGCAACAATGATGGCGTTTGTGACACGCCTTTTGGTTCGCCAATATTTGGCGGATGGCGCTGCAATAGTCCAGAAACCGATGAGTTCGTTTATTCCGCCGCAGTGGACCAAAGCGAACTGCAAGTCGCCGGAGCTAGGTACTTTGTGGAAATCTGGTATCTCACCCGGGATGACGTGAACTTGTTGAACAATTTTGGTTACTGGGAGGTGTCACCTGGGTTGTCAGGCGGTTCCAATCCAACATGGATGTTTCCTGAGGTCGGTGTTTTTCAATCCGGACCGGTGATTGATTCGCTTGCCGCGACTGATCAAACGACCCTGCACACCGGCGCAGGCCAGATACACGTTGCCGTGACCACCGAAAACCTAGGTGGAAGTACGCGTTATGAATATGTTTTAGCGAATCTTGATTTCGACGCGGGCCTGACCGAGTTGGAGTGGCAGTTAGGGGGAGGGTCTGCTACTGATATACAGGTGACCGATGGAGACGATAATATGAGCAACGATTGGCTGGTAGCATCCAGTACCGGCTCGTTGCGATTAACTGCTCCTGCCAGTGCGCGTGTTGGTTGGGGAGAGACTTTAAGCGTAGGCTTTACCAGCACGAATTCGCCGGTATCGGATCGGTTTGAGGCAACTGACAATAATGCAATCGCCTATCTGGTGAACATTGTTGTGCCTACTGGGGACTTGTTGTTTGCCGACGGATTTGAATAAGCACAAATATACTCATTAAAGGGAGGGTACCAATGACCACACATTATGGTCTGACAGTAGTTGGGGGAAATGAGCCGGCTGGCACGAAGGAGGTGCGCAGTCCATATGATGACCGGTTGCTGGCCACTTTTGATACCGTGGGCAGCGAGTTGGCGGAACAGGCAATGGCTACTGCGTACGATTTGTATTCTGACCGGTCTAAGTGGCTACCGGTGCCGGAGCGCATCGCCATTTTGAAGAAGACCGCAAAGCTGATGGCCGAGCGCGCAGATGATCTGGCGCAAAGCGCAGCGGCGGAAGGGGGCAAGCCGCTGCCAGATTCTCAGGTGGAAGTGGCGCGTGCAATTGATGGCGTGAACCTTTGCGTTGACGCGCTAAAACATCAGGCAGGCAAGCAATATCCGATGGGGGTGAATGCGGCATCTGCGAATCGGATTAGCTTCTCCATCCATGAACCGATCGGTGTGGTAGTAGCAGTGAGTGCATTCAATCACCCGCTCAATCTTATTGTTCACCAGGTTGGGCCAGCTATTGCGGCAG
>CAZVYE010000070.1:0-16636 GCA_964630895.1 uncultured Gammaproteobacteria bacterium | reverse complement strand
AAGCGGAACCAAATCACGCAGTAGATTTTCAGATTAGATCGCCGCACTGTTTGAGGTGCTTTTGTTGCTTGCAACGGAAGCATCGAGTTGCGGACGATCCTGAAAATCTGCAAGTGATTTGGGAGAAAGCCGCTTCGGGCTAGGCGCGGGGTTTGGAAAGGGGTGTTCGCCTCAACACCCCTTTCCCCGTCGCGTGGGGTCGGAACCCCACAAGAAGCCCGTCATGCAAATGACCAGAAAGGTTTCCACCTGCGCGGAAACAAGTCCTTTGCGGGGTGGGATTAGGGGTGTTCGATGAAACACCCCTAGGAACAGAAAAGGCGACCCGAAGGTCGCCTTGGTTGGATAGCCTCAAGGGGGGAGGGGGCTATCGCATTACTTGGCGTCGAATGGCTTGACCCAGGAGTAGGTGGCTGGGCCGCGGTTGCGGTCGCCGCGTAGCATGAGTCGCGGTTGATTTAAGAAGGTCTGCATTAAATAGCCGCGCACCGGCAGCCCGGTTTGGGAGCCTTGCGGATTATTCAGGGTGCCGTTGAAGTCAAAATCAATGCGGCCTTTTTCAAAGGTTCTGAACACGCGCACCAGGCCTTCGCCATATTCGCAGCGGAAGCTAAACAATACCTGGTCACTCAGGTTGACCGCGTTGACCTGTCCGCGATACTTCATGCAGTCCACTTTGTCTGATCCGGACGTGGCATCAGCGGTTTCGCCTTCGTTGTTGAACAGTGTGGCGGTGTATTCCAGCGCGGTCTCTCCAGCCTGGGGTGGAAAAGACTCCTGGAACAGTGACGTTGAACTGGTTTGTCCATCTTCCAGATAGAATCCGTCCGCATCGGTGTAATAGGGCCGGGTTGGCATATACATCAGCGCCGTAGCCGCGGACTCGATGGACTGATCTACGTCGTATTCTGCGGACATCTCCTGCGTCATCAGCAGGGATGAGATGGCATCAATCGGATTGTCGGACCAGTCAAACTCCCGCTCTGCAAACGTGCGCTCCGTGCCAGAGCTTAGTTCTACCAGTCGCGTGGTCGTCGCCGGAGAGACGTTGCTCAGGTTAGGTACTACCAAGTTGGTCGAGCTGGTATGGATTGCCTGATCAGAAAAGTCTTCAAATACAATGGGATCAAACTGATAGTTAAGGCTGCGTCTCATGTCGACCATGGACAGCGTAGCGGCGATATTGCCTGACGGCGGTGTGATGCCATCGTTCTGAATCCGCTGCACTCCCGGGAACCAGATGTTGTTGTCTTTAGACCAGCGCTCGGCAATCTGGTCGCAGTCTGCTGCCAGCTCCGAATCGATATTGCCCATCTCGTAGATTTCGATGGAGCCCTGGTTGAGTCGGTTGGGTAGCTCAAGGGTGGGCAAACCTGTCTCAAAATAGCGGTCCAGGGCATTGTTGCCAGCAGAATTTAAGCCACCACCTGGGTAAAACACGCAGGAATCGTCCAGCGGCTGGAAGCGTGCCCTTACGCCCAGAAACGATTCTGATGGAAAAGTCTCGTAGGCCCGAATGGTCCACGAATCCGAGGCGGCCAGGTACACGTTAATGCCAAATATGGGACGTCCGTTGACGGGCTCTTTGGCCACAAATCGAACGGCTTTGCCATTGTCGGGATCGGTGTTCCGAATGGTAATTCGGGTCTCGTACCCTTTGCCCGTCAAGAATAAGGGGAACAGGGCAACTTGGCCTTCGCCGGATTCAGACAGCGAAACGGCGCTTACTGAACTGGATGCGGCCAACATCAGTGCGAGTATGGCCAGGTAAATATGTTTCATGTAGCAGTCCTCAATAATTTGCAATTACGTTGAAGAGACGCACTACGAGGTGGTGTCCCCCAAAACAATTGCGCTTTTTCTGTTGGGAGCTACAAACCATCTTACATCATTGGCAAATTCTGTTGGGGCAGGTGCCTGCTTAGTTTACGCCAGCCGGATAAGCGGAGCCCTTCCAGGTTGCCCGCGCACTGTTCATAATGCGGACTGGTTTTTACTGGATTGCGGAGTTGCCTGATGTTGCTTAGAAGCCTGGTTTTGCTTGAAAAGATGGGTAAAGCGTTGCCGATCGCCTTGTGTCTGTTTGCCTCCTGTGGGTTGGCGCAGAGCAAACAGCACGCACAAGGCCGCGTCATTGCCGGGCCAGGGTCCGTGTTGCCAGAGCGGCAACGAGTCGAGCCCATCAATCGCATGCTCAACGCGCGATTGGAATCGGTGCTGCCCGCCATCATGCGCGAAACCGGCATCGATATGTGGCTGGTGCTCAATCGCGAATATGCCGAAGACCCGGTGTATTTCACTCTGGTACCCACACCGTCTTTCGCCGCGCGCCGCACAACCATGCTGGTATTCCATGACCGAGGCGAAGACCAGGGCGTTGACCGGCTAACAGTCAATCGATATCCGCTGGGCGAGCCCTACGAGTCGGCCTGGGAGGGCGGTGACCTGGATTCTCAGTGGGAAGCTCTGGGCGCACTTATCGCAGAACGCAATCCCAACAAGATTGGCGTCAATATGTCTCGGGATTGGCCGGTGGCCGACGGCCTGACTCATGCGCTGTACGAGCGTCTGCAGGCGGTGTTGCCGGAAGCGCTACAGGATAAAGTGGTCAGTGCCGAAGATCTGGTGATTCGCTGGATAGAAACTCGCACCGAGGAAGAGCTGGCGGTTTATCCGCACGTGGTCTCTCTGGCGCGGGGTGTGATTTCTGAAGCATTTTCCAACCAAGTCATTACGCCGGGCGTCACTACCACGGACGATGTGGCCTGGTATATCCGCCAGCGGTTTGGCGATTTGGGCTTGCAGGTGTGGTTCCAGCCCTATGTGAATGCGCAGCGTCCTGGCCGCGATTGCGAGCGTGACACCGCCTTTTGCGGCGGTAGCGGCGTGATCATGCCCGGCGATGTGATTCATACGGATGTGGGTATCTGCTACTTGCGCTTATGCACAGATACCCAGGAAATGGGCTATGTGCTCAAGCCCGGTGAATCTGCCGTTCCAGACGGCTTAAAGAAAGCACTGGCTACGGGAAACACCTGGCAGGATCAGCTAAGCGATGCGTTTGAGAACGGCCGCACCGGCAATGAGATTCTGTCCAAAGCGCTAAACACATCGAAGCGCGCAAACATTATTGCTTCGGTATACACCCATCCACTGGGATTCTTTGGGCACGCGCCGGGTCCGACTATTGGTATGTGGGATGACCAGGACGGCACGCCAGTGCGCGGCGACTGGCCGCTGTATGCATCAACGGCCTATGCCATCGAGGGTAATGTGAAGTACCCGGTACCGGAGTGGGACGGTCAGCTCGTGCAAATCAAGCTAGAGCAAAGTGCAGTCTGGACCGGCCAGGAAGTGCAGTATTTGGCGGGCCGTCAGACCCAATGGCACGTGGTGGAGTAGGCAGGCAGAACGGAGTTTGTTGTCTACTACGGTGCCTGGGATGCGTCTGAACCGGCGCACAAATCCGTAATATGCCCATTGCAACAATCGTTTTCGATTTCTGCGGATTGGGTCATTGGCGGGTTTGATGGGCAGTGTTAGCATCATCGCCAAGTGAGAAATAAGCATCTAATTTTCCGATTGATGTTGGTTGCGGCCGTGTTCGGTGCCGTAGTGCCGGTATTTGGCTCGATTTATCTGGCGCATTATCAATCGATGCAGGAAGAGATTTCCTTCGCCCATGCTGTTTCTGCTCAGGTCATGCGGCGCGCCGAAGAGATCGCCCGCGATGCGTTAGCGGCCGAAGCGGCACTTCAAGCGGTGGATTCAGGGGCGATGTGCAGCGATCAGGGGATCAACCTGATGCGCGATCTGGTGCTGCAATCCGACTACCTGCGTCTGGTCGGGCACGTCGAATCCGACGTTTTGCAATGTTCGTCGCTTGGTCGTTCTGACTCCGGAATTGTGCTGGGGCCTTCTGAGTATGTGGACGAGCTGGGCGTGGGTATTCGCAAAGCCATTGACCTGGGTTTGGGTGGCGATCAGCGATTCTTGGCCTTCGAACGTAATGGCGTCTTTATCGCGGTCAATTCCGGTTCCCCGGTTGATATTTTCTTAGAGCGGGACGACATCACCGTAGGCGTATATGGACGTAACTCTGGGAACATCCTGAGTCAGGACGGCGAGATCGCACCCGATGTGGACGTGATGCGACGTTCCAGCAAAATCACCCATTTCAATGGTGCCTACTTGCGAGCGTTGGCCCACTCCAGCGATTTTAACCTCACAGCGTACACGCTCATACCTGCCAGTCATTTAAAAGAACGGTTGAACAGTTTTGCCACGGTGCTAGTGCCGCTTGGCGTTCTAATTGGTGCGGGTACCGCCATTGGCCTGTATTCCTTTGGGCGGCGCAGAACCTCCTTGCCTAATTTGCTTCGGGACGGCCTTAAACGAAGAGAGTTTGAACTGCATTACCAGCCCATCGTGGACATGCGTACGGGCAAAGTGGCTGGAGTGGAGGCGCTGTTGCGTTGGCCTCAGGTGAACGGCCGGGCCGCGTTGGGGCCGGACTTATTCATCCCGGTGGCCGAAGAAACTGGCTTAATCACGCGCTTTACCGAGTTTGTTATTCATCAGGTTAGCCTGGATGCGCCCACGATCTTGAAAGCCATACCTGGCGGTTACATCAGTATCAATTTATCTGCGCAGGATTTAAGTAAGCGTTCTACCATCGAGCTCCTGCGCGAATTGACCCGGGTGCCTGGCGTCTCGCCTGCCAATATTATGGTGGAAGCTACAGAGCACAGTCTGGTGGATACCCAGGCGGCCGCTGCGATTGTCAGCGAGATACGCGAGCTGGGATTGAAGGTGGTGATCGATGATTTTGGTACCGGCTACTCTTGCCTGGCAAACCTCACCGAGCTGCATGTGGATTATCTGAAGATTGATAAGACGTTTGTCGACGCCGTGGGCAAAGGTTCAGCCATCAGTGACGTGATTTTGCACATTATTGAAATCGCGAAAAGCCTAAAGCTGGAGGTAATTGCGGAAGGTGTCGAAAGCCAGGTGCAGGCGGAGTTTTTACGCGAGCACAATACCTGGCTGGTGCAGGGTTGGCTGTTGGCAAAAGCCATGCCGGTAAAAGATTTGGTTCGGTTTGCCGGTGGAAGTCACTCGTTGTTGCAATCAGGTCTGGGGCAGGTGGCCGATGCGTAACGTGGGGTCGACCGTTTGGCCCACCTGACAGTAATTGCGTTTATGCGTCGTCGGTTTGCACCAGACGCATCACTTCGGCGTAGTTCATGGATTCCAGGCATTGTTCGAGTTGGGCCTGACCTTTCTCGCTGACCGAACCTACCGACTCGATGAGTTTGCTCAGCGTATCGTAATCGGCTTCGTTTGCTGAATGCCAAATTGCCTGGCATAGCGCCGAGGGGATGCTGCCAGTCAGCGCTCCGGGCGCGGACTTTGGCACAGCAGGCGGTTTTTGCGCTTCCTTCTCGGTGTCTGCGTCTGCCGTGGTAGCGGGTTTTAGAAACAACTCTATAGTGAACGTCGAGCCCTCGCTGGGCCTGCTCTTAACGGTAATGGAGCCGTCCATAAGCTGCGCCAACTGGCGACATAAATACAAACCCAGACCAGAACCGGCAGTGCCAGACTTGGTGGTTTCTCCTTGGTAGAAACGCTCGAAAACTGCATCCAGTTGGTTTTCGGCAATGCCAGTACCCGTATCGCTGACCTTGGCGTGCAGGCGCACTTCGTCTGCGTCTTCTGCTGTGCTCACCGCCACGCTGATCAGACCGCTTGACGTGTGCTGGATCGCGTTTTTGAGCAGATGGGTAAAGATGCTACGCACCTTGTTGGCGTCGCCAACTACCTTTCCGAGCGCATTGGGTATGTCCATTTCCAGGCGCACCTGGTCATTGCTGATCTTCTCTTGCGACTGGCGCTCGAGTTCAGCCATCAGCTGATCCAGATCAAAGCGCTCCTCACGCAGCTGCAGCTGATCGAGCTCTAGTTTGGATACGTCCAAGATTGTGTTGACCAGATCCAGCAGGGTTTCGCCGCTTTGCTTAATGTTGGCAAGTTGCTCTTGCTGCTCGGGGTCCAGTCTCCCATCCTGCGCCAGCAGTTGCGCGAATCCGAGTACACCATGAATAGGAGTTCGCAGCTGATGCGACATGTTGGCGATGAATTGATCTTTAGAGACCTTTGCTGCCTCTGCGGCGATGCGAGACTGATCCAGCAAATCCATACGCCGGTAGGCTCGAATGGCGGCATATACGACGGCAAATAACTCGTCCGAGGTCAGCTCGGTTTTTTCTTGATAGCCATCGATGTCGTACTGGATTACGGCGTCGCGCATTGAACTTTGGCCAGCCTGGCCAGTTCGGATAATAATTCTTATCTGCTGGTTGCCCAGAGATTCTCGAATATACTGCACCAACTCCAGGCCTGCGGTTTCCGATTCCATGACCACATCCAGGAGAATTACGGCGGTGTCGGGATGCTCTTTTAGCTGCTCCTTGGCTTCTTTAGCCGAGTAAGCATTGAGCAACTGCAGCTCAGCACCCTCCATGAGTTCACCATCCAGCACGATCTTGGTGACATCGTGAACGGAGCGCTCATCGTCAACCGTTAGCACCTTCCATGCCATTGAATTGCCTGGTTTTTGCTGCAATTGCGTGTGAGTCATCTGGTTCACTGTCCGGTTCGGTATGTTGCGTACTAAACGAACATGTCATCTAGTTTTCGTTGAATTTCCAACTCAATGGGCCCTTTCAACATAGACAGCATCAAACCCAGTTTAGCGTCCACATTGATGTTGTCGTCGTCAATGCGGATACAGCCAGTTACGCCAGGACGGCTAAAATGCAACTCATCTCCTTCCCATCCATAGTGGACGCCGTAGTGCTCACCAATAGATTGAGCTACTTCATCCGCTACATTTTTTGCTTTGACTCTGTCACCGCCGTGAGACTTGCAAATACTTATTTTTGACATCGATTGAATTTAAGTACGCGTACCATAAAAAGTAGACTATACAATAGAGTGTCTGAATAGCGTGGCAATTGCAGCCATAAATCAGGGGTGGGAATGAATAAATTTGTAAAGATTGTTCTTTGGTTGGTAGGCGCCTTGGTCCTGCTGGTTGTGGTGTTGGCCATTGCGCTGCCTTTGTTGTTTGATCCAAACGACCATAAAGATCGCATTGAAGCGGCGGTGACGGATGCCACCGGCAGAGATTTTGCTATTCAAGGCGATATCGGCTGGAGCCTGTTTCCAAACATTGGTTTTGATGCCAGTAACGTCACATTGGCTAATGCGCCGGGTCTTACGCCAGAGCACATACTGCGGGCCGAGCGCGCCAGTGTGAGCGTGGCCTTATTGCCGCTGCTGAGCAAGCGCGTTGAGATTGGCGAAGTAGCTATTGCCAGCCCGGCAATTGATTTGCATATTGATGCGTCGGGTACAGCCAACTGGGACAGCATTATGGAGCAGATGGCCAACGACTCGCCCAGCACCGAAGAAGAAGCGTCAGGTGATCTGGATCTTTCTATAGAGTCCATCTCTTTGTCTGACGGCAGCGTGCGCTATCGGGATTTGCGTGACGGCACGGATTTGCAGTTGTCCTTTCTTAGCCTCAATACCGGCGGATTCGATGCGGACAGTCCGTTGGATTTGGATTTGTCTGCCGATTTTCGAATGGGCGACGCTTTAGATGGCAGTCTGGCGCTGGAATCGCAAATTGCCAACTTGCTTAACGACGCAGGGATTACCGTGACTGCGTCAGAGCTAAAGCTTGACAGCACCTTTATGAACGCGCCATTCCAGTTGGGATTGGATGACCCGGCTTCCATAGATTTGGGTAAGGATACGGCGTCAATTCCGTCTGCCACGCTGCGCTTTGGCCCCAGCACCATGGTGGTTGGACTGGAAGGTTCCAAGTTGCTTACGCAGCCGGATTTGCGCGGTAGTTTTAACGTCGAGCAGTTTGATCTGCGTGACCTGTTGAATGAAATAGGAATAGCGGTCGACGATTATCCATCCAATGCTTTTTCCAGCGTTGGACTTTCCGGAGACATGAGTTACCAGGATGGTCGGGTCGCGCTGGCGATCGCGCAGGGTGAGTTCGATGACACTACTTTTTCTGGCCGGGCCAGCCACCACAATGACCAGATCAAATTTGATGTCCAGGTGGGGGCGCTGAATCTGGATAACTATCTGCCTGAGGGAAGTTCGACTGAGGAAGCGGGTAGTGGTGACAGCGCCGAAGTTGTCCTGCCCAAAGTTGATGGCAGTCTGAAGGTTGCTTCGCTGCAATACGCCGGGATGACTGCAAGCGATGTGACGCTGACCGTCGTTTCTACTGAGGATGGTTTGAAAGTCTTCCCACTGACGGCCCAGCTTTATGGCGGCGCGCTCAACGGTCAGCTGGAAATATCGGGTTCCGGAGATCAGTCCGTGGCCAGGATTCGTCAAAATCTCGATTCCATTAATGCACAGCCTCTGCTGGCAGACCTGCTGGGCAATGATGTGCTCAGCGGCTTGGGCAATCTGGATTTGCAGGTAGAGGTGCCCAGACCGTTCGAAGCGGACGCGATTTCTCGTTTGCAGGGAACATTGGACATCAACTTTAACGATGGGGCGATCTATGGATTGGATGTGCTGGGAATTGCCAGAGATGCTCTGGTTGCTTTAGACAAAATTCCGCCGGCGGAGTCAGAAGATGAAGACTTGTCGAAATTCACCAGCTTTGCCTTGTCGGGCGGTTTTGAGTCCGGCAAGCTGCGTCAGGAGATCACTCTGAAAAGCGCTTTGTTTGATATGCAGGGCAGCGGGGCTCTGGATTTAGTGAGTCAATCCCTGGACATGAAGCTGCGCCCGATTTTGATCAACGGCACGCAGATGGGCGGCGACGGGAAGGAAATTGAAGGCATGGAAATTCCAGTGAAACTGGGTGGGTCACTGTCTGATCCAAAAGTCGAAATTGACATTGCCCGGTTGGCGCTAGCATATAAGGGTAAGGATCTGGACGCTGGCGAAAGAGAGCTTCTGGAAGCGGTAAGCGGCGACAAATCCAGCGAGGAGAAAGCGAAGTCGATTCTCGGTGGACTGTTAAATCGCGAGCTGGAAAAACGAGAAAAGAAGAAAGAGAAATCCAAACAGTCTAAGGAAGGCGACGGCAACGGCTGACGTCTACCGTGGGATTTGATGCAGTTTTATGGCCACACGTTGTCTAGATAGTTGCGCCAACCTCTTTGATTTAAGAAAAAAAATGCCTTTCAGATATAGGCAAGCATCGATCCCAATGGTAACCTTGGTTAGCGGAACACAAGGGAGAAGGCAATGAGGCTCGCGTTTCCCAATGGCGAACACGAAGATGTGGCCATCGGTAAAGGCAGTTTCACCATCGGCACAGGCGATGGGGATGATGTGCTGTTGAGCGCGACAGGTGTACAGCCTGGGCACGCGGTGATCCTTGTCGACCAGAGGGGCATCACGCTTCGTATCGAGGACCAGTCTGGCGACGTGACGCTGAACGGTCGATCGATCCGAGAAAAAGCCATACTGCGCCTGGGTGACGAACTGAGTTTTAATGGTGAAGTGATTCAGCTACGCGCTGACGACAATCGCTTACGGCCTGCGCCCGCAAATGTTGAAATTAAAGAGGCGGTCGGCACGTCTCCTGCCGCGGTGCAATTGCGCGGTGTTTCTGGCGACAATTTTGGTTGCGCATTCCCCTTGACCTCAGAGCTACGCATTGGCTCATCCGAAGATTGTGATATCCGTTTACCTGGGGATCACCAGGATGTCTCCAATCTGCAAACCGACGGTGAATCGGTGTATTTGCGCTGTAATGATGACGATGCAACTGTCATCGTGAACGGCCTGAAAACCCATAACGCGGAACTCCAGCCGGGTGATCAGATTGCGATCAACGGTGAGCGTTTTGTGGTGGAAGCGGCCGGCTTCGTTCCCGCAAAAGCGTATGCAGGTATCGCAGGAGAATCCGAAGGATCTTCGACCCAGGTGTTCTCGGCGCCGGTAATCGACGCGCCAGATTCGAAAGAGAAGGATGGATCGGGCGAAGAATCCAGTGCCAGCGAATCGGAGCAGGAAGCCCTCAGCCCAACCGCCGAGCCCACCGAAGGTAAAGCGCGCAATCGCATGTCAAAGGGCGAAGTAATCATCATTTCTGCCTGCCTGATTCTGTCAATGACGGCGCTAATCGTGCTGTATATGTCAACCAATCTGGGTTAAATCTCTGGGCTGAGTCGCTGCCATCATGCAAGTTGTAGCCAATTTCTCCGCCGGACCGGCGGCGCTTCCCGCTATTGTGGTCGAACAAATTCGAGCCGATTTGCCCGACTGGCAAAATACCGGCGTTTCCGTAATGGAACAGTCCCACCGCGGCGCGCCGTTTATTGCGCTCGGTGAAGAAATCGAGCAGCGCTTACGGCGCGTAGCAAGTATCTCGGACGATTTTGACCTGCTGCTGTTGCAAGGCGGCGCGACCATGCAGTTCGCGCTGCTTCCCATGAACTTTCCATTCGCCTCGCCCTGTTATCAAACCGGCGGCCATTGGGGAGACAAAGCGTTTGCAGAGGCTCAGTTTGTGGCCGAGAGACCGCGGGAACTGCAGGTCAATCCTGCGACCATGGAAGCTGACCCGGCGCGTTGGGAATGGCCGGATGATGCGGGATTCGTCCATCTTACCAGTAACGAAACTATTGATGGGTGGCAGCTACAGTTTTCGCAGCGTTGTGCGGAAACCGTTTTTTGTGATGCATCTTCGGATGTTTTGTCCAGACCAATTAACTGGTCATTGTTTGATGTTCTATATGCCGGAGCACAAAAAAATCTGGGCATTGCCGGTGTGACTTTGCTGGCGATTCGAAGAACCCTTTGGGAGCGAAGCGCCAATAATCTGAGCCGCATTATGACGCTCAAGGCACAGGCGGAAAAAGACAGCATGCTCAACACGCCTGCGACGTTTTCGTGGTACGTGCTTGGACTGGTGCTGCAGTGGATCGAATCCATTGGTGGGCTGGAAGGTATGCAAGCGCGCAATACCCAGAAGGCCAGCACCTTGTACCAGGCAATCGATCAGAGCGACTTCTACAATAATAGTCTGCCGACCCCATGGCGCAGTCAGATGAACGTGGTTTTTAGCACCGGTGACGTAGAAACCGACAAAGCATTTGTATCTCAGGCCACGGATGCAGGATTTTTAGGACTAAAAGGGCACCGGGCGGTTGGCGGCCTAAGGGCAAGTATCTACAATGCCATTGAGCAGGACCAAGTAGCGCAATTGGTCTCCTTTATGCAGGAATTTGAGCGAAAGCATGGCTAACGACCGCAATACCGAGAGTGATTCGGACGCACTGGACAAAGTACGGTCTGAAATCGACTCTATCGATCAACAGATTCACGCGGCTATTAGTCGTAGAGCAGAACTGGCACAAGTAGTTCGAGAAGCCAAGGGTACGCTGGAAAACAGCGTGGACTACTACCGACCTGAGCGTGAAGCCCAGGTGCTTCGGCGCGTGGTAGAGCGTAACCAAGGGCCGTTGTCGGATGAAGAGATGGTGCGCTTGTTTCGCGAAATCATGTCCGCCTGTCTAGCCCAGCAGGAACCTTTGAAGATTGCGTTCCTCGGGCCTGAAGGTACGTTTTCTCAAACCGCATCAATCAAACATTTTGGGCACTCCATTCGTAGTTTGCCGCTCAACACCGTCGATGATGTATTTCTTGAAGTAGAGCAGGGCCGCGCAGATTTTGGGGTGGTGCCGGTAGAGAACACCACCGAAGGCGCAGTCAGCAATACGCTGGATATGTTTATTGCGTCACCCCTTAAGATCTGCGGCGAAGTGGAACTACGCATCCATCAGCATTTGTTGACCACAGCCAAGAGCTTAGAAGATATCGAGCGGGTCTATTCCCATCGACAATCGCTGGGTCAGTGTCGTGGTTGGCTGAAAGAAAATCTGCCCCATGCGGAAAAAATTCCCGTAGCGTCCAATGCTGAGGCGGCTCGCCGAGTCCGCTATGCAGACGACGCAGCTGCCATCGCCGGGCAGGGCGCTGCTGAGGTTTATCACCTCAATGTTTTGCATGCCAATATTGAAGACAAGCAGGACAACACCACGCGTTTTCTGGTGATCGGCCGACAGGTGCTGGCACCCAGCGGTGCGGACAAAACATCATTGCTCATGTCATCTCAGGATCAGCCGGGCTCGCTATTTCACTTGTTGGACCCCCTGGCCAAGCACGGCATCAGCATGACCCGGATCGAATCGAGACCGTCTCGCCAAGGCAAATGGGACTACGTTTTTTTCTTGGATGTAGCAGGGCATTCGGATGAATCGCCCCTGCGCGAAGCACTCACTGAGCTTCAGCCGGTTGCATCTTTGCTTAAAGTCCTGGGATCATATCCGGTCGCAATCATCGATTGATTGGCGTAAGCCGGTCATCCCAACGCAATAGGTTTTTGCATGAATATGGAATCCATCGCCAACTCTGGCGTTCAGACGTTATCGCCCTATCAGCCGGGTAAGCCGGTCACCGACATCCAGCGAGAATTTGGCTTGGAGCATGTGGTAAAGCTGGCCTCAAACGAAAATCCACTGGGTCCAGGCAATAAGGCGAAAGCGGCCATCACCGGGTTTGCTGACGATCTGGCTCGTTACCCTGATCCCAATGGGTTTGCGCTAAAGCAGGCGCTGTGCGACGCATTTGATCTGCACCACAACATGCTGACATTGGGCAATGGCTCAAATGATGTGTTGGTCTTGTTAGCTCAGGCATTCCTGCGACCAGGCACCAACAGCATATTCTCGCAGTACGCGTTTGAGGTCTATGCGATCGCAACACAGATTGCTGGTGCCCAGGCCAAAGTGGTGCCTGCGCTGGGGCCAGATAGTTCCATGCCGCTGGGGCATGATTTACAAGGCATGCTGGATCGCGTAGATACGAATACGCAGATCGTGTTCATCGCCAATCCAAATAACCCAACCGGCACCTGGATAGGGGCAAAAGAGCTGCAGTCTTTTCTTGATCAGCTCCCGCAGAACGTCATTTGTGTTTTAGACGAAGCCTACGTGGAGTATGAGGGCTTTGACGATACCCCGGATGCAATGAATTGGGTAAAACAGTATCCAAATCTAGTAGTTACAAGGACTTTCTCGAAAGCTCACGGGCTCGCGGGTTTGCGCGTAGGCTTTGCAGTGGCACAGCCTCAGATTACAGATTTGCTCAATCGCGTCCGGCAACCCTTTAACGTGAATGCAATCGGTCAGTCCGCAGCAATTGCGGCCTTGTCTGACGATGCGCATCTAAAGGCAAGTCGGGATCTGAATCGCGCGGGCATGCAGGGTATTGCCGACATCGTGCAAGGCCATGGAATGAGTGTGGTTCCGTCCGCGGCAAACTTCATCATGGTGGACTGTGGCCGACCAGCCCAGCCGATTTTTCACGCGCTGTTAAAGCAGGGCGTTATCGTTCGGCCGGTGGCAAACTATGGGCTTCCCAATCATTTGCGCATCACCATTGGCACCCAGGAAGAGAATGCATTCTTTGCTCAGGCCTGGGAGAAAGTCATGCAGATGAACCTGGCTGCTTCCTAGTGGGGGAGTCCTATACCGGACAATTGCGCTCCACACGCGCTGAAAAGCTGGTGGGGGAAGTGGTTGTCCCCGGAGATAAATCCATCTCCCACAGAGTAGGAATCTTTGGCGCGCTGGCCGATGGCAAGACAACTTTCTCTGGGCTTTCGGATGGTGCTGACGTTGCCGCGACCATGGATGTCTTTCGCGCCTTGGGCGTCACCATATCTGTGGCAGACGATGGCAGCGGGGAGATAGAAGGCGCTGGCGTAGACGGGCTGAGAGAGCCACAGAGCGATCTGGATTGTGGCAATTCCGGAACGGCAATGCGGCTGCTGCTGGGTGTACTGGCAGGCCAAAGTTTTCCCAGTAGGCTGGTAGGCGATACTTCGCTAAGTTCCAGGCCAATGGCTAGAGTGATTGCTCCGCTGGAACAGATGGGCGCACACATTGAGGCGGCTGATGGCCAAAGGCCACCCATATATATTAAAGAGTGTGGTGAGTTGCAGGCCATTGAGTATGAGATGCCCGTTGCCAGCGCGCAGGTGCTTTCTTGCATCTTGTTAGCCGGGTTGTATGCCAATGGCGAGACCTCGGTTATTCAGCCTGGCCCCTGTCGCGATCATACGCAGCGCATGCTGCAGGGGTTTGGCGTACAGATTAACGTAGATGGAATGCGCTCCAGCTTGAGAGGTGGGCAACGCCTGAAAGCAACCCACGTAGATGTGCCCGGTGATTTTTCCAGCGCAGCATTCTTCATCGTGGCGGCCACGGTAATCCCCAACAGCGACGTGATGCTGCGTAATGTGGGTTCCAACCCCAGTCGTAATGGCCTTTTGTCTCTCTTGACGCGCATGGGGGCGAATATCGTTCAGGAGAATGTGCGGGTTACCGGGGGCGAAACCGTATGTGATTTTCGCGTCCGATCCAGTGCGCTCAAAGCGATTACCCTGGACGAGATTGACGTGGCATTGTCCATAGACGAAATTCCTATTCTCAGTATCGCTGCGGCTTGCGCTGATGGCACTACAAAAATTGAGGGTGCCAGCGAGCTGCGGGTCAAAGAAAGTGACCGCATTTCGGTGATGGCACAGGGGTTGATTGCCCTGGGAATCGAGGTCGAAGAGTTGGATGACGGTATGACAATTGCCGGCGGCAAATTCAGCGGTGGCGTAACCGTCGATAGCGAAGGGGATCACCGGTGCGCGATGAGCTTTGCAGTAGCGGGTGCACTATGTGATGACGCTGTTGTCATCCGGGGTAGTGATATGATCGCGACTTCGTTCCCCCAGTTTTGCGCATTATTTAATCAGCTTGGAGGCAATCTCGGTAGTGAATAACGCCCCGGTCATCAGCATCGACGGTCCCAGTGGTTCCGGCAAGGGCAGTATTGCGACGCGCATCGCGGATTCTTTGGGCTGGCATTTCCTGGATAGCGGTGCGCTTTATCGAATTCTTGGATACATGGCCAAGCATAAGGGCGCATCGTTCACCGACGTGGTTAATCTGGCCGCTATGGCCGGTGCCCTGGATATCCACTTTGATCCCAACGGTGAAGGGGAGGATGCCATTGTGGTTGACGGCATTCCGGTGGGGTTGGCGATTCGAAACGAAGAGGTCGCTGCTTTGGCTTCAAAAGTTGCGGCAATACCGGAAGTTCGCGCCGCGCTGTTAGACAAACAGCGCGAGTTTCAGAAGTCCCCCGGCCTGGTGGCCGACGGCCGCGACATGGGCACCGTGGTTTTCCCCGATAGTGAACTGAAGGTTTTCCTTACAGCAACTGCCGAAGAGCGTGCAAGAAGAAGGCACGAACAGTTGAAAGAACAAGGCATCAATGCTAGCATCCGCCGGCTTTTTGAAGAGATTCGTGAGCGCGACGAAAGAGACCGGAATCGAACGGTTGCACCATTGGTTCCAGCGTCCGATGCAAAAGTAATTGATACGACGAATTTGACCATTGATCAGGTCGTCGCAGAAATAGAGGCTTTAATTCGAGCCCGTAACTTGGGCTAGGTCCGCGGCAAATCCCTTTTAAAAAGCGTATGCAGCTAGGATGCCTTGCATTCTCGCTGTTTTGTTGCGTCTATAGTTCGCAGCATTTTGGTGGCCGGCGTAGCCGGTTTTATTAACGAGCTTAACGGCCGGAGGGCTGTTTTGCAGAAGGTGACTCATTCGATCCCGGAATGGACGGATTTGAGTGTAGAAACCGGAATCGAATAGATACGGAATTTTTCAATGTCAGAGAGTTTTGCAGAGTTATTTGAAGCCAGTCAGGCGTATACCAATATGCGCCCTGGTTCTATCGTTACAGGTACAGTTGTAGATATCCGTGACGATGCAGTTGTTGTTAATGCTGGTCTGAAATCTGAGGGCATCGTGCCCATTCAGCAGTTTTTGAACGACAGCGGCGAAATCGAAGTAAGTGTGGGTGATGAAGTCGAAGTTGCGCTGGACGCAGTAGAAGACGGATTCGGTGAAACCCGCCTGTCTCGTGAGAAAGCCAAGCGCGCCCGTGTTTGGGACGAGCTGGAAACAGCTCACGAAGCAAATGAGAACATTATTGGTAAGATCAGCGGTAAGGTGAAAGGCGGATTTACCGTCGACATCTCTGACATCCGTGCGTTCCTGCCAGGTTCACTGGTAGACATCCGACCCGTTCGCGATCCTTCTTATCTGGAAGGCAAGGATCTGGAATTCAAAATCATCAAGCTGGATCGTCGTCGCAACAACGTGGTTGTTTCGCGTCGTGCAGTTGTTGAGTCTGAGTACAGCGCTGAGCGCGAGCAGCTGCTTGAGAAGCTGGAAGAAGGCGCAATCGTTACGGGTGTGGTCAAGAACCTCACCGACTACGGTGCCTTTATCGACCTGGGTGGTATCGACGGTCTGTTGCACATCACCGATATGGCGTGGAAGCGTGTTCGCCATCCATCAGAAGTAGTCAACGTTGGTGACGAGCTGGAAGTTCGTGTTCTGCGCTTCGACCGCGAGCGTAACCGCGTATCGCTGGGTCTGAAGCAGTTGGGCGAAGATCCTTGGCAGGATATCGCACGTCGCTACCCGGTTGGTACTCGCATCTTCGGTAC
>CAZVYE010000069.1:0-16935 GCA_964630895.1 uncultured Gammaproteobacteria bacterium | reverse complement strand
TTGGGTCGCCGATAAACCGTAATTCTTGTCCAGACTTAGTTTGGCTATCTACGGAACTGGTTAACAATGGCTCTATCTTTAGCTCCGATTCTTCTGCGGCATTCAATGTACCTGCCAGTGCCAGATTGAGCTGGGACAAATTTGCTACCGCGGGATCATCCTGGTTCATACCGTCGATGGGCATGGATAAAATGCCGACGTGAGTAAGAGCATTGCGACCAACTCCGCCGCCAATGCGATAGCCGTAGGTCGCATCCAGCACCACGTCATCGGGGCTATAACGTATGCCCCACGCATCGAACAATGGCGCGAGATCAGAGCTCTTCGAAGCGAACATGGCCTGTTGAGGATCCTGTATGTCCTGGGGCACATCTGCTTGAGCCAGCGGGTCGACGAAAACCAGTAAACGCCCGCCCTGCATAACGAACTGATCCACCGCGTACAGAGTATCTTCGCTAAGTTCCTTTGGGTGCACCAACAAAAGCAGGTCGATCTCAGGGTCTATGTTGGTAGTGGCAGGCGCGACATTTCTCACTTCGAATAGCTGTCGCGTCTGCTGCATGACGACCCACGGCTGACTCATTCGTCGCGTCGCAGGATCAAACCCGCCATCCATTTGCAGACCGGAAAGCACACCCACAATGGGCTTGTCGGTCACCATCAGCGTGTGGACCAGATGCGCCAGATCGTATTCGAGAAATCCCTCTCTACGTGGGTCAAAAATCGATATAACCTCCTGGTCGTCTACGGAGTTTGTACCCACCAGGCCAAAGAATAAATTCTCACCTTCAAGACCCGTAGGGATAGCCTGCAAACCAGCGGCTGCGGCATCGTCCTCCGCTTCGGAGAATGGCTTCGGGTCGATTACGTGTAGCCGGATATCGGGGCCTGCTTCCAGCTGAAATTCCTCCAGCATTTCACGCACCCGAACGGCGTAATTTAAGAATGAGAGTGCATTGATTTCCCTGGCCAGATCTTCGGAGAAGTAAAAATACAAGTTCACTGGCTCTTCGATGGACGCCAGGATGTTCTCGGTGCCATCAGAAAGCGTGTACAAATCATTTTCTGTTAGATCAACCCGCAATCCACGAAACAAGAAATTCACCACAATGATCAGAGCGATAAACACAATCGCCAACAGCACCAACGAACCACCAGTCAAAGTTTTCTTTTTGGATAAACTCATGTTTAGTCGGCCTTCTTCAGATCGATGACAATCGCATTGGCAGTGAGCCAAAATGCAATTACAGCAAGGAAGAAAATCAAATCTCGAAAATCCAGGACGCCCTTGCTGATTGCTCCAAAGTGCGTCATGAAACTCAGTGAAGCAATGGCGTCAACCACCACATCTGGTGCCCAGCCTGAGACCAGATCCAGCACCATGGGAAATCCAGCGAGCAAAAACAGGAAACTCACCGCCACGGTGAGGATAAAGGCGACAACCTGGTTGCGTGTTACCGCTGACAAACAGCTGCCAATTGCCAGAAATGCTCCTGCCATGAGAAAGCTGCCTAAATACCCTGCGATGATCACGCCATTGTCAGGATCTCCGAGATAATTCACCGTAACCCAGATGGGAAAGGTCAGCGCCAGGGCAATTCCACAGAATATCCACGCCGCCAGGAATTTGCCGATAACCGCTGCAATCATGCTTATAGGCAGGGTAAGAAGCAGCTCTATGGTGCCGCTTTTGCGCTCTTCTGCCCAAAGCCGCATGGAGATAGCTGGCACTAAAAATAAATATAGCCATGGATGCCAAAAGAAAAATGGCTGCAGACTAGCCTGGTCTGTATCGTAGAAATTGCCCAGGTAAAAAGTAAATGCGCCCGCAAGCATTAGAAAAATTACGATAAATACGTATGCCACGGGGGTAGCAAAATAGCTGCGAAGCTCGCGCTTCATGACGTTTATGACCTGACTCATGCGGCAACCCCTTTCCCTTCACCAAGGGTAATTTCCCGAAACACGTCGTCTAGCCGACCGCGTTCCACAGTGAGTTCAGAGACATCCCAGCCTTGCTGCTGGGCCAGCTGTACGATATCCAGATACGGATTCTGTCCCGAACGCGGCATGGCAATATAAGCTTCTCCTTCCCGCCGAACGTCTATGACCGCGGGCACCCGGCGCAGCGCCTCATCTACGCCTTTGCCAGTAACCCTTAGCCGCACTGCGTTATGGAACTCTGACTTAGCCTCCAGCTCTTGTGGGGTGGCATCTGCTTGAATCCTGCCGTTCGCAATAATGATTGCGCGATCGCACACTGCTTCAACCTCTTCAAGGATATGTGTCGAAACAATTACGATTTTGTCCTGCGCCATACTGTTGATCAGACTTCGCACTTCGTGTTTTTGATTCGGATCCAAACCATCAGTGGGCTCGTCCAGAATCAGAACCTGCGGGTCGTGCAGCAGAGCTTGCGCCAATCCAACTCGTCGTCGAAAGCCTTTCGACAAAGTATCAATGGTTTGGCCGGACACAGGTTGAAGGTTGAGATCATCAGAAACCCGCTGCATGCTGTCTGACCGCGCCGATCCCTTTAACCCACGAACATCGGCCACAAACCCCAGGAATTCTGCAACGGTCATTTCACCGTAACTGGGCGCACCTTCCGGCAAGTAGCCGATAGCCTGCTTTGCGATTAGTGGTTTGTTTTCAATATTGACGCCGCAGACATGAATCTCACCAGCAGTAGGTGCAAGAAAACCAGCTATCATTTTCATGGTGGTCGATTTTCCTGCCCCGTTTGGACCGAGGAAACCAAGAACTTGGCCCGCCTGAACCTCAAAGGATAAATCATCTACTGCGGTCAGGTTGCCATATCGCTTGGTAAGATTTCGAATTGATATCATGCGACTGCCCTACTCCAATTGCTTTACTTGCGTCCAAGCGCACCGTTGAACACGTAAAATCACGCTTCAATTATTTGTATGGAAATAAACAATAAATCTCGGCAGAGATATGCCGAGAACGGCAAAAGCTACTATGACCATAAACAGGCGGCCAAGTTTCCGGCCGAGAATTTTTAGCAATTCCAGCGAGAATTTCAAGCCATCGTCACTATAAAAAAATAACAAATATCACCGTAACCTCTAGTATTTCACGTACAGGCCGATACTATCTCTTACATCGGAAAGGCTAGGCTTTAATTCGCTTTGAAATTGCAGCACTTTGATCACCTGCCAGACAACCTGTTAAATCTGCAACCGCGTCAGCTCCTGGAGTCCCTTGGTGGGCCCACCGTAGTGCATCTGCGCGGGAAACGATCTCCAGCTCTCTTCGTTAGTGTTCTTCAACACGGCAACGAGCAAACGGGTTGGTACGGCATCATCAACTTGCTCAATCGCTATCAGCGGGCGCAGTTGCCCAGAGACTTAATAATTTTGATCGCGAACGTGGAGGCTGCTGCTTTCGGGCAACGCAGCCTGGATCATCAACCGGACTTTAATCGCTGCTGGCCTGGCGGTTCGGAATCTGCCAGCAAGGTCCATCGCATGTGGGCCGATCTTCATGAGCAAATGAAACGCGTGGGGCTCTTTGCCAGTATCGATGTGCACAATAATTCGGGCAAGAACCCCCACTACGCAGCCATCACCCGCAACAAACCGCAGTGGCTTGCTCTGGCACAACGGTTTGCTCCCGTCGCCGTGTACTTCGAACAGCCCAAAGGCGTCTTGTGCGATGCTTTCTCTTCAATCTGCCCGGCTATCACCTTGGAGTGTGGCAAGGCTGGCAACATGGATGGAGTTGACCATTGCACAGAATACCTCGACCAAATTTTGCAGCTAGACAGTTTGGAATACCAAGCTGACAATGCACCGAGAGTCTTGGAAACCGCGGCAAGGGCAGTAATCGGCCCGGAAGTAGGATTTTCTTTTACGGACGACAATTGTCGTCTGAGATTTATCTCGGATATAGATTCGCTGAATTTCGACCAGATTGCTCCGGGCACCAAGCTTGCAAGCTTTGACGGCAACGCATCTGATCTAATTTACGTGAGGGACAATCACGGCCGTGACGTCACTGATGAATATCTCTGCTTCGCGGGTGGAACGGTATCCACCCGCAGAGCATTTATACCTTCGATGCTTTCCACCGATCGCAAGATCGTCAGACAAGACTGCCTATGCTATATGATGCGTGAGCTCGAGGCGCCGTGGTTAACTACCGCCCCAAGCCAGCCGGCTACATTTTGAAAACGATTCTGTACGTTCTGGATACGGGCGTAGTCTGACCTGAGTTCGCGGGCGGCTCGAAAACCCAGCGTGACGCTGCGCGCACTGCTGCGCGATCAAATATGCGACGTGGTTCAGATTCTACAACTTCAATACCCTGGATATCGCCCTTGGGATTCACCGTTACTTCCAGATCAACCCAGCCTTCCTGTCGATCACGATAAGCCGCTCTTGGATAATCCGGGGCTACCGCACGGATACGATTCAAGCTGAATTCGGGGCTGGCTTTTCCCAGGTCTTCCTGAGCGAACGAACCAGGCGAACTAACCGGCTGCGTGTCGACACTGGCAACCGCCAGCGACTCGGAGTCCTCGGCTACAACCACTTCTGGTTCAGCCACCGGAATCTCTTCCACAGGTTCTTGTACAACAACTTCCGCGGGCACTACATCTTCGGTAGTGACACTTTGGGCAGACGTGTCAGCTTGCTGCGCTTCCGCAACGCTTTCGACTTGAGGTTCGACGATCTCCGGATCTGCGGCTGCTGGTTCGGTTACAGGAGCATCCTCTGCAAGTTCTGGCTCTGCTTCGGGTTCGATACTTCGACTGGGTAGCTCCGGTCGGGCCCCCATCAACGCTTCACGGTCCACGCTGAACGTGGCCACTTCGGAACGCTCGATTGTTGGGATTTCTTCCGGACGCTTCACTTCGTTGCCAGAACGCCAGGACGGGCGCTCTTGAGCACCGACTGCGGTGAACCCAAAACAACTAATAATAATTACTGCACGACGCCACATCACGTTAGCACCCTCCATTTTGCCTAATTTATCCATCCCTCACGATAGATTCTGTAGCATTAGTAACACAAAACTGTGATGCAATTCACGTTTCAGGCCAAGAAAGCCGAATTATTCGATGGAGTCGTCATTGTTTACAATTATTTACATCCATTGCCGATTGAAGGTTCCATGCTGAACCTGCAATATCGTGCATACTTACCTGCGCCAACGTTAAACCAGATTGAGCTCAAACGCTTTGAGTACCGCCCTCGTGCGATCTCGAACGCCCAGTTTCGACAAAATATTTGAGACATGATTCTTTACGGTGCCTTCGGCTACGCCTAGCGAATTGGCAATCTCCTTATTGCTATAGCCGCCCGCCATCAAACGCAGAATTTCCGTTTCCCGCTCGGTCAGCGGATCCGGTCGATCCAATGAGGAGAAGTCGTTGCGCATGGACTCCAAGCCTTTCAGCAGTCGTTCCGTAACTGCGGGCTTGACCAACGAGCCGCCTTCGGCAACAGTTTTTACCGCTTCGACCAACTCCTCGAGCTTTACGTCTTTAAGCAAATAGCCTTTTGCGCCTGCCTTGATACCCGAGAGCACAAGATGGTCGTCGTCAAACGTGGTCAAAATGATGGTCGGTGGCAGTCGGTCTTCTGCACTGAGCTTCTGCAATACCTCTAAACCATTCATTTTGGGCATGCGCATGTCCAACAACATGACGTCTGGCTGAATTTCGTCTACTGATTCGCATGCAGCCAAACCGTCCGGTGCCTCGCCAATCACTTCAATTTCGCTAGAAAGCTCCAACAGATTACGCACGCCTTCGCGCACCAAGTTTTGGTCGTCGACCAACATCACCTTGATCATAAAATTACCTCTTGTGGTAGCCAGGCCTTGAGTCCAAAACCCTTGCCTGGCGCAGATTGTACTTCTAACTCGCCGCCCAGCTGACCGAGCCGTTCGCGCATTCCAGTTAGCCCGTTGCCTGGATTTACCGTATTGATACCGCGACCATCGTCTCGTGCCACAATTTGCAGCCCATTTTCGTCCTCAGTAACGGTCAACCAAAGGTTTTCCGCCTGCGCGTGCTTGGCAGCATTTGTAATGATTTCCTGCACGCACCGTAGCACGACTTGTGCCCGCTGCGGATCCTGTGTTTTTATGCCTTCATCTACCGACATGTGAATAGCGGGTTTTGGCACTCCTTCTGCCAGTTCGGAAAGCGCAGCCGACAAATTAATGCCTTCACCACCACGCATGGAGCCCACAACCTCGCGCACGTCGGCCAGCAGGAGTTTAGCAACCGCATGAGCCTGCTCCACGTGGTTTCTCGCTTTTCCTTCAACCAAATGTCCAGCGACTTCCAAATTCAGGCTAAGCGCCGTCAGGTGATGACCAATAAGATCATGCAGCTCCCGCGAAATTCGCAGCCTTTCGGCCAGACGGGTGCTATCTGCAAGCATGGATTGCGTTGCGCGCAATTCAGAGTTTAGTTTGCGCAGGCTGTCTCGCTGCTCGGCCTGGCGCCGGGCAATAAAAGACACAACAAAACAAAAGCTTGAATAACCAACAAACATACCGGCATGCACCAGCGCATGGGCCAGGTCTCCAATATGTTGCCAGCGCATGACCACTACGGTCAGCGCAATATTCTGTCCTATCAACCATGACACTGACCAGCGTAAGGGTAGTACCCACGGCAACATGCCTGCGACTACCAACAACAACACACCACCCAGCGAAGTCTGCGTAATATGGGAAACCTCGAGCGCAGAAAAAGTCATCAATGCCAACATCGCAACTGGCATTTGTAGTCTGCTATCGGGCTGATCAAGCGTTGCAGAAAGCTGCCAAAATGCCGCGCCAAATGCCAGGTGTGCCACACTCCAAATCAAATAGGTGGTCTCCGGAGTGTAAGTGTCCCCCAGGAATGGCGACAGCAACAGCGCCACACCAGCGCACGCCCACGTCAGTAGGCCAGCATAGCGCAGCAACTGGACGGTAGAAAATCGTCGTGGCATAGCGTTGATAGATCCCCTGATACTTTTACAAATACCGCTTGATATTGTTGATTTGGACTAACCCACTTGACGCGAAACAGATTTAGCGCGACATGGGTATCCCGCGCACCAAAATCTAGATACATCAGACCGCAGTGCACCCCTAGCTTTTACCAACCGGGCAGCTAATGCAAGATTCTTGATAAGACTCGTTTAGAGAATGCTAGACCGTTCTTCTTATTCCGCGAACCAAGTATACTGCGCACCCCCCAAAAACATACGGCCAAAGGTCACGTTGATGTCGTTACAAATTCGAGACGTCCAGGAACAAGATTTAGCGCAAGTACTGGCTATAAATAATGAAGCGGTGCCAAATGTAAATCACCTGTCGATTGAAGATCTACGAGCACTGCAGGCTATGGCCTGTTATTTCCGCGTGGCGAAACAGGCCGAACAGCTTGCCGGGTTTTTGATTGGCCTGCGCCCTTCCGCGCACTACAACAGTCCTAATTTCAAATGGTTCCAGGAACAATACGACGACTTCGTCTACATCGATCGCGTAGTCGTTGCAGCAGATTTTCGCGGCATGGGTATAGGCCGCGTGTTTTACGCAGACGTGCAAAGCTATGCCGAACAAATAGCTCCTTGGCTTACATGCGAGGTCAATCTGGTTCCCAGAAATGATGTTTCTCTGTTATTCCATGGCACCTATGGTTTTGGCGAAGTAGGCCAACAATCCACCGAACAAGGAAAAAAGCGAGTTTCCCTGCTTGCAAAGCCATTACCTGCATTTGAATTTGTCAAAAACCACTATCTCCGTACGCCTTGAGCCATGCAAGTTGTTCGAGTTGGAGATTTGGGAATCACAGGCCTGCGCAATTTGTTGCAGCGATTTGGCCTGACGCTGCAAATCACGCCGGACGGCCAAACCATTCCGGGTAGCTTCTGGGGCGACGAAGAAGCCGGGCTAATTGACGACCAGCTGCTGGCGCGTCAAGACACACCAATCCACTCGGTGTTACACGAAGCCTGCCACTACATTTGTATGGACCGGGAGCGCAGACTTGGACTGCATACCAATGCTGGCGGCGACTACGATGAAGAGAATGCCGTGTGTTATCTGCAAATTCTTCTGGCCGATCACATCAGTGGATTTAGCAGCCAGCGCATGCTGGAGGATATGGATACCTGGGGCTACACATTTAGGCTGGGAAGCGCGGCAAAATGGTTCTTCTCCGATGCCGAAGATGCACAGCAGCTATTACGGGATTGGGGCATTATCGATGTGGCCAACAATCCGACCTTTCAACTCCGCGAAGACCACCGTTTGATTGATTCCTGAAAGTTGGCTGCCCGCTCAACATAATTTTTGAATTTTCCGTAACTAGGTGCCCCGGGTGACAACACCACCGTAGTTTCAGGCTGAGACAAACTTATCGCAGTCGCTACCGCTGTATCCTGGTCAGGTACCTTATGGACTGCTATCGTCGAGCCGATATCAGCGCATTGACCCACAACTTTTTCGCCATGCTCACCCACTGCCAGAACGGCCCGTATGGGCCAATCTGAAAGGAAATCCCAGAAACACGTCCAGTCCACACCGCGATCCTGCCCGCCAACAATGACAATCAAGTCTCTTGTGTCCAAAGCTTTAATTGCAGCGATAGTGGCATGTGGCGTTGTGGAAAGTGAGTCATTAACCCACTGCCCTGGGCAATCCTGACACACAGCCTCCAGGCGGTGTGGTAATGGATTAAAAGCCTGCAGATTGTTGAGTCCCTCTGCTACGGAGGCACCCACGGCAGTAACAGCGGTCAGAGCCAGCTCCAGGTTGTGCTGATTGTGCTGGCCGCGCAGCTTCCATTTAAAATTACTGGCAAGTCCGGTTGTGTGATTTTTCGCCTGATCATCTCGCACCTCCCAGCCATGCCTGCCTCCTACCCAGCGCAGATCGCCAGCGGGAATCTGTGGCAGCGAATCCCGCACCGCCACTGGCAAGATCTTGATAGTTTCCGGAAATGAAAACAGCTTGAGCTTGTCAAGATAGTATTGATGAATTGACCCATGCCAGTCCAGGTGCTCGGGAAACAGATTCGTAAGCACGGCAACCTCTGGCGCAAAGGACAAGTCACTGGTTTGATAGCTTGAGAGCTCCGCAACAACAATCTCAGCTTGTTTTGAAATCTGAAAAAGCGGCACCCCGATGTTGCCGCCCAAACCCACATGGACCCCTGCTTCTCGCAGGAGAAATTCAATCAGGGCCGCCGTGGTGCTTTTACCCTTAGAGCCGGTAACCGCAATGACCTTGCGATGCTGATTTTCGGCAAACCAGATATTGGTTAGCGATGTCACCACTACACCATGGGCCAAAGCGTCCTGAATACAGCGGCGATACAGACTGATACCCGGAGACTTGATCAGCACATCAAACTGATTGAGCCCAACCGAATCAAAGTCTTCAACGATCAGATGAACGCCATCGGGAGCCTGTGCCTGTGGATTCTCGTCAATCACGGTAAGATCAGTCTCGGGCAGCTTTTCCAGCCAAAGCGAAATAAGCTCTTGTCCCTCGCGCCCAGCTCCCAACATGGCTACCCGGCGATGAGCTAGCTCAGCAAATTTCACGCAGCACCGCTTCGTAATCCGACGGAACACAATGTTCTTGTGCACAGCCCAGCCAGTCGGCAAGGGGCAAAGCACCTTCACATCGGTGCCCAAGTTTGGAAATCACGTAGTCATCTTGCCACTCGGCTTTAGCGAAAAGTGCAGATAGGGCACTGCGAGACTCAGGAACTTCACCAACACATTCAAAAGGCTTGAAACCAGCTAACCCGCACAGTGCTTCATAGCCTTCTAATTGTGCCGCATCGTCCAGCAAGTTGGCACCAAATATGTTTATCAACCGAGCCTTGTCCATAAACGGCGCTAAAGCGAGAAAAACAAAACGACACTTGGGACACTGCCGACACCATCGATCCGTAGGACGAGCTTTGTTAATGGCAAAATTGCCATTACAGCTTGAGAACACGTGATCATAGCGCATCGATTGGGCAAAACGGCTGGCGATGGCCAGCTCTGACAGTGGCCTTAAGAGTGAGAAATAGCGCACATTGCAGCCAATCTCGTCCTTAAGGATTGCAGCAAATTCGCGCTCGAATGCCAAG
Organism: uncultured Gammaproteobacteria bacterium; assembly: GCA_964630895.1. Classification (GTDB taxonomy): domain Bacteria; phylum Pseudomonadota; class Gammaproteobacteria; order Xanthomonadales; family SZUA-38; genus CAZVYE01. The sequence continues at coordinate 6,815 of CAZVYE010000069.1, read as the reverse complement.
GATTTGCTGTATTGATGATTCACTTCCCGCCCCTGTTTGTTAACAAGGTTGGCAGCGCTGGCACTGGATTCGTTGGACATCAAAATGGCGTCATATCCATATAAATAGCCGCCCGTAACCATGATCGTTGCCAAGATTGCACTAATTGGCACATGCCCGTTGTATGCACCAATGGCGTTGAGCGCAAAAAGACCTGGGTCCAAGGATCTCTTGATGCTAATGGCATCCAGGCCAGTCGTCTCTATTACCTGCTGAATTAGGGGGCTGGAACCCACGACAATAGCGCGGGCCTCAACTTCACTGGCACGCAGGGCCTCAACAGAAACCAAAGAATCCTTACCGCCGCCTATGGGTACCACAGCGCCTGCATCAGCTCGACCAGTGATGCCCGGCGAAGCAAAGCTCTTCTCCTCGGCGGGAAATTCCAGGCGACCTTCCAAATCTAAGTCGTTCTCAAAAGCAAACTCGCCGAGACCATGTAGATAAACATTGCGCAAGAATGCTGCGATAGGCAGGCTGGGTTTGCGCGTCGCAAACTGGATACTTGGCGGCACTGCAGCTTTGAAGTAACTGACGCCGGCAACCCAATGGATCAGGTCAAATAATGGTGCCAGGGCCTCCTCGGCATCCTGAGTCCACTCTGGGTTCGCCCCGGCAAATACTATCGTTTCCGCAAACCGAAACGCGTCGTCAAGGTCGTAGCGCAAAGTAAGTGTTGCAGCCGCCGCATCCCAGGCCCAGGAATGAAAAACAAACGTCTCAATACTTTTCGGATCGAACCTGTCAGTCATCAAGTACGATCTCAACAGCGGGCGAACGTAGATTATAGTTTGAGGCCATTACAGCCCCGTATGCGCCTGCGTTAGCAATTAAAATTACATCGCCAGGCTCAGAGACAGGCAGCAGCCGGTCCAGGCCCAAGACATCGCCGGTTTCACAGATCGGCCCAACAACGCTGTAAACTTGCGTGGGGTCCTGGTCTAACTGAGTCAGATTAAATATCTCATGGTATGCACCGTATAACGTCGGCCGAATCAAACTGTTCATACCCGTGGAGATACCCAGATATTGCGCCTCACCTTTACCTTTGGTTTGCGTAACGGTGCTTAACAGGACACCGCATTGACTGGACAAGTAGCGTCCTGGTTCGAGCCAGATATCCACATCCAAATTGAGCTGGGACTGGAGCTCACCCAGCCGGGCATCCAGGGCGTTCAGGTCAAACGGGAGCTCATCCGACCGATCAGGTACGCCTAAACCGCCACCTACATCTATCACTTTCAGGTGATCGAAGCCTTGCGCCATATCTGCCAGAACTGCCAGCGTTCGCTGCCAGTTATCCGGGTGCATAATGCCGCTGCCAGTATGGGCATGCAGTCCGGTCACACGGATATTGTGCTGTGATAACAGGGCATGCACGTCGTCCAGTCTTTGCGCCGGAATGCCAAACTTAGAGTTTGACCCTGCGGTGCGCACCATTTTGTGATGTCCCAGGCCAGAACCCGGGTCCATGCGCAGAAACACTTCTTGGCCGGCCAGCTCCGCGCCCCAGCGCTCGAGCACAAACACGTTGTCAATGGTGAGATTAATGCCCTGCTCAATGGCCCAGGCGTACTCGCTTTGACCAGCGAAATTTGGCGTAAACAGTATCCGCTTGGGATCAACATCAGGGACACTTTCTTTAACCCGCTGTACCTCTTGGGGTGACACGCATTCAAACCCCAGCCCTTCCTCCGCTGCCGCGCTGATCAGCGCGGTGTGTGCATTTGCCTTGATCGCGTAAAGCGCGCGGTTGACGTGCTGCATATTTGCCAGCCGTTTTGCTGCCTGTCTAAATGCCGGCAGGTAATAAACATAAGCACTGCTTGTTTCGCCCAGCTGGCTAAGCAATCGTTGGCGCTGATTTTTCCACCATGGTTCCCGGGCTGGTTTGGGCATAGTCTTGCGAAACAGTTGATCCCAGGTGGGACCAAACACAGAATCTCCGCCGACCCCTCCTGGAATCAATTGTTGATGGAGCTGCATCACGAGGCGGTCAGCGTCTCGCTCATCAACCACAAACGACAGGTTTAGGTCATTCGCCGCCTGACTTACCAGGTGAATTTGTCGTTGTTCAAAGACTTCTAATGCAGGGCCCAGCTTGTGCATTATGGTTCGAATACCCAGCCCTACCAGACTTACCGACGCACAATTCGATATGACTTTAACTCGGCATACCTGTTCCAGATCATTGACCAGACCGTCTAAGGCGCCAGGTGCAAGCGCATGGCTATCCATATCCAGGCTCACGGTGACATTAGCCTCGGAAGTGGAAATCAGGTCAATAGAAAACCCATGGTTGGAAAACACCGTAAAGCATCGGGCCAAAAAACCTACCTGATGCCACATATCAATGCCTTCCAGCGAGATCAGAGTGATGCCCTTTCTATGCACCACTGCTTTGACCTGCGCCCCGAAGTCGCGCGAGTGCTCGGATATTTCCGTACCGGTAATATCAGGTCGAGAGGTCTGCCTGACAAAGATAGGTATATTGTGTTTACGTGCAGGTGAGATACAACGCGGATGTAAGACCTTAGCGCCCATTGACGCCAATTCCTGGGCTTCTCGGTAGCTGACATGGCGTAGTAAACGCGCGCCAGACAACAACCTGGGGTCAGCACTAAACAGCCCTGGTACATCGGTCCAAATTTCCAGTCGATCTGCATCCAGCTGCGCGGCCAGGTACGCAGCAGAAGTATCCGAACCACCGCGGCCTAGCAAACAGGTCTCGCCAGCCGAATTACCCGCCATGAAACCTTGGGTGAGATGTACTTTGCCTTGTGCCGCCAACTTCCCCGAGCAGGCCGCATCGGGTGTCGGTTCACAATGGCTCATGAGGTAGTTGGCAACGTCCTTTCCTTCGTCTTCAACCACCTGTAGAAGCTCACATGCATTCTGCAGACAGATCTCACCCAAATTTTGTTGGAGAAACTCAGCCCCAACCAAGGTCATAAAAATTTCGCCGTAAGACATAAACGCGGCATGCTGCGCCGGAGCAGTGTCGAAATCGGCGGCAGCGTGTCGATAGAACTTCTCCGCAGATTCCGCAAACGACTGTGGCAAGGATACGCCGAGCATATTGGATAGTTCGGTATAAGCATCTACCACCGAATGGCACTGGTTAGCGCGCTCTTCGGGATGAAGTTTGCTCAGCAAGCTCAACTGGTCAGTAACACCACTACGCGCAGAAACCACGACCAGTACATGCTGGTCCTGCTGCAGTAGTTCTTCGCAACGCTGGGTGATCTGCTGCCACCCTGCCAAAGTAGCAACACTGGTTCCACCAAACTTTAGTACGGCCCACTGGCGCAATTGACTGTCCACAAAATTGTCCAAGAAAAATGACGCAAGCTAACCCAGCGTTCGTGCAAATACCATTAAATGCTTATATCAATTGGCCATAATGAAATATTGCCATATCACGGCCCCATTTTAGGCAGATTCTAGGGTAGCCTCGGCAACACCGTATTTTGCAATAGCGCCGAATTTAACAACGCGTTGGCATAGAGCAATTCTGTGCCTAACCAAAACCCTCGGAAGTTTGGATTGAAGCCGAATTTGATCACCGCGCCTGCACCCTGCCTCTCAGCGATAAGCAACGGTCTTTCCTTAATTCCTTCGGCAATTGCCGCACTCGAGAAACCCGCTAGCGGTTCGGTTTGGTCAATTTGCAAGACGGTAGAATATGCGTTGTCACCAGCCTCCAGTTGCAGCGTGGAGTTTACAAACACTGGCAACTGATTTCGATGATACCCAAAGGCGAGCGGGTGGCTTAAGTCCATATCTGCCGAGAAAATCGCCCCTCCTAGAACCCGATCTGCGGCGTCACGCCGAAAGTTGCCGTACGGTTGTCTGCCCATGTCGGCCAGTGAGGTGTCCTCAGGTTTGCTGAGCTGTGCAATCGCCTCGCGGATTCGCGTCGGCTCGTCGACGTCTCTATTGAAATCTTCAGGTCGAGTAGAAAAGACCACTTCAGCCCATTTCGCCCCGCGCTTCTGCGCCACCAGCACGCCGCCTGACTCCACCCAACTTTTAATGCCAGCTATCCAACTTTCCGGAATACTTGCGGGCTCCACATCAGGCAGCAATAAATGGGTAAAACCATGCAGAGGGGGCAGTTTTTGGTACGCCAGGTCTATCATGGGTAAGGGCGTATGCAAACGCTGATCAATTAGATGCCAAATATGTCCGGCCTCCATTGGGTTTACACCCTGCCCGACTAACAGCGCGGGTTTTACCTCTTTAATCGCCAGAATATTGGGTGAGCCCCAATCCAGCCCTTGCGTATTCTCACCGCTGCGCATCGCCTTCACTTCCACCGACATGTCTGCTCGAACAACCGAGAGTTTTGCGTGCAGCGCCGATGCTCGAGCCGCATCGCCGCGGACTAGAATATCGCCCGCTTTCAGAGTGGACTGATCGCCGGGTTTTGTTTGCCCCTGCCCGACCAACATGACCTGAAACTCCTCACGAGCCAGGGCCAGAGCTGCAGCGACGCGATGAATCTGTGCACCGCGAATTCGATAAAACAATGCATCCGGAGCAATTGCCGCGGAAACCGCGTCCGCAGCGCTATCAACAGTGGTTTGTGGCGCTCTTCGAACGGCTGCAAACGGCAAGTTGTAAGCCATAGGCAGGGTCCAGGCAGAAACGTCATAAAAAGCGTTGTCGCGAAATTCGCGGGGTTGATCGAACATGGCCGAAATAAGACCGGCTTGCGGTTGATTTGTAGCGACAACGAATGCCTTGCCCGTTGCAAAGGTCTTGCCGTTAACCCGCAGATCTTCGTTCAACACAGAGATTTCTATGCCATGTAACTCCAGCAAATTTGCCAACAGCCGGGTCCGGCCAAATTCTTCTTCGGACCCAAACACCCAGGCACCTATGCCACTCTTTCGAGCTCGCTCCTGCATCTGCGGCTGAAAACCACGTTGATACTCCATCAACTCATCTCGCAACTCCCAGGCACCTCGAAGTGTGGAAATACTCGTTGCGTACTGGTTTTGGACGGCATCAACAAAGCGTAATGGTCCATTGCGCGTATCAATCGCGTGCCCCCGCACGGAGGGCTGCTCGAACAGGATGCCAATCGAACCATTTATGTCGGGATACGTTGAGCCCTTTCCGTAATAGTAGTCATCAAATGATTCTCGCGAGTAATAACGTACTCCCAGCTTGTCCAATGCTTGCGCATGAAAGGCTGCTAATTGCGCCGTAAGCTCCTGGTTGCGCGCGGGTGTCAGATGATTAGTGCGACTGGGAATGCCTGGTTGAAAGAAATAGCTGCTGTCAGAGCCTTGCTCATGAAAATCGCCCAGCACATGAGGTCGCCACTGTTGGAAGACTTGCAAGCGAGCCTTGGACTCTGGCTGGGTTGCAGGCAGCCAGTCGCGATTCATATCAAACCAATAGTGATTGAATCGGCCGCGGGGCCATGCCTCATTGTGATCGCGATGCACGCGATCGAAAGTGACGTGTTCGCCCTTGTGCATATTGGCCCAGGTTGCAAATCGACCCAGCCCGTCGGGATTAAACATGGGATCCAAAATGACAATCGTATTGTCTAAAAGCTCTGCCACCCATGGGGCTTTGCTGGCCGCCAGATGATATGCCACGAGCATGGCAGCATTACTCCCGCTGGCTTCGTTACCATGAATGCTGTAGCCAAGCCATACCACCAGCGGACCCTCGCCGGCCAGATGTTGCTGGCGTAGCTGTTCCAAATTTTGCAGATTCTCTGGCGACGAAATCATGCCGTGAATTAACGGGCGCTGCTCATGGGTTCGGCCAATCTCGCGCACCACGATTCGATCACTACTTTGCGCCATTTCTACGAACACCTGCTGCAGTTGTGCAGGCTGAACATGCCAGTCACCAACTGACCAACCCAGTACATCCTCTGGAGTCTTAACCGACGGATCGAATGATTCGTCCTCAGGCAGGATGGTTTTGCCGAATCCAGCAGATAGCGACAGCAGGAGCCCGAGTGAGAGTAAACATTGCAATTGAGTCATGTGCACGAACGCGCCTTTCGATTTCAAACGCGCAGTATACCGTCGGACAAAAAAAAAGGGCTACCGGTTACCCGGCAGCCCGATGGTCAGGAGTTAGCGTGACTTTAGTTTCTAGCGTATTAGTTCAGTAGCGACGGGGCCGAACGTTTACTTCCACGTCGATGTAGTCACCAGGATGACGATTGGTGCGAGTTTGATAAATTCGACCATCATACTCATACGCAACGTCGTATCCGGAAATTCGCTCTTCCTGGTAGTAGCGCTGTTCTACTCGACAAACCGTCTCGGTGCGACTTCTATTACCGCGTCGGTATTCTCTATTGCGCTGAACGTCATTGCCTATGGTTGCGCCTAAAATGGCACCTACAGCGGTTAGCGCATCCTTACCGCGACCGCCACCAAACTGGCGACCGACTGCACCACCGATGACGCCACCCGCGATAGCCCCAGTGTGGGAACGATGGCGCGAATGGCGTACGTCTTCTTCCCAACAAACTTCCTGTTGATCAGGAACACTTACCGTGCGGTAAATGGGAGTTGCGGACACGACGCGCGCCTGCTCATAGTTACTGCGATACGCCCCGCGGCGTTCATGATCCGCCTGAGCTACTTCGGAAAATCCGGTAGCCAAGCCCATAGTCAAAGCAATGACTGAAGTGGACAAAGTGCGGTACATAGCTGGTTCCTACATGTTGATGACCTGGACAAAGACTATGCCTTGGTAGCTGAATCACTCCTGAACTCAAACTGTTTGGCACATAC
>CAZVYE010000068.1:0-17225 GCA_964630895.1 uncultured Gammaproteobacteria bacterium | reverse complement strand
AGTCAAGTAGTCGGTGCTTGCCGCACGCTTGAGGTCTTCATTTGCTTGAGCCAACTCCTGAGTTTTCTCGTTTACCTGAGTTTCCAAAAAAGCGTTGGTTCGACGAATACTTCGCAACCGATGTCGATGCCATCCGTAAACTACCGCAACTAGCAACAGTAATATAAGCGCTCGCCCCCAGGCGGTTTGATACCAGAACGGCATGACCTCCAGCTCGATTTGAGCAGGCGCTTCGGTAGCCACACCTGCAGCGCTCACACCGTCCACTTCCAAGGTATACTGGCCAGGCGGCAATCCAGCTAGTACCAGGTGGGGATCTACTCCGCCACGGGTTATCACTCCGTCATTTCCCACCAGGCGAGTTGAGAACCAGTTTTTGTCTGGCGCGCGATAGTCATCCAGCAAGAAATCAATTTCAAGTTCCCGGCTGCCCGGAGGCATGGTTACTGGGTCGTTGGTCTTATGCCAGAGCCGCTGACCGTCTACCTGTACTTTGTGAACATGTACTTTCGGTACCTGAATGTTTTGAAAAACATCAAATGGCTTGAACCCAACCACGCCTCCGACGCCACCAAAATAAATTTCGCCCTGATTACTGTAAGTACCCGAGCGCGCATAAAATTCGTCTGTCACCAAGCCATCTGTGGCGCTGCCAAAGCGAACATACTCCAGCGTTGCCGGATTTATACTTAGAATTCCGAAACTTGTAGACACCCACAGCATTTCGTTGGGGTCAACAAAGACCCGTTGCACTGACACCGGTTGATTGGAGCGATTCAAAGGAACCCGAGTTATGTTCAGACCTTCTAAAGTAACCCTGGACAAGCCAAAACTGGTCGCCACCCAACCATAGGATTTACCAAGCGCAATCCAATGCACGTGACCCGGGCTTAAACTAGTATCGTCCGTCGGATCATTCTGCAGCACTTGCACCCTGCCGGTATCCGGGTCGAGCAGGTTTACACCTCCAGTCCAGGTTCCAATCCACAGTCGGCCCATATGATCCCTGGTAATCGTCGACGGTGTGTCGTCGTTTAATGCCGGTGAGCTACTGCGGTCGTATAGTTTTGATTGCTGTGTGCTCGGTTGATAATGCACCAGCCCCTCGCCCCAGGTCCCAAGCCACAGTGAGTCGTCCGACTCATGCCAGATCACTGTGGTATCACCCACTTCAGACAGCGCCTCAGGCGTTGCCAACTGATCGGCGTCAATGTCCAACAACATGACCCCGGCACGTGACGCCACCCATATCTTATTCGGATCAGAAAAGTGTGCTTCCAGGTGATTCACCGCCACGCCCTGCCCGGAATTCATGGGCACGAGTTGGGGTCCTCCGTTTGCCTGTTCGACTCGATATAAGCCGTCGCGCATGCCAACTACGAGCTCGCTCGGAGTAGCAACCACAGCATTTGCTGTATCCACGTGGGAATCCAGTTCAATGCCAGAGAAAGCGTCTCGAGTTGGCGTTATCAGGATTAGTCCAGCTTCCCGCGTGGCAACCCAAACCATACCGTTATCGTCGACAAATACGTCGCGTACGCTACGGCCGGTGAAAACGCTGGTGGAGCCTAAAGCCAAGAAGTCCACTAATTCCTGACTATTCAAATCCAGTGCCTTTAGCCCAAAATACGTTCCGACCAGCAAGAAGTTTTGATGTAATGTCAGACTATTGACTGCCTGAATTTCGTCAGATACCCGGGTGGGCAGTGACAGTTCACCTCGGTTGATTTCAGCTCGCAGCAGGGATCGATTCGCTCCAATCCATAAAAAACCCGTGGATGATTCCAGCGTCCTGGGATGATCTTCATCCAGTTCCAATACCAGGGCCACATTGCCCTGGTCGCGGTCGTATCGATACAACCCGCTATCAGCCGCCACCCACAGCGTATCGTCAGAATCGATATGTAAATCCCAAATACGGTTTAATGTCTGGCCTTCCAGATTGGGGATCGCGGTAAACTTGCCGGCCTCAGTGTCGAAGTAAAACAGACCATTGCCATTAGAACCTACCCAAAGGCCGGTAGGCCCGGCCTCCGCCAGCGATTGTATGAAGTTTGGGGCTGCGTCGTCGGCAAAGTGCTGGAACTCTTCGTTCTGCCAGTTAAACAGATTCAGACCACCACCCCAGGTACCCACCCACATTCGGTCCTGCCCATCGCGCAATATGGTGCTCACACCAGAGTGGGATAAAGAACTTGGCTGACCGTCGTGGGCATAGACAGTAAATTCGTAGCCGTCATAGACGTTGACGCCACCAGCTGCGGTGCCAAACCACATTCGCCCGAGGGGTCCCTTGGCAATGGCAAATACCGTAGATTCAGAGAGTCCATCTGACCGGCTGAGCAGGCGGACTCTTGGGTCCAGGTCTCCGGTGCCCGCAGCGGCACTGATTCCAGGCGACAAAATGCCTAGCAAAGCGGCCAGTAAGCACCAGCGCTTTCCTTTCCAATCGAATGCCACCCAGCGGCTGGCGTTCCCTAGTAGTGCCAATAAATGCATTATCAGAACACTTTCTTTGCCGCGCACATCCCGGATGCAGCGCACAAATCGGGTAATGTAGCCATACAAACCCTGCTGCGTCCATGATGTTACCTCAGCTAGGATCCGATCACTACAAAGTGCCGTTTGGCATGGCAAACTGTCCCGTGCCAACTGCGGATGCGGTACAATTGCGTAGACGAATTTTTGGGTGAGAAACATGAACGACCATTCGCCAGAAGTATTATTCTCTACGGACTTGCACCATATGGAATTGGTCCACAAGGGTAAGGTGCGGGACGTATATCAAGCCGGGTTGAATGACCTCTTGATGATTGCATGTGACCGTTTATCTGCCTTCGATGTCGTGTTACCCGACCCTATTCCAGGCAAGGGAGCTATGCTTAATCAGATGGCCAAGTTCTGGTTTAAGCAAACCGAACACATTGTGCCCAATCATCTGCTGGACTTATCTGTTGCTTCCGTGGTCGGAGATCATCCACAGCTTAAGTTGATCGAACCACGTGCCATGGTTGTCAAGAAACTAAAGCCGGTTCCTTTTGAAGCTATTGTCCGTGGTTACCTGGCGGGTTCTGGTTGGAAGGACTATCAAAAGCACGGCGCTATTTCCGGGGTGCATATTCCAGCAAATATGAGCCAGGCCGAGAAATTGCCGCAACCCATTTTCACCCCTTCTACAAAGGCCGCGGTAGGAGACCATGACGAAAACGTAAGCTACCAGCGCATGGCTCATAAAATTGGTGATGCCCTGACCGAGAAAATCAAAAACACCAGTCTTGCTCTATACAAATTCGCTAGCGAACACGCTCTGGCCCGCGGCATTATTATCGCCGACACCAAATTCGAATTTGGCTTGGACGAGGTGGGCAATCTGGTATTGATGGATGAAATATTCACACCGGACTCTTCGAGATTCTGGCCGCAGGATAAATATCAGACGGGCATAAGCCCACCGAGTTTTGACAAACAATTTGTGCGGGATCACCTGGAGTCAATTGGCTGGAACAAACAAGCTCCCGGGCCTGCGCTGCCAGCAGACATCATCGAGAAGACGGCGGCGCGTTATCAAGAAGCCATGCGAAGATTGATGAGTTGATCGAGAGGTAGTCATGCAAAGTGTTAATGAATGGTTTGTGGAGTACGGTAAGAGCCACACAAATGCGACCAATAAGCGTATTCACTGGATATGCGTGCCAGCCATCTACTGGAGCGTCTACGCCATGTTGGCCAGCATTCCCACACCCACGTTTTTCCCTGTCTGGATGAACTGGGGCCTGGTGATGATGGTCGCGGCCCAGGTGTATTACCTGATTCTGTCCTGGCGACTGGCGGTGGGATTACTGTTGTTCAACGTTTTGGTCGTTGGCCTGACCTACGTCATCGCCACTCTGATTCCAGTACCGTTGTGGATCGTAGCGCTGAGTGTATTTATCGTCGCCTGGATCGGTCAGTTTATTGGGCACAAAATTGAGGGGAAAAAACCCTCCTTTTTTAAAGACGTGCAGTTTCTAATGATTGGCCCGGCCTGGCTGATGGGTTTTATCTACCGCAAACTCAACTTGGCGTATTAAACAGCCACCGAGGTATGTAGCAGACCCTCAATCGCGTTGGCAAAGTTTGCAGGCGCGTCTGGGTGCATGCGGAAATACAGTGACGGCTCGATAAGTTCCACTTCCATCAGCCGCCAGTCATCCGCGTGTTCGCCCCACCAAACCCAGTCTAGTCGCGCATATAGCAGTGGACGCACCAGGTTAAGCTGTTTTTCGATCACTTGGAGTACCCGCTCACTTTCGCGGGTGAGCTTCACAGACGGCCGGTAGGGCTGGATGTCGCCGCCATGCTCCTCTTGTACTCGAAAATCGCCACGCTTTGGCACCTTGAGAATGCTGTGGGAGTGATGACCTGCAAAAAAATGCTGGGATACTTCGCCCTGTTCTTCAATCGCCTCTAGAAACGGCTGCACCAACACACCGTCGCACCAAAATTCGCTGCTGACGCCATGCAACTCCTCGGCGTCTTCGAAAACCACGATACCGTCGGCATTCGCGCCTACGAGTGGCTTGATCAAGAGCTTGCTTGCGCCAAGCGCCATCTGCCACTGCGCAAGCTGGCCTGGATCTACGGTATTGACTTGAATGCTCGGAACGATGGGTAGCCCTAGTTCCTTGAGCTTAAGCAGATAACGCTTGTCCATATTCCACTGGACCACCGACAGTGGGTTCTGCAATTGCGTTAGCCCTGATACGCGCTCCAGAAACTGCAAGAATCCACGCGCATCTGATTGGTAATCCCACGGAGTACGGATGATTGCCAAATCGACACGGGACCAATCGAATTCTTGATCGCGCCACGGAACTTCGCTGACCCGGTGTCCCCGAGAACGCAGTGCCTCGATAGCCAGTGCGTCGTCAACGACAAAGAAGTCTTCTAACTTCGTGGTGATTAAAGCAATGTGGGACATGGAATTCACGACGGCCCCGGCCGGGGCCGTCGTTTAGCACATACTACGCCTGCGTTTTCTCACGCGGCCGCAGCAGCCATCGCGCCAGCGCCGGCAATAACAGCACCGCTCCAACCATATTCAGGAAGAACATGAACGCCAGTAGCTTACCCATATCAGCCTGGAACTGGAGCTCGGAGAAAATCCACGTGCCTACGCCGACAGCAAGGGTGAATGCGGTAAAGATAACCGGCTTACCAGTTTGCTTGAGCGCATGGTAATACGCATCGCGCAGAGGCATTCCTTCTTTTAGGAATTGGGACAAACGACTGTAGATATAAATTCCGTAATCCACACCGATGCCCACGCCCAGCGCAACTACTGGCAGCGTATTCACTTTCAATCCAATACCCAAGTACGCCATAAGCGCGTAGGCCAATACCGAAACCAATGCTAACGGCGCGACAATACAGATCGTTCCCAATATGGAGCGGAACGTCGCCAGGCACAGCACGATGATGGCCATGTATACCAAAATCAGCATGGGAAACTGCGCGGATTCGACCACTTCGTTAACCGCAGCCATAACCCCGACATTACCGGTTCCGAGGCGGAAATTGACTTCACCTTCCTTAAGCTCGGCTTTGGGTTTGGGCGTAAACACATCACGATCACCCTGTAGGAATCCTGCGCTCCTGGTCTCACTGCTGCCGACCCCATATTCGTCGCGATAGGCCTTAGCAGCATCTACTACGCTATTGATCGTCGCCGCTTTGTGGTCTTCTGTAAAAATCATGACCGGCATGGCATCACAGTTGGTATTCAACAAGCCGGTATCGGTCTCGATACTTTGCAGAGCCTGGCGTTTAACATAATTGTCTCGGGGCAAAATGCGCCACTTGATATTACCTTCGTTCCAACCCGCATTAATGATTTTGGTTACCCAAGGCAAAGTGATCACCTGCTGCACACCGTCCACATTGCGCATGTGCCAGGCAAAGCGGTCGATGTTCTCCATGGCCAGATAGTCTTCTGTACAGGCCTGTGCTGGTGCTTCTGCAATCACGCTAATTGAGTCCACTCCCAGGGAGAACTCAGAGCTAATGACCTCCGCGTCCTTGTTGTACTGAGAGTCTGGCCTCAGTTCAGGTACCCCCGCCTGGGAGTCTCCGATTTGGAGCTTTTCCCCTTGAATATAACCAAAGGCGAATAGTCCAATGGCTATCAACACCAGAATTGCAGCTACAGGCTTGGTGGTCACTGCAGAAAGGCCATGCCAAAGCGCCGATTTGCCGGCCTTTTTCGGCATGTGCTTTTTGCGCCAGCGATCGATATTCTTGATCTTGATCAGTGATAGCAAGATTGGCAAAAGGATCAGGTTGGTGAGAATGATGAGCGCTACACCCACGCTGGCAGCCGTTGCCAGTTCCCGAATAATCTTGATATCGATCAGATAGATCGTGAGAAAACCAATAGTATCGGATAACAGGGCGATCGTGCCTGGTGCCAGCAAACTGCGGAACGTGCGCTTGGCAGCGGTGAGTGCATCTACACCATGCGCACTTGCGGGATCAACCGCTTCAAACTCACCAAACAACACCTCGTTGTTCCAGGCGTTGATCATCTGGACGCCGTGACTGACCCCAATAGCAAAAATCAGGAATGGCGTCAGAATATTCATGGGATCAATGCCGAAGCCCAGAAGCTTTAGCGCGCCAAGCTGCCAAATTACTGCCACTATTGAGCAGACCAGTGGCAATATGGTCAAGCGAATCGATCGTGAATATAGGTACAACAAGACCGCGGTAATAGCCAAAGCAATGGCAAAGAACCAAACAACTGACTTCGCGCCATCGGTGATATCACCAACAATTTTGGCATAGCCAATTATGTGAATATTGACATTACTATCGGCGAATTCGGTACGGATAGCTTCTAAATCAGCCGCCACGCGCTGATAGTCGATGGTTTCGCCAGTTTGAACATTCTCTTCGATCAGGTCGGCCCAAACCATGGCGCCGCTAAAGTCTTCTGTCACAAGACGACCGACAATGCCAGACTTCACAATGTTGCTGCGAATCTTGTCCAGCTCAGCCTGCGTGGGATCAAAATTAGGCGAATCCGGGTCAAAATCGGCGGGGATAACGTTGCCCCCAGCAAAACCACCCTCAACGACCTCTACAAATCGCACGTTGGGTTGAAAGATCGACTTGGCAGTGGCTCGATTTACACCGTCAACCCGCAGCACCATTTCATTGACGCGTTCAAATGCCCGAAAATAGTCTGCATCGAACATATCGCCATCTTCGGCGATGACCGCTACCAGCACCCGGTTTGCCCCGCCAAACTCGGACTTATAGTCCAAGAATGTCTGCATGTACTCATGGTCGAGTGGGAGCTGTTTCATAAAGCCCGCATCGACCTTGAGCTGGGACGCGGAATAAAGCATTCCTACCGTGATCACAGCAAATACCACCAGCAGCGGTATTCGAATGGCAAAAATCATTTTTTCGATCGCTGCGGCAAAGCCGCCTGACGCTTGGTCATTCGCCATTAGGATTGCCCTCCACGCAGCAAGGATTGTTTCGTTACGCCGTCTTCTCCTACGACGATCAATACATTATTTGTCATGGGTACCACCGACGATAAATCTTCGCCCTCTTCGGCTGTCTTGGAAGTGAAGCTGCTACCACCTGCAGGTCTGTGCAGCACTTCACCATTGGCGCCTACCAGCACGATACTGCCGTCCGGTGAGACCGCACCACCCAGCAGGGAGTTTAGGGTACCCGTATCAATCAAGGTCCAGTTTAGTCCGCCGTCATCAGACTCAAACGCGTTCCCTCGCAGCCCAAAAGTTACCAGGCTGCCGTCGGGCGTTGCTAACACGCCGAACATAGAACCCTCATACGGCAGCGCCACTTCTTGCCAGGTTCGGCCGTTATTAGTTGATCGATAACCCTGACCAGCTTCTGCCGCTATGTATAAAGTGCCATCAGAAAGCCTCGCAACTGCGTTTAGGTGGTAGTCCACGATATTGTCTTCAAAATCACTGAAATCCTGTCCAAACTCATAGTCTTCTTCATCCATTTCCTCAGACTCGTCGTTTGCTTCCGTGTCCTCAGCTATGAGCTCACTAAACTCGACTTGATCCCAGCTTTCGCCACCATCGCTGGTGCGCATATACAAGCCATATGCGCCAATCGCAATGCCATTGGCGTCGTCCATAAAGTACACATCCAGAAGGGGCTGTTGCCAGTCCGGAGCTGCGTGTTGCAATACCCAATTTTCGCCACCGTCCTGGCTGTGAATTATCACCGCATCATGGCCCACTGCCCAAACGTTATTGCCGTTGGCGAACACCGCCGTCAGCGTAGACCGGGTTGGCACCAGGACAGCCTGTCGCCAGGTTTCGCGGTCTTCACTCAGCAGCACATGGCCACGCTCACCCACCACGATAGCGCGTTGAAAGTTGTCCGTTACGTCCAAAAGTAAAGATTCGGACGCCAGCGGCATAATTTCCGCGGGCAGTTCGCTACTGTCGACGAATCCACCGTCGTTAGCAGCCTCCTCCGACGCAGCGGCACCAGTTTCTTGTGCGGCTGCTGGATTTAGCGCAAACCCAAGTAGCGCAATCCCTACAATCCAAAACCGTGACTTCACCCTCGACTCCTGCAGTTTTTCCATGGCTCAAACAAAAACGCGGTCTTGCGTAGTATGCCACCCAAGACCGCGTTGTGAGCGCTATTCCATCATCGAATCAAGATCGATGAGTTGCTTGTAACTTCGATCGTATAGATCAGCGACGCCCTCGCTTGCGCAGAGCTTGTGGCGTGTAGTCCGCCGGTCGCCCAGGCTGACTAAACACGTTGACCTCATCTTGGTTATCCAAACCAACGGCAACATAACGTCCCGAACGCAAATCGTGGTGAACCTCTACGGTACTCCACAACGTTGGCACGTCGTAATAGTTAATTACGTGTGCTTCCGAGAATCGCCACAGTTCACCGTCAGAATCATAATGGTCGATCAAGCCAATTTGATAGCTGTCTTCGTCCATATAGAAAGTACGACGGGAATTGATATGTCTGGTGCCCTCTTTAAGATTGGCGTCCACCACCCACACGCGATGCAGTTCATAGCGCATCAATTCTGGGTTTAAGTGGCCTGGTCGAACGAAATCGTCATAATCAACGTCCGCGCTGTGGGCCTTGTAAGAATTGTATGGAATATACATTTCTTTCTTGCCGACAATCTTCCAATCAAAACGATCCATGGCACCGTTAAACATGTCCGTCATGTCATTGGTGCGCAGTCCGTCAGAAGCGGTGCCCGGATTGTCATAAGCCACGTTCGGCGCTCTTCGAACTCGACGCTGGCCTGGATTATAAATCCATGCCTGGCGAGGCTGCTTGAGCTGATTCATGGTCTCGTGGACCAGTAGTACGTTACCTGCCAAGCGCGCCGGAGCTTCCACTACCTGATAAAAATACAACAGGATATTGTTGATATCAGCAATAGTGTTATCTGCATCGTAGTACAGGCCAAGTAATTCTTCTCTCAGCTTAACTACGGTGTAGTTTCCGTCTGCCGTTGGCGCGACCTGATTGTTATAGCGATATCCACCCGTGCCTTTGTACTTGAGCTTGTGGTTCCACATTAGCTCATAGGCGTTTTCCGGAAACGGAAAAGGAAAGCCAACCGCGATATTCTCAACACCTTCGCCGTTAGCAACCAGCTCCGCAGTGGCGCCATTATTGCGGGTTGTTTCATAAACCACTTCTGGAAATGCGGCAGTGCGCCTGCTCTTATAGACGGGCATTTTGTAACTGTCAGGGTACCGTTCCAGCATGGCTATCTGGCCGGGCGAAAGGTTCTCCCGGTACTGGTCCATATTCTGGGCAGTGATTGTGTACAGAACTTGATCGCTTGAAAACGGATCTTGATGATGGTCTCCCTGGGAGTAGCCCGCGGGAGGTTCGGTGATGCCGCCGTCCCACGCAGGAATGGTGCCTGCCGCGTTACCGGCTCGCTCCGATCCCATAGGTGTCAAGTCGTTGCTTAGACGATCCACCTGATCTGGCTTTGCCCCTGCAATAGCCAGCGAACATCCAACTGTCATGCACAGCGCTAATGCGCTGTGCACCAAAGATTGCTTATATCTCATGTAGAGGTTTTCCCGATTAGAATGAGTATCTCAGGCTGACGCCAACGAAGTCGCGGTCACGCAGCAAGTTGAACTGACCGCCGCCCCAGAAGCGTGTATATGCGATATCCGCACCCCACTTTTCCAGGTAAGTTCCGCCTAGTCCCAGCGTCATAGACTTCCGATCTTCAACAAAGCTGCCACCTGGTCCCGGAGATGTACCATTAACATCGTGGTTAAAGGCGAACCGTGGGAATAGGTTGATGGCGGTGCCAAATGCGCTGTTATAGTCCAGTCGTGAAATCAAACGATAGCCCCAAGAGGAACTGGTTGGGAAACCATCGTTCAATGTTACTGGGTTACGCGAGTTACCGCCGTTAAGGGCGCTTGGGCCGCCACCCGTGTCGGTACCTGGTCCCTGATATCGGAGCACGTCATGGTCGGGCAGGTCCCAGACCTTGGTCATGCCGAACTCACCCAGGACTACAACCTGGTCTGCGCGGAACGGATTGCCCGGCCCAAAAATCTTGGTGACCGTCATCTGTGCCTGCGACAGTTCGTGCCGCTCCCAGCCCTGGATATATTGACCAGGGGCAAAGTTACCCAGCTGACTACGGAACTGATTAAACGGCTCCGGTATGAGCCCGTTCACGGGAGAAAGTGCCGCAAACAGTACTTCAACATCATCGATCTGCAGCGGTACGTTATCGCGATAGCTCACTTCACCGGCAAATGCGATGCCTGCGATCTCTGTATTAAAGCTTACGCCCCAAAGCTCAATGTCTTCAGGGTATTCAATGAAATAACGGCCCGAGCTGAAGTCTGGAGTTCCGATTGCTGTCGTCCCGAATTCGGTAATCGCATTACCTGAAATCAGAGGCAGACGACTATGGTAGTTCAAATAGAACAAACCAAACTCGGTGTCATTAAGCTCACTTGAGTAGTAGCGCAGTGCAAAACCATATTGGCCACTGTCATCCGGCGAGTTGTCATTGGTGCGCGGAATGGTCAGCCCAGGAAACTGCTCTGGGAAGAGTCCAAAACCCAACATGGCGTAGTCGCCACCAATGGTTCCGAAGTCGTTTGTGGAGAAATATGAACCATCTGGATCCGGATCAATTTGCTCGAATTCGAACATGTACAGGGCTTCGAATGACAGATTTTGGGTCAAATCAAATGACGTCCAAACCATATCAATTGGTAGGAATGCTTCTTTCAGCTCGGCGCCTGCAACGCGAAGTTTCGACACGTCGACCGGGTTGATCGTATTGATACCGCCCTGGATAAACGTGCTTTCACCCCAAGACACGACCTGACGCCCCAGCCGAATGGTGCCTGGCTTTTCGCCAATGTCGAAATCGTAATACAAGAACGCATCCAGCAATCGAGCATCGCTACCGACATAATCTAGCGGCGCGCCAAATCGGTCATTGGCAACTTCCAGGAAATCGTTGTCTTCGTTTTCGAAATCGTAAAATGCCGATCCCCGGAAGAACCCACCAAAGTTCTTATACGAAAAGCCCACTTCGGTCGTGAGTTTTACCGCGTGCGAAATGAGATCACCATCGTCGTAGTTAAGGTTGCCGTTGTCGCTATTGATGGAGAAACGACCTGGCGCGGCGATTTGATCTGGCAGTGGGCGCGTAAAGATGAGCGGATCGATATTTGATTTGCCCACACAGTCTTGGCAGCGATCTTCAACCCGCCACGATGCGCCGTAGGACAGGGTGGTATCCCAGCTTCCGGTGAACTCGCCCTCGCCAAATTCGATGGCTTGTGCTGTGCCTAAGCCGCCCATGGTCACTAGGGCTGCAAGAATGCTTTGACGCAAAATGGATTTACCCCTCATGGCCTGATTACCTTTAGCTGCGTTGCTATTTTCAAAATAATTGTTCTGAGACTTCATGCTGACCCCCTATTGTCCGCCTTGTAGTACTGATGGCACCGTCACTTGCACGGTTGTGCCATTGGTAGCGGCCATGCTTGCGGCCTCGCCTTGCATCTCTGCGGTAACCGCTGGGTCAGCTGCTGGACTCAACAACGAGCCGTGGTCACCAGAAATAAATCTTGTTACGCCGCGCACTCCCATGGAATCCTGAGTGGTCGAAGTAATCGGGTCTAGGCCCATCACTGCGATCAGAGGTTCAGTGCCAGATAGTGGGAAGCCTGGTACGGCATTCGGAATAACCTGATCAGGTAGCGACGATCCGGAACCGATCACTTCTTGTACCAAGATGGGTTTGGTCAGCGAAGCAAATTCACCCCAGTTAACTGGGTCTGCCGAATCCAAAACCGTTTGCGCTGCGAACACAAAACTATTGAAGTCCGCGGTGCCCTGCTCAATACCAGCGGCTGAAAGGCCCGCCAGGATGCGTGGAGCGAATGTTGGTGAACCTAATAACAGACCAACAATGCCACCACCTGGAACAGAAAGCGTCGCGCTATTGACTCGTGGATCCTCGGACAAACCATCTGCGCCCAAGAATGCGGTACCGACAATTGAGCCCAAAGACTGTCCAACAAATTGGGTTCGTGACCCATCAAAGTCTGGGACACCGTCGCCGTTGATATCCATGGTGGGTACGGTGGCAGCTACAACAGCCAAATCTGCAGATGCCTGGCGCAGGTTATCCCGCGAAGTTAACAGGCTTGCCAGGTTGATAGTGTGCGCTCCTGAGGAATCAATGTTGCCATCGGGTCCGGGCGCACCGGTCAAGTTGTCGATGTAATCCACATCAAACGTACGCTCGTTGGCAATCGCGCCGAATGGCGTATTTTCGATGTAGAACGGGTTGTTCGCCGGTCCCACTACCGTGCCCGTTGCTGGATCTACCTCTGAGGCGATGCCATGCAATGGCTGATCAATGGAGACTACTGCAAAACCAGCAAGCGCCATGCTGTCTGCTATCGCCAGCGCATCGGTACGGTTACGCGTAATACCATGCTGGAATATCACAACTGGCCAACCTGAATCCGGCTGTACCTGACCACTGCCGGCATTCGGCAGGGTCAACACGACAGGTACAGTCTGTGTGCTCTTGGTCACTGGGATCGGGTTGTAAAGGGTAACGTTAGTCGAAGTAGGGTCTAGTCCAAACTGGTTGAACGGCGGCACATAACCACCTGGGTTTGCTTCCCAGTTGGTGGTCAAAGGCGCGGTTGGATCGTTCGCCGACGGAGCATCCAGATAGTAAGGCAGATTCATCACCCCGATGTAGATGTCTGCGATGCCAGGTGCGCCAATCGCTGCAGTGGTCAGTCCGGTGGGAGCCAGTTGTGAGAACTGCGGCTGCGTCAGGCTTCTGACTGCGCTGAGGACTGGAGTTACTGACTGTGTAGTTGCCACCCAAGACACTACGATATTGGCTGGATCAATTCCCTGGCTGGCAGCCGCGGCTTCTTGAGCATTCACCAGCTGTCGCAGCGGCTCTAAAGCCTGCGCCGTTGCAGTGCTCAGCAGCGGATCCGTGCTGTTGCCGTTGGCGTCGATCAAAGGTGCGGTTCGCTGGGCAATGAAATAGGTCGTATCCGGCGTCGCACTGTTGCCCGCAGAATCGCTGATAGCACGGGTGAGCACAGCCATATATGAGGTCAGCTGATCCAGCGGCTGCAGTGGCACAATGACCACGTCGTCCGCTGAGGCGCCATCGTTGACGACCGCGACATACTCCACTCCAGGCGTCAATTCACGTTCAATTCCGGTGACGCCACCCGCAGGCTGTGTCAGTGACACTTCGAAAACACGTACTGAGCCACCTGTCGTTACCGTACTGGCATCCAGGTTAGTACTAAAATTTGCGACCCAGTTGCTGGTTGTGCTCCATCCGTCCAGCGCATTCAGCGCCAGGGTCGGCCCAGCCGACGCAGAAGTCGGATCTGCCACCGGAATATTGAGTGTTAAATCCGTGGTACCGGAGAACAACAAATTATTTGGGAGCGGGACCACGCCATTGGATGGATCAAAGCGGGCAGTGACGGTTGCTGTGGTGACGGTGCCATCGTCATTGGTGGCGGGTCCGGCATCAACAGCGCGGGGCGCATTGCCGCTGCTACCGCAGCCAGCCAGCGCCACGACAACTGAAATCGAAATCAGGGCCTGTCGGAAACTCATTATATTGATCCTTAACTCATTAATCGGGGAGTTGGTTGTACCGCTATCATATTTAGAGTAGTTGCTCTAATGCAAGCCAAATCGCAAATTTTTCAAACGATCGTTTAGGAAAAAAAGTGAGTAGGGACAGAAATTTCGGTAAGGTGCCAACAAAAATATAACAATTTCGATGTCCACGCCTACTCCGACCAAATTGTCAAACAAACATCTGTCGCTGCCGCTGATAGGCGGCCCCATCACAGGCGCAATCCTGGGATACGCCTGTTTTGCGATTGCCGGGCTGCCATTTGCCGCTGCCTTTACTGCCGGACTGACGGCTTGGTGTGCGATTTGGTGGGTGTTCGAGCCGGTACCCATTCCTATCACTTCGCTACTACCACTCGCGTTATTTCCCCTGGCAGGCATCTTGGAGCCCAAAGAAGTGGGCCAGGCCTACGGGCACCCTCTGATACTTTTATTGATGGGTGGCTTTATGTTGTCGCAAGCCATGGCGCGCAGTGGGGCACATCGCCGACTTGCGTTGAACATGGTGAATTTGTTCGGGGCGGACAGCCCTCGCCGCATCGTTTTTGGCTTTATGGCTGCCGCGGCAATGCTAAGCATGTGGATATCCAACACGGCTACCACTTTGATGCTATTGCCGGTCGCCATGGCGATCATTGCACAAGGGGTAAGTCGCTCGTTTACTATCGCGCTGCTGTTGGGCATTGCTTATGCGGCAAGCATAGGCGGCATAGGCACCCCCATCGGTACGCCACCGAACCTGATCTTTATGCAGGTTTACGGGGAAACCACTGGCTCTACGCCGTCCTTTACCCAATGGATGAGCTGGACCTTGCCTGCGGTGATTTTGGTCATCCCACTAGCTGGATGGTGGCTCACTCGATCCGTGTCCTCAGATCGCAAACTGGAACTGCCCCCAGTGGGTTCTTGGTCCACTGCAGAAAAGCGGGTAATGGTGGTGTTTGTGCTGACTGCAATCGCTTGGATTACACGCCGAGAGCCGTTTGGAGGGTGGAGCGCGTGGCTGGACCTTCCTCAGGCCAACGATGCTTCTGTTGCCCTGTTAGCGGTTGTCGCCATGGCTGTCATTCCGGATGGTCGCGGCAGTCGCCTGTTGGACTGGGAATCGGCAAGTGATATTCCGTGGAGCGTCTTAATTCTATTCGGCGGGGGCATAGCCATCGCCAGTGCATTCGTGGCATCCGGCTTGAGTCAGGCCATGGGTCAAGCATTAGCGCCCATCAGCCAATGGCCCGTATTGCTGATGTTGTTAGTAATTTGTATTGCTGTGACGTTTCTAACCGAAGTCACCAGCAATACCGCAACCACGAACCTTCTCATGCCAGTGCTGGCTGCGGCAGGGGTAGCGGCAGGCATTGACCCAGCACTCCTTATGGTTCCAGCCGCCATGAGCGCCTCATGCGCATTTATGCTGCCAGTGGCTACCGCACCTAATGCGATTGTGTACGGTAGCGGTCAGGTCACCATTGCCGACATGATGCGCAACGGCTTTGCGATCAACTTGATGGGCGCAGCTGTAATCGCGCTGGTCATGTACTGGCGCCTGACCTAAGTCTCGCGCTAGAGAACCAGACCTAAGGCAAAAGCAACGTGTAGGATGGTCACGACACTCGCCAATTGAATGCGCAAGCGCCGATACCAATCGCTAGCTGCCACTGGCATGATCACATCCATTACGCCAAACAAAAGATGACCCGCCGTTAGCACCCAAATACCAACCTGAGGATCAAGCAACAACGCTGCCCAACCGATCCCCGCGGGCAATATGGCAATACACATTTGCAAAGGGTTTGAGCCATCAGCATGTATCGCACCTCCCCATCGAACACCCCCCAGAAAAGAGAGAATCACCGCGCTATAGGTCATAAAGGCCTGTAGCGCAAAACCCTTGAATATAGGTGACGGAAAGAAAAACGCGTATGCCAATACCGCAAAGGGAATGACGCCCAGCCAACCTAATAGCAAGGGCGCCATTCGACTTTGTTCGGCCTTACTCAACGCCTATCAGCCAGCCGGATAGACATAGTTGGCTTGTAGACCCAAGGGAATACCGAGCATCCAGTAGCCAATCAGGAACAATGACCAACAAATAATGAACGTCACCGAATAAGGCAACATGATCGAGGTCAATGTCCCAATACCCGTACCCTTGACATAGCGCTGGCAGTAGACCACCACTAACGGGAAGTAAGGCATGAGCGGCGTGATGATATTGGTGGTGGAGTCACCCACTCGATAGGCCGCCTGAGTCAGATCTGGCGAAATCCCCAGTTGCATCAGCATGGGCACAAAGATAGGTGCCAACAACGCCCATTTGGAAGAAGCCGAACCCACGAGCAGGTTTACCGATCCTGCCAACAGAATCATACCGACGATGGTGATAGGTGCAGGGAGCCCCATTGCAGCCAGTGCGTTACCACCCTTCACCGATAACAGCGTACCAATATTTGAGATGGTAAAGGCTTTAACAAACAGCGCAATAAAGAACACAATGACGATGTAGTACGCCATTCCTTCCATGGACTTGGTCATCGCTGCGACCAGGTCCTTTGAGGTCTTAAAGTGGCCGGACATAAATCCAAACACCACACCAGGAACCAAAAACAACAGGAAGATCAAAGGCACAATTGCCTGCATGATAGGTGCGGAAAATTGGGTAATCTCACCGTCCGCAGTCCGCAGCGGAGAGTCAGAAGGCGCCAGCGCAAGCGCCAACAACACCAGACCCAAGACCATTACCACGATAGATATCCAAAACGCTTTAACGTCTTTAGCCGTGGTTTCTTCCATGACCGGCATATCATCTTCCTCACCGTCGACCGGAGAGTTCTTCAATCTCGGTTCAATAATTTTGTCGGTGAGGAACCACCCAATCAACACAATCAAAATTGAAGATGCGCTGGTGAAGTAGTAGTTGTTCAGCGGATTGAGCTGCATGGCAGGCTCAATAATCTGTGCCGCTGGCTGAGTAAAACTCTGGAGTAGCGGATCAATCGCAGATGGAATGA
>CAZVYE010000067.1:0-17301 GCA_964630895.1 uncultured Gammaproteobacteria bacterium | reverse complement strand
AAACAGTGCGGCGACCTAATCTGAAAATTACCTCCGAAATTTGCCGGCACTAAACGGGCACTTATCTATTCCCACCCGCCACCCCTCTTGCGATTTCGTAGGGCTAAAGACCATCCTTTGAGAAATCGGTGCCAATGCCTAGAGCAGCAACCGTATAGTTTAAGAAGCAAGCCGCTCAAGCTGCCGATCCTGCCAGGACCGTAGCAGCAGTTGCGCAGTAATCGCGCCGCAAAGGGCCAGAAACATATCCCACTGCGTATCCCAGTTGTCGCCCTGGGTACCCAGGAAGGATTCTGATGCTTCTTCGCTCAATAGTGCAGCCCACCACTCGATCATTTCGTAAAATGCGCTAAATGCGAGGCAAAAACAGACCGCAAACAGAAACAGCCAGAAGCCACGCTTGAGGGGGGTATTCCGAAGAAAGACTTCACGAGCGATCATTGCGGGTACAAAGCCCTGGGCAATATGACCCAGTCGATCATAGTGGTTTCGCTCCATTCCGAGCCAGTCTGAAAACCAAAATCCCAGGGGAACTTCTGCGTAGGTGTAGTGGGCACCGAGCAGTAAAATCAGGGCGTGAATGAAGATCAGTACATACACCAGCGACGTAAAGGGAAACCGCTTATACGTTGCCACCAAAACTACCGCACCAATAATGACGGGGCAGGCCTCTAACCACCACGTCAACATGTCGGCTGGATTGATTGCGCTGATGACTGTGGCGACAGCAGTCAGCCCGAGCAGGGTAAGCGGTAACGTAGCCGATTGTCTTTTATACGCCATAGGTAAGTTCCTCAATCATTTGCCTGCTGCGAGTAATATACCCGCCGCCGAACATATTGGCATGATTCAGCACGTGGTAAAGCTGATAAAAAGGTCGCCGTTGTTCGTAACCGGTATCGATTGCAAGCGTTTTGCCATACGCAGTAAAACAACCTTGGCTAAATCCACCAAACATTTCCATCATGGCCAGATCTGTTTCGTGATCGCCCCAGTAGGGGGCGGGATCGTAGATGATGGGGTTGCCGTCAGTGCTGGCGGCATTGCCAGACCACAAATCGCCGTGCAACAAAGACGGCTGTGGCTGTCTACCAGCTAAAGATTGCAGGAATGCATGATCCAGAGAATTCAACCTGGATTCCAGGCCCAAGCTGGCTAGCTGCGGCCGCAACCGGTACTGCACGAAAAATGTGTGCCAGTTGTCGCCGAATGTATTGGGCTGGCGCGTTCTGCCAATGTATCCGTCGTGGTCAAAACCATGTTGGTTACCAGTACAACTGTGTAGCCGCGCAAGCTGCTCTCCCAATTGCACATCGCATCGCTCGCTGCGGTGCTGCATTTCCAGGTAGGGCATCGCCAGCCAGGCAAGGCCTTGAGGTGGACTACCACTATAGCCCCAGGCGTAAGGACGCGGTGCAAGCCCTGCAACGGCGTCGGTGATCAGATCTAGGCCAAGAAATTCGGTTTGGAAATACTTGGTGTCAGCGGTTTGCAACACTTTAAGAAAAATCTGAGGAGAACCATCCAGGCGAATAGACTGGCAAATGTCGCCGCCAGCGACCGGTAAGGCGGGACCCTTGCCGACCTGCAGGCCCAAATCTCTGAGCTGCTCGCTAATGTTCGCGAGCAGCTCCAAATTTACTGGTTGCCTATAAACAGATCGACCATGTGGTCGTGAGCGTTGTCCATGGCAAGGTCACAGGGTGATAGCCCATTAATATCGCGCAATCGCCGATTAGCCCCAGCTTTCACCATCACTTCGGCGGGCTCAATGAAGCCGTGCGCTGCTGCCGCGTGCAGAGCTGACCACCCGGTCAGATCTTGACTGTTCATGTCTGCGCCACCGTCAATCAGGCTTCTGGTAAGCCTGACCAGGGTTTCCGACTGCGCACCGTCGGTGCGTCGCGCGCGTACGCCGAGCAGTAGCATCAGTGGGGTTTGGCCTTCGTCGTTCTTGGCGTTTACATCCGCATCCGCTTCAACCAGCAACTTGACCGTTGCGGCAGCCGCCTCAGTGTCGGTGCTAACCAGTGCATTTTGTACGGCGGCCATGAGCGCCGTGCCCTCTGCGTCATCTCTGGCATTTACGTCAGCCCCTAAGCGCAACAGCAGTGACACCATTCGGGCGTGCCAGCGGGCAGCCGCCAGCATCAAGGGGGTTATGCCAAACTGCTGGGCCTGGTCCACATTGGCACCGCGCTCGACCAGGAGTCTGACAATTTCTCGGTGATTACCCATAACCGCTGCGCCCAACGGGGTAGTTCCATTGTTTGCCGGTAAATTAATATCGGCGCCAGCCGCGATAAGGCTGGTAACGATGGTCGGGTGGCCCGCTCCTGCAGCTCGCAATACGGCAGTACACCCGCGCGAATCGCGATGGTTAACGTTTGCGCCCTTATTGAGTAACCGTTTGATCCGACCTAAATTGCCTTCTGCAGCGGCGTCAATTAATTCCTCCGGACCGGCTTTTTCTGTTGGCATGGCGGGCTTGTCGCCCTTGGCCATCATCAGCATTTTCAGCAGCGTTTGATTGCCAGACTTCATGCCCAGGGCCAATGGCGACTCTCCAGCGGAATTTTTCAGCTTCGCGATTGCGCCGCGTTGAACGAGTAATCGCACGATCGCCATTTGATGCGATGAGCGCGTTTTGCAGGCCAGTATGAGGGGGGAGTCACCATTATCGTCGATGGAGTCTACTGTAGCCTCCATGTCCAGGAGCGTGGACGTGTACTCGGGTCCACGATACTGGGCTGCCCAGTGCAAAGCGGTGCGGCCGGTGCTGTCAGTGGCGTCCACCTGTGCACCGGCTTCTATCATTCGCTCCACGCAACCGGTGAGTAGCTTTTCCAGGTCTTCGTCGGCGCTTCCCGGTTTTTGACCATGTTGATGATCAGAAAAGCCCGACAGCCAGATGAGCGCTCTGGACTCTCCGCCAATGCGGGCACCAGCATCCAGCAGATTATGGATGATCTCTGGGTTCGGCGCCGGTTGTTGAACGATACACTCCAGCAGCGGCTGGCCACTTTCTGATACCGCGTTGGCATTGAGCCCGTTTTCCAACATCCACTTAGGGGCGATGATGTTGCCTGCCGCGACACTGTTGAGAAATGCCGATGATAACCACCAATCTGGAAACTCGGATTCGCTGGTAAGTACCACTTCCATTTGTGAAATGTCATCGGCCTGCGCGGCGTCCAGCAGTGCCCGGTAGCCGGCCTGAGTACCACTGGTTTCGCCATCGCTACTGGCTGAGGAGCGCGCCTCAGGTGCGGTATCCGTTGCACCGGCTGTTGACTCTTCTTGCGCAGCAGCGACCATGGCATCGTAAGCGTCTGATTCAGCTTCAGACACAGTTTGGTTTAATTCGGGTACGGCCCGCTTGGGTGTTGTTTGGGAGTCTTCAACAGGTGCATCCACTGAATCCCGTGCCGCAACCGCATCGCTGTCACTTCCGTCTTCTGCGGGTTCCATGTCGGCAGGCTCTGCGGACGCCTTACTCTCGGCTGCGATAGATCCGCTGGAACCTGAATCCGCGGATTCCTCAGCGTCGTCTGCTGCAGTTGCCGATTCGTCAGCCTCTGGTGCCTCGATTGCCTGATCGTCCACTTCCGGCATAGAAAGCTCAAGCTGGACCTCTTTCGGCCCTTCGGCTTCAGAGTCGACTTGGTTTTCCGCCTCTTCGGGAGTTGATTCTGTGCTCTCCAGATCTTTCGCAGAAGAGGTCACTGGCGTGTTATCTGCCGCCAATTCTTGATCGGGTTCGGAAACCGCTTCTGCAGCGGGCGGCTCGGGCTGTGCCGGTTCTTTTGCAGTCGTTTGTGGCTCAGCTACCGCTTCTTCGTCAGGCGTGGCATCAGCAGTTTGGTTGTCATAGACGGTCGCGGATTCAAGCTGGGTTCGACTGCGCTTCTCCATTTGCCGTTTGGCCCAGGCGCGATCCTCGGATGTCTCAAACAAGCTCAGATCAATCACCGTGTCGCCGTCTTCGTCAGCGACAATTCGAGTCGATGCAGGCTTGGCCGATTGGGTTGCTGCAGGTTTAGCAGTATCATCCTGTTCGGTCTTTTCGGCGCCAAGTGCCTTGGCAATGCGCCAGCGGCCGTTTGCGATGGCAAGATCTCCGGCTTCTCGTCCTTCTCTATTCTTGACGCGTGGATCAGCGCCCATCGCCAGCAGAAGACGGATCGTCTCAGGGTCCGCGCGGCGGCTGGAAACAGCGACCAGCAAAGCAGTGCGTCCAGGCTTGTCCCGAAACTCTGTTTCTGGTTTCCAGAAGAGAAAACGCTCCAGAACATTATTAGCCCCTGAGCGCGCCGCTTCCATAAGGGCAGAATTGCCAAACGCATCTCTGGAATTGACGTCAGCATCTGCTTTTAACAATTCCTCAGCAATTAGCGCGTTGCCGCGCAGAGCGGCACCCATCAGAGCGGTCCGTTGTAATTTGCCTTTGCCGTTTGCATCAGCATCACGCTGGAGCAGGAGTTGCACGCCGGTTGCGTCATCCAGGTCCACGGATGCGGCTGCTTGTAGCGCAGGTATGCCGCCCGGCGACTCCAGCTTCGCGCCGTGGTCGATAAGGACTTCTGCCGCCGCCCAGTTGCGATTTGCACAGGCTTTCGAGAGCGGGGTGTACCCTTCTTTATCGAATACTTCGAGTTTTGCCTGCGCCTGGATCAAAGCTCGCAAAGCTTCCAAATGCCCTAATGCGGCCGCATGATGGAGCGGTGCCCGCTGCTTTGCGTCTGTCGCATCGGGGTCAGCGCCCTGTGCAATCATCCAGTCTATCGAAGCAGTGTCGCCATCGTGGCATCTGCGCACTGCCAAGATCAGTGCCGTAGTCTCTTCCCGCTCTGCATTTAAGTCTTCTGGTCCCTTGACCAGCGTCTTGATAGTAGCCAGCTCGTTGGATACAGCCGCTTGCAAGACAGGATCTTCGTATTTTCGAGTGGGACCACGAGGGCGCGATACCGTACTGGTTTTTTGGGGCTGGCTGACAGAGGTTTCTAGGGGTCTTACAACTTCTGTGGCAGCGGCAATACCGCTCTCAATTCGTTTCATCTCTTGTGTCTTGCTGGGAATGACTGAACTGGTGTCTTTCACCAGCTTATCCACCGTTGCTACTAAAAATCCAAACGTTAGCGGTCCGAATAGCACACTATATCCGGCAAATATGGCCCACTGTGTTGTGGCGGCAAGTCCATCGGCCCACAAGTACATTCCGAATGGGATGGCGTTTGCGACAATTGCTGCAATGACCAGCGGCACGCCTTCCAACATTCTATCCATGTCGCCGCGGGTTATTTCTAGTGCGGTACGAACACTGAACGCTGCATCGCTACCGGAGCGGAATGGGCCGGAACCGTCACGACCAATTTCTGGTAAGGCGGTTGCCATTGCCAAAGCTGGCCAGGCGCGCTGGCAAATTACCAGGAACAGCAGTGAACTTACTGCCAGGATCACGGCTGGCGCTGCTGCAACTTCTTGCATAGTCATTGCCACGGGCACAGCGATCATGAGTCCTGCAAGTAAACCAAAAAACAACTGCACTATAAGTTGTGCGGGAAACCTACGACGAAACACTTTTGCAGCTTCGCCCATGCCCAAACCATAATATGCGCAGTATCCGGCCCAAATAAATAAAGCGTGGTTCAAAAACAGCGCGATGGGCTTTGCCAAGCCTGGTAGCAACGCCAGAGCAAACGCCACCGCTATAGCTGGTATGAACCAGTAAAAACCTTTAAATAGGCGAACACCTGGGGTGTCATATTCCATGTGCGAAAGTCTTTATTCCATCGTATAGTGCGGATTCTAACGTAAACCGCGGAACTTTCACGGATTTTATGTGGTTGTTAAGCATACGTTTGAAGAGAATTCGCAACGAGTTAAGCTAATTACCGCTTGCTTGTTGCGTGACAATTTTCGCTATTTTGCACATCGCCACGGACCAATTTAGCAGAACACTTTGCTCGGTAATATGAACAAAAAGACTTCATCCGTCGATTCAGGAAATCCACCGCCACTTCAAGAAACGGTGGACGCGGTTTCCAGGCAACGCAGCAATTCCCGTTGGAAACTGTGTTCGGACGTCCTTGCATTTCAGGGAAAACTGTTTGTTGATGGACTCAGAGATCTGATTCTCAGTCCGATTAGTATTGCTGCGGCCATTGCCGGGCTGCTTCTAGAGCGTGATGAGCCGCGCAAGTATTTTGATCGCGTGCTGCATTTCGGTATAAGAAGTGAAATATGGATTAATTTGTTTGGCCGGTTTCGCCGCAAGCAAGAACTCAGTATTGATGAACTGGTAGCGCGTCTTGAGGACCGGGTAAGCGAGCACTACAACCGAGGTGGTACTACACAAAGAATCACGCAGCAGATTGATCGCACCTTGGATCAATTGCATAACCAGATGGATCGGTTAAAGGCGAAGGCAAACGCGGATCCGAAAGCCGCCCCGACAGCCGATTCAAATGCTGACAATGACGACAGTCGACCGAGTTAACCCGTGAGGTTTGGACCTTCGACCAATAGTTCGGTTACGGCAGATGCCGTCATGGGTTTGCCAATCAGGTAACCTTGCGCCAGATTGCAATCCAGCGCAGTAATAAATTCCAGGTGAGTGCGGGTTTCGATTCCCTCGACAACTATTTCCACTCCCAGTCCGCGCATTAAATTCACTATGCCACGAAGTAGTTCTCTACTGCGTGCGTCGTGTTCCAAATTGCGTATAAATGCCTGATCGATCTTCGCCGTATCCAGGGGCAGCTTGTGCAATGTGGCCAAGCTGGAGTAGCCAGTACCGAAATCGTCTAACGAGACCTTAAACCCAAGATCATGAGCTTGATTGATCCAATTGATAGTGCTGCCAATGTCAATGCTCAATCCTTCTGTTATCTCCAGTTTGATACGAGCAGGATCAAGACCAAGGTTGGTGACCAGCGAAGCGGCCTGGACGATAAATTCTGGATCAGCAACCTGCCGAGCAGACACATTGATGCTCATAAACAGTGGGCCCTGCCCATGTTGCTGCTCTGCCTCATCAAATGCCATGAGTTTGTTACATGCTTCTTCGAATACATATAAGCCAACCGGAACGATCAGGCTGGTTTCCTCGGCTAAGGTGATAAACAAGCCGGGCGAAATCGCTCCGCGATTAGGGTGGTCCCAGCGGGTAAGTGCCTCAAAGCCGGCAACAGTGCGAGAATCTACATCCAGTAGAGGCTGATAAAAGACTTGCAGCTGACGCTGACGTAACGCCTGCTTCAGTTCCGCCTCCAGACGCATCTTATCGATGCCGTGGCTTACATACTCTGCAACCACGTCGGCCGGTACCAGCTCCTCACCGGGACGCGCGTTCATTTCGCCCTTCACCGAGCTTAAGCCACTACGGTAGCGATCCAGGAGGATCTTGATCAATAGTTTCAGTATGGGGTCGGCTTCGGATATTCGTTCAGTAAGCTGGTTGCGAGTAATGACCAATAAGCTGGTCTCGGCGCTGGCGACCGCCGTTGCCGTTCTGGGTGCCCGGTCAATCACGCCCATTTCCCCAACAATATCACCGTCGCGTAGGGTGCAAAGAAAAACCTCTTCGCCTTCGGAATGGGTGGTTATGGTTAGCTCGCCTGATTCGATGATATAGGCGCAGTCGGCCGCTTCGCCCTCGTTAAAAAGCGTCTGTCCTGACTGTAGAACTCGCGAACCGGCCGCGCTGGCAACGCTATCGTTCATGCTGCCCCCTTGGTTTAATACCCTCGCTCGTCGGGCAAGGGTCCAATCTGAGATTCAGTATACTCTTATCGTTGTAAATCCCAATAATCGCAGCTCGGCAAACAAAACGACATGCGCGACCTGAAAAAACCGGTTAGAACATTTCTTGCGCTGCCAGTGTGTGTTTGCCTGGCAGAAAGTATAGATGCGTATCGAACGCAAATTCCTTCGACGCGCGACAGGCGCTGGATACCACGTCAGAACTGGCACCTAACCGTGCGCTTCTTCGGAGACCTGTCCGAGCGTCAAAGCAAGCGCATTCAGAACGCAATCGATACAGTCTCTATGCCTGATCCATTTGTGCTCACCGGTGGCGAGTTGGCGGGCTTCCCAAACGGCCGCCCTTCGGTATTGGCATGGTTGCCTGACGACTGTGAAACGCTCCTACAGTGGGTTGTGCGCATGGATGCCAGGATTGATGAGGCGGTCGAGCACTCAAGAGATCGATCTTTTAAACCTCACGTATCTCTGGCCAGAGGGCCACGTAGAGGCCTGCTGGAAGAAGGTCGTACTGATTTACCTGGAGTGCTGCACGTGCGTAGTTTGGTGCTCTTTGGAAGCGATCTCTCTGGTAATGGGTCACGGTATTTTCCGATCAAGACTTGGGTATTAAGCAATGACATGGATTAAGACAATCGAACCCGGTTCTGCAGAAGGGCAATTGGCCAAAATATATCGCCAGGTGGCAGGGCCAGATGGACAAATAGATCAGATATTGCAGGCCCATAGTCTGCGTCCGCATACCTTAGCTGGGCATATGACTTTGTATAAAAACGTACTGCATAACAGCGCTAACCAGTTGCCTGTGTCATTGCTCGAAGCCTCGGGTGTACTGGTGAGTAGTATCAATCAGTGCGAGTATTGTGTGCGCCACCACAGCGAAGGCCTGCGCCGGGCTCTCAACGATGCCAGCCTGGCCAGCAAAGCGATAGCGGCGCTGCAGCAGTTAACGCCGGAGCAAGCCTATTCGGGTCGTGATTTGGCGCTGCTTCAGTACGCCGCAAAGCTCACCCTTTCACCATCTAACATCCGCGAATCAGACATTCAGGAAATGCGCGAGGCGGGAGCGCATGACGGCGAAATTCTGGAAATGAATCAGGTGTCGGCTTACTTTGCCTACGCCAATCGAACGGTGTTGGGCTTAGGGGTTAGTCTGGATGGCGAGGTGCTGGGTTTGGCACCTAGATCCGAAGCAGGTTGGAATCACGAGTAGACTGCGCAAGCCGCTTCAAGGCGCCTAAACAAGACTGCCTAATGATCATTGGGAATCAACAGGCTGGATGCCCAGACCAGCACAAGACACTGGTCCGGGCTCAACCGTGTTGTGCTAAATGGTTTGGCGGTAATTTCCTGAATCCCATCGGAGCAAGGTATTTTTACTTCCGCTACGGCAGTGTAGGTCCCAGACTCCATTAGTAGCGAATGGACCCAGTTCGTCCGGGCGGCAGGCAACGTCGGCATTACTTGTTTGCCAGACACCATTAAACTGCCAGAGGGCGCGCAGCGGCGAGTCGGCGATGTACACATCAAATCGGCGTTCCGCGGCGCTGATCAAAATTTCGGGCTGATCGTCACGATTGATATCCGCAAGAGAAAAACGCAACGCATGGACATTTTCTATTTTGCCGTCGGTCAAAGCGGATTGCGCCCAAGTGGGTAATCGACTGGCCTCGACCCATTTCAGCGTTGCTCCTGGGCCGCGAGCTACCCGATCTTTATCCGAAATGTGTAGCTGTGGGACGGCAACCGCAGCGCATACGACTGCCGTTGTCAGCGCTGTTGCTATTACTGCGCTTTTTAGAATTCTGCTGATCCCAGCGCGTGATGCTTGCTTGGAAAATCCAGAATGGTTTGAAAAAGAGGACATGACAACCTTCCAATATGCTTAGAGTGGTTGTCATAGTGACTGGGCTGTCAGCCAAATTTGCCGTCTTTCCATGACATTTGGCTGACCGAATGCGGCAAATTTATGCCTGATCAAGAAAAACTTCACCTGCCCGGACTTGCACTGGTATAGCTGCCAGAGAGGCGCCCAAACATGGTCCCATCAGGCACTCACCAGAATCAGGCGCAAACGTTGCGCCGTGTGCGGTGCAAACCAAGTTACCATCTGGCGTAAACAGAAACTGATCAGGCGCATAGTTGAGCGGTCGACCCGCGTGAGGACAGACGTTGTGATAGGCAAAAACTGCCTCACCTTGTCTAATCAGCACCAAATAGCGTGGAGGCTCCCCATCGATCGTCACTTCGCGTGCACCCCCATCTGGGATATCCTGCACACTAATCAGGCTTTTTGACTTGCAATTATCTTCTGACATCGCCATTTTCTAAATATGAACATAAAAGACGCATACTGGCGCTATTATCAGCCCGCTAATCCCATCGCCCGTTTTGGCATGATGTTATTAGCACTGGGCGTGTTAGCGCTTACGTTTGTCCTAGGGCTGGTGGTTTTGGTTATCGCCGCCGGCGCAGCACTGGTCGGCAGCGTCATCCTAAGCTTGCGCGCAGGTCCACGCAACGTTATGGGCGGTGAAAAGAAGAAACCGCCGACCGAGCCTGGAATCATCGAAGGCGAATTCCGCGTAATTTCGGACAAATCTGACAAGAACTGACCACCTCTTCCCCTGGGCTCGCCAGTTCAATGGCTGGCCAGTCTTTACGCCACAATCCGACATAAATCCATTGCATCTGTGTCGCGATCACTGCTTTTGAAATTCTCCCGCGGCCAGTCTTCGAATCTCGTCATCGCATAGGCTACAATTGCTCAGAACCAGAAACGGTCTGACGCGCCAATAATGAAAAAGATAATCGGGCCTGATCCGTTAGCTGATCGAACGCCTGGCACACGTAAAATTCGCAGCTTTGTCCTTCGCGAAGGACGCCTGACTCCCGCACAGGAACTGGCTCTGGAAGAGCTTTGGCCTCGGTTTGGGGTAGAGCTGGATAATTCTGAACTGGGCTGGGAAGAGTTGTTTGGTCGGAATGCACCCTGCCACCTGGAAATCGGTTTTGGCGACGGCGAAGCGTTATTGCATGCAGCCCGCGAGTTTCCTGAAAATAATTATCTGGGAATCGAAGTGCATCGACCCGGCGTAGGGCAGCTACTGCGGGGTATAGAAGAATATGAGTTGGAGAATTTGCGCGTAGCTTGTTGCGACGCGCTGACGCTATTAGAACGCCAAATCCCAGCAGCCAGCCTGGCCGCAGTGCGTCTTTACTTTCCCGACCCCTGGCCGAAGAAGCGGCATCACAAACGTCGTATTGTCCAGCCGACGTTTATGGACATCGTTGCGAGTCGTTTAGAAGACGGCGGTATGCTGCACATGGCGACGGATTGGGAAAATTACGCTGAGCACATGCGGGAGATTGTCGAACCTCGTTCTGATTTCACCAATGTGGCAGGGCCAGGAGAAAGTAGCGAGCGGCCGCCTTGGCGTCCGGTCACCAAGTTCGAACGGCGCGGTAGAAAATTAGGCCATGGCGTATGGGATCTTATCTATAAATACCATGCGAAATAGAGGCTAGGGCAGTGTTGGGGGGCAATATGTCATCGCTAGGCGGGGATCAGCGAATGGCCTGGAAGCGCTAAATGGAGACGAGCCTGACACTAACACCCGAAATGATTTGGGTACTGTGCGTGTTGGGTGCCACGATCATATTGTTCGTGTTCGAACTGCTGCGTGTTGACGTGGTGGCAATATGCGTGATGGTTGCACTGGGCTTGCTGGATTTGGTCCCTGGAAACCAGCTGTTTCAAGGATTTGCCAGTAACGCGGTCATTTCGATAATTGCGGTAATGATTCTAGGCGCTGGACTAGACCGTACCGGCGTCATGACCCAGGTGGCTGCATTTATTCTGCGCATAGGTGGGCGCACGGAACTACGCATCATGCCACTGGTTTCCGGGACCGTTGGAATCATTTCTGGGTTTATGCAAAACGTAGGTGCTACGGCGCTTTTCCTGCCCGTGGTCAGTCGCATCGCTTCACGCTCTGGATTGCCCATGTCACGATTACTGATGCCCATGGGCTTCTGCGCAATCATGGGTGGCACGCTGACGATGGTGGGCTCGTCGCCGCTTATCTTGCTTAACGACCTGATCGATAACTCCAATCGTAACCTGCCACCTGGCGCATCCACATTGGAAAACTTCGATTTGTTTGCTGTGTTCCCGGTGGGTATTGCACTGGTTGGGACAAGCATCGTGTTTTTCTTGTTGGGCGGTCGCTTTCTCTTGCCGGTGCGCGAAACGGATGATCTTGGGTCGCCAAGTAAAACGAAAAACTACTTTGCATCTGTCTATGGGGTGGAGGGCGATGTATTTGAAGCAGTGGTAACCGCGGATAGCCCGCTGGTTGGGCAGACGGTGGGGGAGGCCGAAAGCGAGTTTGATCGTGTGTTTATCCTGGCCTTGCGCAACGGCGATGATCGCATCATTGCACCACCGTCTGGAGAAATGATCTGGGTAGGTACGGTGCTCGGCCTGATGGGTACCCGCGAGGACGTAAAAACCCTGGCGGAAGAGAATGAGCTAAAAGTGCAGCCGCGCCTGACCAGTTTTGGCCAGTTGTTCAATCCATCCAGAGCCGGTATTTCAGAAGTTGTCATTACGCCAGGTTCCCGCTTTGTTGGTAAAGCACCCATCGAGGTGCAGTTTCGTAAACGTTACGGATTAAACGTACTCGCATTGGATCGCGGAGACGAAGTGTTTCGAAAAGATGCTCGTCTGATTCCGCTGCAAGTGGGCGATACTTTGGTAATTCACAGCGTTTGGCGAGATTTGGCCGCTGTGGCCAAAGATCGAGAATTCGTGGTCGTCACCGATATTCCAAAGGAGGAGCAACGACCGCACAAAGTAGGCTGGGCACTGCTGTTTTTCACACTTGCACTGGGACTGATTATTTTCAGCGAGTTTCGCCTGTCTATTTGTCTGCTCGTGGGTGCCATGGGCATGGTATTGACCGGTGTAATTAGTATCGAAGAGGCCTACAGCTCAGTGAGTTGGAAAACCGTGTTCCTATTGGCCAGCTTAATCCCTTTGGGGTTGGCCATGGATGTTACCGGTACGGCTGCATGGATTGCTCAGATTACGCTGGAAATGCTGGGCGATATTTCGCCCATAGGCTTACAGCTGATTCTGGCGGTGCTAACCACCTTTTTTACGCTGGTCATGTCGAATGTTGGCGCGACAACACTGCTGGTACCGCTGGCTATCAACATTGCGTTGGCGACCGATAGTGACCCTGCGCTGTTCGCTTTGATTGTCGCCATATCTGCGTCCAATGCGTTTTTGATTCCGACCCACCAGGTCAATGCATTGATCATGGGCCCAGGCGGTTATCGAGTGGCGGACTTTCTCAAAGTTGGCGGGGTCATGACCGTACTGTTTTTAGCAGTAGAGATTGCAGTTATCAATGCGATTTTTTAAGGCGTGGCAGTTTTCAAGCATCCGGCTTGGTTGCTAAGATGCAGGCCAGCGGCGGGTGTAGTTTAATGGTAGAACCTCAGCTTCCCAAGCTGATGACGTGGGTTCGATTCCCATCACCCGCTCCAACCTTTTAAGCAGTCCCAAAGCCAAACAGGCAAATTGAATGCGTATTGTTGAGAAAACCCGTCAAATGGTCGCACTTGCCTTTGGCGTTCTTGTGTTAATGGCCGGATGCTCCGAGCCTTCCCAGCAGCTTGGCCAGGCTGAACAGGCGGCTAGCCAGTTGCGGGTTGTTAGCCTGAGCCCTGGATTGACAGAAACTCTGGCAGAGTTGGATGCCCAGAACCTGCTAGTCGGGCGAAGCGACTATTGTGTTAAACCGAAATCTGCGTGTGAATTGCCTGCTGCTGGTACCGCGCTAACGCCCAACTACGAAGCGCTCGCAAATTTATCTCCAGATCTTATTTTGTTTGAAGCATACGCTGGTACCCCAGTTAAAGAACTCGAGCAGATTGCCCCTACGCTGCACTTTCCGTGGCTCACCGTAGCGGACGTACATGCTGGCATTGTGGCCCTGGGGGAGCGCATTGGGAAAACTGCACAGTCCACGCAATTGGCTAACGATCTGACCCAGGTGCTTGATGTAGCTCCTCCTGCGGATGCGCCCACTGCGCTCATGTTAATCGGTGCAGAAGCATACGATGGCGAATGGTGGTTTATTCGCAAGAACTCTCTGCATGGTGCCGTTTTGCATGCCGCCGGTGCGCGTCACGCTATCAATGAGGACATCCAGGGTAACGCCGCGCTAAGCCTGGAAAGATTGCTCATGCTGGATCCTGAAATTCTGATCATTTTGACTTCTGATCGAGGAGATGGCGACGCTGATAAAGATGCAATGCAGGCTTTTGCGCTGGAGGGCATACGTCACCTGGATGAACTACAGGCAGTGCAGGAGGGTAAAATTATTGTGCTGCGAGAAGAAGCGATGATGGTAACCGGGCCAGGCGTGCTTAAACTGGTTCCGAAACTGCGAACCCAGATTGAAACTGTGATGGGCGTTAATTAGCGCATGGTATTGGACCTGTGAGCGAACAGCCCGGACCTACTGATGCCGCGATTGCGCTTCGAGACTGGAGCGTCACTATCACTGGCCGAAATGGCGCAGCGACGTTACTGACTCAAGTCAACCTGGAAGCGCGGACCGGTAGAGTGCTGGTTCTGCTGGGTCCAAGCGGCGCAGGCAAATCGACGTTGCTGCGTAGTATTCTCGGATTGGTGAGCGGGCAGGGCAAGGTTTGCCTGTACGGGTCGCACCTGGATTCCTTAAGTCCGCGAGAGCGAGCCGAGCGGGTTGCCTGGTTGCCGCAACAAGGGCTGCTGCCTGAAGCTGTCACGGTCGAACAGATG
Organism: uncultured Gammaproteobacteria bacterium; assembly: GCA_964630895.1. Lineage (GTDB taxonomy): Bacteria > Pseudomonadota > Gammaproteobacteria > Xanthomonadales > SZUA-38 > CAZVYE01. The sequence continues at coordinate 2,699 of CAZVYE010000067.1, read as the reverse complement.
GTCGCAGCCGCCAGGTATCGGTTCGATGAACTGCCAGAGTCTCGCATGGAAGCCGCGCGAAGCGCTCTGAATGCTGCAGGAATTTCCCACTTAGAACAACGCATGGCAAACACCTTGTCTGGTGGAGAGCTACAGCGGGTCGGGATTGCATCTATGGTGGCACAAGAGGCCCGGGCATGGCTGCTGGACGAACCAACCAATCATTTAGACCCTCGTAGACAGAGACAACTGTTTGGACTGCTCGCAAGACAGTGGTCTGAGGGTCGAGACGTTGTGTTGGTTACGCATGATTTTAATACGCTACATTTTTTACTTGATCAGCAGCCAGATTGCGTAATTGACGTCGCTGGGCTCAACCAGGGGCGGTTGGAGTTTGTCTGTAATTACCACGACACACAGCTTACGTCCCAGTTGTCTGCTTTGTACGAAATGGACTTTAGCCGTGCCGAATGTGGAGCGGGCTTCGCCTGGTTGCCCGCATGACGTCCTTTAGGGTTTCCGCTCTGTTGCTTATGTTGTCGGTGGTCCTGGCTGCCATCTGCTTGCTCTTGGGCGACGCGGGCTTCTCCGTTCCCAATGAATTCATTCTCTGGCAGCTTCGATTGCCACGAGTATTGCTTGGTATCACCGCAGGGGCAGTGCTTGCGTTAGCGGGAGCTGTGTATCAGATTTTATTTACCAATCCCCTGGCCACACCAAGTACCGTTGGAACTACTGCTGGTGCGACGCTAGGCGCGTGGTTTGTGATAAGTCTCAGTGCGACCGCAACAACTTTTGCTGTGATGCTGGGTGCGTTTAGTGGTGCGCTTGCAGTTACGCTATTGGTAGCCGCTGCGGCGGCCAGTGGTCGCATTCGAATTAGCGAGATTTTGCTGCTTGGCATCGCAATCTCTCTGGCCAGCGGTGCGATCGCTTCGGGGCTTCAATTTACTGCAGATATGATGACCACATTCCAGGCCGTTCGTTGGTCACTGGGCAGCATTGCGGTAGTTGGTTACCAAAAGGTTCTGTGGCTGGTGCCCCTGGCGTTGTTGGTAATTCCCGCAATGCTGTTGCCCTGGCGTGCATTGGATGCGTTGGCTGGTGGCGAGGATCGAGCACATGCGGTCGGAGTCAACGTGCGGCTGCTGCGAACGGCACTTCTAACGGCTGGATCTTTGGGCGTTGCGGGTGTCGTGGCAGTATGTGGGCCTATTGCTTTTGTTGGATTGATTGTCCCGCATATGGCGAGATTGGCCTGGCCAGGTACTCGACGTCAAAATCTATGGCGCAGTGCCTGGATTGGAGGCGTTTTCTTGATGCTCTGTGATGCGCTGGCCAGGTCGGCCGTGACGGGCAGGGATATACCGGTGGGTGTTATCACCGCAGCGTTGGGTGCACCGGTGATCGTTTGGTTAGTTCTGCGTCGCCGCTAGTGCGACGCAGAACCGTATTACCAATATGGATAGCCAATAATTGGCTTAGGCGATAGCTCGGGCGCGATAAGTACCTAAGCTCTCTGCAAACTGTTGCAGTGCAGCAACGCCGGTTGCTTCCGCTTCCGCACACCATTGGCGAATAGCGATTAGCATTTGCTCTGGATCCGATTTGTGTTCTTCCCAAAGCGTAAGCAGCTTCATCCGATACTCATAAATCAGGTTAAGGGTCGGCTGCTCTTCCAAAATATGATTCAGCTTTTGTTGCTTCTTCTCGTTAAAGAAGTTGGCATTAGCAGCCATTAGCTTGCGTGCTTTGCCTTGCCACTTACGCCAGTAAGGATCTTTGGTAAGTTCTGTTTTAACCGTGGGCTGGATAACCGCACGAGCGTAATCGCGCATCACTGTATAGCGGTGAACAAACAAGGTGCGCATGGCTTCCTTATCCAATTCAAAGGCTTCAGGCGCGCGATCCACAGCTGGCGCGACTCGGCGTACTTTCGCTAATCCAACTAACTGCATGGTGCGCAGCATGCTCCAGCCCAAGTCAAACTCCCACTTGCGCAGAGCAAACTTTGCCGAACTTGGATAAGCATGGTGGTTGTTGTGGAGCTCTTCACCACCTAAAAAGAATGCCCAGGGCGTCAGGTTATGTGACGTGTCGGTAGTGTGGAAATTGCGATAGCCCCACCAGTGTCCCAAACCATTGATTACACCAGCAGCCATGATGGGAATCCAAGCCATCTGAATTGCCCAGATTGCCACGCCAGCTACGCCAAACAAGGCGAAGTCAATGAACAGCATGGCGGTAGGGCCGAATACACTGTGGCGATAGACATTGCGCTCCAACCAGTCATCGGGGCAGCCTGCACCATAGTTCTTGATAGTCTCTTCGTTCTTACATTCGTCAGCGTATAGTTCGGCACCTTCCAGCAAAACGGTGCGCAAACCCTTGGTTTGCGGACTATGCGGGTCCTCTTCTGTTTCGCAGCGCGCGTGGTGCTTGCGATGAATGGCAACCCACTCTTGGGTACGCATGCCCGTTGTTAGCCATAACCACATACGCATGGGATGGGTAACGATTGGGTGAATATCTACGCCGCGATGAGCCTGGCAGCGGTGTAGGTACAAAGTGACGGAAATTACCGTCGCCTGAACTAACACGAAAAAGATGAGCAGCATGGCCCATACAGGCAGGTTCAATAGCCCGCCGTTTAAAAACGTAAGGACGTTATCAATCATATCTATCTCTTTATTTGGTGGAGACCAGTGACCAACCATGAT
>CAZVYE010000066.1:14267-17431 GCA_964630895.1 uncultured Gammaproteobacteria bacterium | reverse complement strand
CTTCGCTCAGCTCACCTGACGTGCCCCAGTTCGGCATCCCGGCCGGAGAACCGTAGGTAATCAACGCCTTGAGATAATCAGTGCCTTTGTCGCGAGTAATATCGGTGGTTAGTGGTTTGCCTGTGGCACCTTTACGTAGCACGCCGTGGCAACCAGCGCAGCGTTCGAAGTACACCTGAGTGGCACGCTGGAATTCGTCGGAGGTCATATTGGGACCTTCGGAGTCGATGAACTGCGTCGCCATTTTGGCATCTACCGCCGATGGGGCGCTCTTATAGCTCATTTCGCTAGCGGGTGTGTCCGGGTGTGGTTTGCCCGCAGCGCGATCCTTTGCCAACTGATCATCACTGCCGGATCGTGCGGCCGCAATCTGTGCCGCCGAGAAGGCTTCGCCCTCATTACCCCAGCTGTTGTAGACATAGGTGAGAATGGCTGCAATATCTGCGTCGCTTAGATAGCCCATGTTGGGCATGACGGCGTTGTATTCCTGACCATTAACCGTAATTGGACCAGACTTACCGGACAGTGCAATCTCAATGGCGCGATCTCGGTCCGCAAGCAGATAATCGGCCTCAGCCAGCGGGGGAAAGGCGCCGGGTAGTCCCTGACCGTTGGCCTGGTGGCAGGCACCACAATGTTGCTCATAAAGCGCCTTGCCCTGTTCGATCAGGGCCTGTTTAGACTGCGCCCCGGCAACCTCGGCCTGGTGCACCTGAGGCGCATTGGCCGCGGCTTCGGTCTGGTTTTGTGACTCGGCGTTACAGCCAACAATGCAGCTGATGCCGAGCACGAGGGCGGATAAAGGTTGAAGTTTCATGGTGCACTCCTTGTGTGCCTTGCAAGCAAAATTTAGAACGTCCATTTCAGCGTGGCGCTCACATTGCGCTCAGGCTGGGACAGCAGTGGCAGAACTGGGTCATCGTTATCGAGGCTCCTTACGTCCTGCCAGCGCCAGTAAGATTCTCCAAGCACGTTACCCAGTCGGAAGCTGGCGGAAACGGTAGGGCTGAGTTGCCATTGCGTCTGGAAATCCAGAACGGTGTATGCATCCGGGATAAACTGGGATTCGTCCAGCCCGTCAGTGTCCTTTTCGGTTACGTGTCTTAAGTTGAAATTCAGATTCCATGGGGCTGATGCAGGCTGCCAGCGCACACCCGCCTGCAGCTCGGCAGGATCAACAGATGCCAATGGTTGTCCGGTGGACTCGTCCTCGCTGTCGGACCAGAATCCGGATGCGGAGAAACGCAGTTGGGGCCATCGAGCCAAAATGGCTTCGTAGCGAAATTCCAGACCGCGAATCGTTGCGTCGGCAATATTTTGCGACTGAAACAGCAGGGTTCCGGTGTCCGGGTCGGGGCCCAGACGTACTTTGCTGGCAATAAAATCATCGTAGCTGTTGTGAAACGCGACGAGCTCTAGCTGTTGCCCAGCACCCCGAAAGCGCATGCCGAGCTCTAAGCCATCAGAAGTTTCTGACTTGAGATCCGGGTTGGGGATGGCGCGGATGTTGAACAGCGGGATATCCAGGCCAATGTTGGCATCCTGGAAAGGTGGCGCTCTGAAGCCTCGACTGTATTGGCCAAAGATCGACCAGTCGTTGTTCAGATCGAATATCATCCCGAGCTTGGGAGTGAGTTCGGACTCCGAAATAGATGCTACTTCGGTGGCAGGATTGTCGTCCCGATATACTGCGTCTGGCTGGGGATCCAGATCGTAGTGTTCGTATCGCAAAGCGGGAATGAGCGTCAGGCGGTCCCAGCTGATTTCATCTTGCATCCAAAGTGCAGTTTCGCGAGTTCTGGAGTTGGGAAAATCGCGCACAGGGAATACCTCTCCCAGCACTTCATGGGTCGGATTATTGCCCGCAAGGTCCGTCTGCAGTGCTTCGCGCCGCTCTTTGGAATCGGTTTGCAGCAATTCGAATCCCATGCCAATTCGATGGCTTGCATATTGGCCCTGGTGCTCACGAAATACGGTGGCATCAAAGCCAGATACCTGCTGGGTATAGAGGAATCGCCGCGCAAAGCGCTGGTCTCTGGATGCTCTGGCTTCCCGGGTAAACTGGTTGGTGTCGGATTCCTGCCAGAAAGCCTGCAAATGGGCGCTGTCAAACCACCAGTCCATGGGTTCCAGGCGCAAACCAGCGTTGACCAGATCACGCGTTTGTTCGTCGTCGCCCAGAATTTCGGTAGTGGCCCGGAAGCGACCCTGGCCCAGCAGAGACCGAATGTCAGAATCCCGATTAACCTGGTCGTGCGTTGCACTGAATTCGAACTCTCCCATCGATACGGGAACGACCACTTTGGCCAGGCCCGAGCTACGGTCACTGCGTATGCGATCTTCCAGACCGTTTCCATTGACACCGTGATTGAGTTGCTCGCCTTGCCGGTATACGCCGCCGGCTACTGCGCCCCAGCGTTCCTGCTGATTCGCAACGAGAGCGCTGGCAAACCAACCATCTTCTGCGCCGTCATAGCCCGACCGCACTCGCATGGCCCAGTTGCCATCGTGAGCCAATGCAGCGGGATCCCAGGTTGAAAACGCGACCATGCCGCCAATGGCATCGCTGCCATAGAGCGCCGAGGCGGGACCACGAAGAATTTCCACGCGCTGGATCAGCTCAGGATCGATGAGCCCGCGACCAGCGCTGGCAAAGCTGCCTACGTCGAAGTGGTCGTTTAGCGGTACGCCGTCGACTTCGATGGCCACGCGATTGGCACCGATTCCCCGAATATTGAATCCGTCAAATCCGAAGCGGGTACCCGCGGTCTCGGCGCTGATTCCTGCCTCATATCGAACCAGATCATCCAGGTCGAAGGCCAACTCCTGTTCGATCCGGGCCGCGTCGATTACCGTGGCTACCCCAGCTACGTCATTCACGGGTCGGGGTGTGCGGGTGGTGACCACCACCATGGGTTCCAGCTCGAGGCTGGCGTCAGATTGGCTGCTGCTCTGTGCGTTGGCGAGCATCGGACAGAGTGCAGATACTAGCAAGCAAAGGGTTTTTTTGTTCATGCCTCCAGTCTAGACAGGAACGTCCCGCGCTCACTTGATCTCGATCAAGTGGTGCGATTTTGTTGCATCGGATTTCAGGGCTTACATAAGCTGGAATATGCCAAGTGGGTGGTGCGCACGGGCTACGGAAAACATGTAGGCAAATACGG
>CAZVYE010000066.1:4499-14167 GCA_964630895.1 uncultured Gammaproteobacteria bacterium | reverse complement strand
ACGCTGAATACGACGGTGAAGATGTGGACATGCTTGATGGGCAGATAGAATTCAATCACAAATATTAGCCTGGTTTGTTGTCTATTCTGGGGCTGCTGGTGATGCGCACGATGCGCCAACACCAGGGTAGCCATACGATGACCCAAAGTGCCGCAACAACAAATTGCCACAGCGGATCATCATTGGTCGCGGCACCAATAATTCTACCGACGGCGATAGGCTGTAAGGCCAGAAACGCTATCCACGCAACTGTGGGCAGCTCCAGCGGTCGTCCAGAATGGCCCTGACTTACCCTGGTCACCATGGCAATGATGATGCTACCGAAGAATCCGATGAACAGCGCATGGGCTGGGCCCCTTCCCAATTCGAAGTTGCCAGTTTGCGCAAATATGATGCTCTGCACCGCGTACAGCAACATGGCAACAGGAAGCCATGGGATGGCCCACAAAAGCACTTGCAGCAGGCGGGGCCCACGTCGACCCGGCCACCAGCGAATCAGCACACAGGCAAACAGCAACATGAGGGGAAGGTCTACTAGCCACAGCAGCGCGTAGCGATGCGATAACTCCAACGTCAGGTGAGCAAGACAGCCAATCCAGACCGCAGCCAGGAGCCATCGAGGCCGCCAAATTTCGTAGTCTGGAATGACGCGGGAGCAGAAGAACGGCACCATGCGGTGTAAGACGGTAAAGAACAGGGGCAGCAAGAAACCAAATGTTCCGATTTTGATACTGGCAAACACCAGCCGGGGGGCCGGCTCTATCAGGTGGGCTGCAAACATGCCGGTACCCAGTAGCCCAAAGATTAATGCCAGGAATGCAGACCAGGCGTGCCAGACAGGCTCGTCATCGATTACCAGCAAGTATCCCAGCATGCACAGGCCTGCCAGCCATAAAACACTGGAAAGCAGCCCAGCTAAAGTCATGGCAGGTGCCCAAACGCTGGCACCGGTTATCGCCAAAAGCAAGGTCAAAAGCAGCGCAACATTGAAGCTGGTGAAAAAAGCTCGGGGAACTTCTGGCAGCCCCATCCAACGGGGACATACCGTGAGCAAAAATCCCCAAATTAACGGTGGCAGTACCAAATACTGCATCAGCCAGGCGTGGGTCCATCCAGAATACAGACCTGGAGCGGATAGGTCTGACAGTGAAGCTGGAGAGCCGGGCAGCCAGAGCAGCCACCACAACATCGCTAACACCATGCCCAATGCGCCAGTTAAGAATGGCAAACGGTGCGGGGCCTGTAGGACGGGTAAACGCATTCGTGAATAACCCTCAATGGGTGCTGTAGCGGAACGCCAGTTCAAATAAAAAAACCGGGGGGCTTCAAAAAGTAGCGCCGAAGCCCCCGGTGGCTGGGTCAGGAAGATTCAGTTTGTGAGCCTGCGGGCAGTTGTTCCTTTTGCTTAGGTCCGACCCAGAGGCGGAAGATGAACCAGGTAAGCGTGACTGCACCGATGCTGAAGATGGTATCTCCTGGAACGCGCATCCAGACCAGCATTTCGACGATGGGCTGCTGCATAAACTCTGCGGATCGAGCGTACCAGTAGCCGTTATCGATGGCCGCCAGAAGCTGCATGGTACCCAGCGGCAGCAGGGTCATCACCGCCATGAGAACCAGGCCGATATTAAGACTCCAGAAAGTGGTTTTGAGTAATGGCTCACTCCACTTCAATCCGGGTCGCAGGCCGCGAACACAGAACAGTACTAGTCCGATTCCAAGCATGCCGTACACGCCAAACAGGGCGGTGTGACCGTGCAGTGGGGTAAGGTTCAAGCCCTGCATCCAGTACAGCGATAGCGGCGGATTGATCAGGAAGCCAAACAATCCTGCACCCACCAGATTCCAGAACGCGACGGCGATAAAGAACATGATGGGCCATTTGTATCGCACCATCCACGGAGCAGCGCCGCCCAGCTTCCAGGTGTGGTAGGCCTCGAATGCGATGTACGCCAACGGTACAACCTCTAATGCACTGAAGCTTGCGCCCAGGGCCAATACAGCGGTTGGCGTGCCGCTAAAGTACAAGTGATGCAGGGTTCCCAGTACGCCGCCTGCAAGGAAAATTATCGTGGCAAACAGGACTGCCACAGTCGCCGTTGCCGGCTTGAGCAAACCCAGGCGGGTGAACAGGAATGCGATGACTGCGGTGGCAAATACTTCGAAGAAGCCTTCCACCCATAGATGAACAAGCCACCAGCGCCAGTATTCAACCATGGACAGGTGGGTATGCTCGCCCCACATCAATCCGGCTGCGTAGAACAGGCCAATGGCGACCACAGACATAAACAACAGAGCCACAATGGAGCGGGTTTCGCTGACTTTGCGCATGGCAGGCCACAGCGCGCGGCCCACCAATACCAGCCAAAGCATGAGACCAACAAACAGGAACCACTGCCAGAATCGCCCAATATCAGCGTATTCCCAGCCCTGGTGGCCAAACCAGAAGTTGTTCTCCAAGCCGAGCTTCTGCATGACGGCCATCCACTGACCGGCAAACGCACCTACGACAATGATCAGCAGGCAGACAAATAGAAAGTTGACGCCAATGCGCTGGAACTTTGGCTCATGTCCGGAAACGGCCGGTCCTATGTATAAACCAGTGCCCAGCCAGGCGGTAGCAATCCAAAGGACAGCGAGTTGGGTGTGCCAGGTTCGCGTTAGTGAGTAGGGGAGAATGTCCGCCAGAGCAACGCCATACAGTTCCTGGCCTTCAACCTGATAGTGTGCGGTGATGGCACCCAGCAGAATCTGCACAAGAAATAGCGCAAGAACCAACCAGAAGAACTTCGCAGTGGCACGCATGGAGGGAGTGACCCGTATCAGCGCCAGCGGATCCGAATCGGGAACAGGATGCTGCTCTTCAGGCCGGTCGTGGCTCACCGCATGGTGCCAGCCCAGCAGAGCAATGCCCGCTAACAGAAACAGGACGCTAAATGCAGACCACAGGTAGGTGCTGGCTGGAGGGGTATTACCAACCAGATCGTCTCCCGGCCAGTTATTGGTATAGGTAATATCGCTGTCAGGTCGTTCAGTTACCGCCGCCCAGGCGGTCCACCAGAAAAATGCGGTCAAAGCCTGACGGTTCTCTGGCTCGGTGACCGTATCGTCTTTCATGGCGTAAGCTTCGCGCAACTCCGCCAAATCCGGGTCGGTTCCAAACAGCGCCCTGTAATGATCTGCGACCGCTGCCATGGCTTCGGCGCGGTCATCGGATACGGTAATGCGGCCAGTTTCAGCGTCGTAGGTGTTTGGACGCATATTGGCTTGCAGTCGACCTGTCAGCATGGACTGCTCTTCGGCAGTCAAGTCCTCAAAGGTGGCCCCTGAGAATTGATCTGCGGCCCAGCCGTCCAGCAGTGCCACCGCCTCTCGGTGCAGCCAATCTGCACTCCAGTCTGGGGCAACATAGCCGCCATGTCCCCAGATGGAGCCGAGTTGCATACCACCCATGGACTGCCAGACCTGACGACCCTTCTGGATGTCAGCGGCGGTGAACAAGATGTCCCCAGACTGGGTGACGACCGCTTCAGGCATGGGTGGTGCCTTGCGGTAGATTTGATCACCCATTAGCAGGAGAACGCCAAAAGACCCCAACAACAAGATCGTCAGGATCGTCCAAAGTCTACGCGTACTGCTCATATGCTCAATTCCTGTTGGCACAACAATCAGGAATGATGTTGGATCAGAAGCAGCGCGCGCGCCTTGATCCAGATCAACTGGGGAAGATTAGATTAGCTATGGCGAAGGATGGGGTCGGCCAGATTTTCCATTGCCGGGCGATCAAGTATGCGAATCGTTCGGCGGTCTGCGTGAATATATCTTTGATCCTGGAACCGACGAAACACGCGGCTGATGGTTTCTGGTGCCAGCCCCAGATAATTGCCGATGTCGGTACGCGGCATAAGCAGAGGAAATTCGCCGGTTTGCATCTTTTCGGGTAGTCGTCGCTCCACGTCCAGCAGGAAAGCAGCAACACGCTCATCGGCTGAGTAGTCGCCAAAAAACAGCTCGGCGCGAGCAATATTCTGGCTGAACAGTTTGAACAGTTTGCCCTGCAGGCTGGGCACGTGCCGTGCCAGGTCAGATATCTGCGGAAATGAAAAGCGACACAGCTTTATATCGGTGATAGCCATGGCATTGGAACAGAAACGATCTTCGTGGATCGCATCCAGACCAATCACTTCTCCGGGAAGAAAGAAATTGAGAATCTTTTCCCTGCCTTCTTGATCAACCCGGTAGGCTTTGACGATGCCTTCGCGGACCGTGGCAATGGCACGAAACGGATCGCCTTCGCGGTACAAGTGGGTGCCTGCCTCAACCGGTCCCACGTGCTCCACCAGCAGGTCCAGATCCAATAGCTGATCTCGCGGCATGCCGTCATCTTTGAGTGCCGGCGAGAAAACACATTTCTCACAAAACTCGGGGGTACAAGGATCATCAGTCGATCGACTAAAGCGATTCAGCCCCACCGGGAGTTTGACTATGTTATTGCTTGAGCGGCTCATTGGGTATGCATCGTATCCTATCCAGGATGCTTGCGACCAGCGAGAACAGGCCCGGGATTGGCGGCCCCGTTGTGCGTAGACCGCTCTCGCAGCAGTTTGGCCAAATGTTGTAGCGCGGGTCCCGCATGATCACGGTCGGCAAATACCAAAAACAGCTGTGCCGTTCGTGTGGTCCCAACATCTAGCGACAAAGGACGCAGTCGCCCGTCTTTAAGTTGGTCGGCAATAAGATGTCGTGGGACCCAGGCAAAGCCCAGGCCGGCCTCTAAGAGCTGAACGGATGTGGCGAAGGTACTCACAGTCCAGCGTTGCATGGCACCGAGCCAGCCAGAGTTGGTTTTGCGCTCCGCTCCTGAGTCCCGCACTACTATTTGACGATGGGGGCGCAGATCGCGCTCGCCAATGCTGGTGCTCTGGTGGTGCAAGGGGTGACTCGGCGCGGCTACCGCTACGAACTCGACTTCCAGCAGTGGTTCCGACAGGAAGCCCTGTGGCGTAAGACCGGTGATAGCCATGTCTGCATCGCCGCGCACAATGGCATCTACCCCGCCGGACAGCACGGTTTCGTATAGCTCGAGGCGCGTGTGCTGGCATACCTCACTGAAATCGCGCATTGCGGTTAACAGCAAATCTGGCGGAAAAATCACGTCTACACAGAGGCGAATCTCTGCCTCCCAGCCCGCCCGCAGCTGGCTCGCCGCTTGCTCGAGATGGTAAGCGTCATCCAGCAACGAGCGCGCGCGTCGCAACAGCTCGGCTCCTGCGTCGGTAAGTACCGCTTTGCGACCGTGCACCTCTAGCACTTTTACATCCAGCCGCTCTTCAAGACGGTGCACGCCATAGCTAACTGTGGATTGGCTCTTATGCAGGGCCTCGGCTGCTTGTGCGTATCCACCGTGATCGACCACCGCTTGGAGTAGACGCCACTGATCCAGGCTGACTTTCAGATAAGACATATCGATATAATCGAATGGTTTAGCCGATAATATACGCTTTTTATTCTATTTTATAAAAGTAAACTGTTTCCAACATTCAATTTGGAGACTGCCATGAACACACTGCTACATATCGACAGCAGCTTGTTTGGAGACAACGGACAATCATCCCAGCTAGCGCGCCAGTTCGTACAACGCTGGGCCAACGGTCGCAGCGGTGCTCGAATAATTTATCGCAGCCTGACACAGCAGCCGCTGCCGCATCTGGACGAGACAATTTTTGGGTCGTTTTCTACCCCTGAGGACGATCGTACAGAGGAGCAACGCGCACATGTGGCCCGCTCAAATCGACTGATTGAGGAATTACGCTCAGCCGACCTCATTGTCTTTGGGCTGCCCATGTACAACTTTGGTGTGCCGTCGCAACTCAAAGCATGGATGGACCACGTGGCGCGTGCAGGCGAAACCTTTCGCTACACCGAGAACGGACCGCAAGGTCTGATCACTGGCAAGCGTGCCGTCATTATTCGTGCATCCGGTGGCAAGTATGCTGGCACGGACATGGATTTACAGACTGGATTTGTGCGGCAGTTTCTTGCATTCATCGGTATTACCGAAGTCGAGTTTGTGTACGCGGAAGGATTGGCGATGGGCAATGGAGAGCGTGACCGAGCGCTGGCTCAGGCCAGTGAGCAGTTGGAAAGTCTGGTGGCGTAGGAGAATCAAAAATGAAAAGGAAGATACATACCATTAAAAAAGCCATACCGGCCACGGATGGAGCCGGAGTGCGCATCCGACGTATTGATGCATTCGACGGCGCACTGGATCCGTTTTTGATGCTGGATGAGTTTGGTTCGGCAAATCCGGACGATTACATCGCAGGCTTTCCCAACCATCCGCATCGCGGGTTCGAAACCGTAACTTATATGCTGGAAGGCAGCATGGAGCACGGTGATCACCTGGGCAACAAAGGCCTGCTGGATAGTGGTGACGTACAGTGGATGACCGCTGGACGTGGCGTTATTCATTCAGAACTGCCGCGACAGACCGACGGTCGCATGCGAGGATTTCAGCTTTGGCTGAACTTGCCAGCGGCAGAGAAGATGGTTGCGCCAGATTATCGAGACCTAAAGTCCGATCAATTGACCCGGCTCGTAAAGGATGACGTAGAGCTGCGAATCATCGCAGGGCGTTTCGAGTTGGCTTCCGGCGAGAGTGCCGAAGGTCCAGTGATGGGCAAGAGCACCGATCCACGCATTGCGGATATTCGCTTCGGCAAGACAGGTGCGAACTGCGATTTGCAGCTGCCATCAGAGCATCGAGTCGCGCTCTATGTATATGAAGGTGCCATTACGGTAAATGACGGAGCTGACTTGCAAACGATATCTGCGGGCCAACTGGCGATAATGGATGAGGGTGACGAGGTGTCTATGACAGCAGACGCGGACAATACCAACGTCTATTTTCTGGCAGGCAAACCCATTGGCGAGCCTATTGCCCACTATGGTCCGTTTGTGATGAACACCCGGGCAGAACTGGATCAAGCGATTCAGGACTATCGCAGTGGTGCACTCACGGAAGCACCGCGACCTTGATCGCGGTGCTATTTATCTCGAATAACCTGGCGAACGATGATTGCAGCAGTCTGCATGAGGCGCGTCTCGCGTCGCTATTAGAAGGACCGGTGGTTGATCACGCAACCTTGTAAGGTGTTCAGCCCTATCGCACCGGAACGGACCTGCTAAAGGTAGCTCGTTGCCCCATGTTCCCGGGGATTGCAGCTTCCATGGCCTATCAATTTCTGTAAAATGCCAGAAAAGTCGGCGTATAGGAAAAAGTCGGCAGCAAGACTGGGGTAATTTCATTGAAAGTTTTAAGACGAGGGGACTATTGGGTCCTGACAGTGTTGTTTTGGCTCACGGCCGCTTTCGGCGCGGTATGCCAGACGTGGGATGCGCTGCGAGAACAAGCGCAATTGGGCAATGCAAAAGCGCAGTACGAACTTGCCGAGGCCCTCATGATTGACGGGACGCAAGAAAGTGGCACAGAGGCCATAAAGTGGCTTCATCTTGCCGCCGCTCAAGGTAGCGCAGCGGCCAATTACCGTTTGGCTCAAGTCTATGGTGAGGGTTACTACGTGCCTTCAGACTTCGAGAAGGCAGAAGAGTTTGCGACGCACGCCATGCGCCTTGGCAGTGTTGCGGCAAACTACTACTTTGCGAGCAAGTACATCGGCGAGGGAAAATTCGAGGCTGCTGAAGCTATCTTGAGGCGATTGGCGACGGCTGGCGATTCTGGAGGACAACTGGAACTAGCCAGGCACATGATGGCCGGGACCTTTGGCGAAAAGGATGAGCAAGAGGCCTTGAAGCTGCTGATGAAGGCGGCAATGAACAATAATTTGTCTGCCCAATATTCTCTTGGATTGCTGTATTTGCAAGGCGGTGAAACCATCGAGAAAGATCCTGCAATGGCAAAAGACTGGCTGCTGCAGGCTGCCTATGGTGGTGATTCTAACGCTATTCAGGCGGTACTCACTTTGAAAACAGATTCCGAACACGCTGGCTTGATCACGCAGGCTGACGTGCAGAATCTAGAGGCACAAAGTGAAATCGCTAAAGCTTATTTGCTAGGGAATCAGGCGTTCGGCCCGGATGACCAAGAGCGGCGCTCAGAAGCTATCAAGAGGCTTTCGGTAATAGCAGCCGCTGGCGATCCGCTTGCCAGCTATTACCTGGCGTATCATTTGCTTGACTCGGGTTTGGCTGATGATCAATACAGAGCTTTCGAGTTATTCCAGGTAGCCGCTGCAGCAGGAAATATAACCGCGGCGAATTATCTCGTAGAGTTATATTTTGCTGGTATTGAGGGGTATTTTGTACCTGCCCCGCAAAAGGCCGTTGAAATTCTACAACAGATACAGAGCCCTCAATCCGAAGCAAGAATTCGACTTGCGAGCGCGGCACTCGAGTTCAATCTGGAGCCGCCGTACACGTCTGAATGGGGTATAGCAGAATTTGAGGAAATGGCAAAAGAGCAGTGGCCCGAAGGCATTAGAGCATTTGCCTATCTGCACTTGGAAGGTCGCTTGGTTGAGCGCGATTATGAGAAAGCGATTGCGCTTTACGAAACAGCGATTGGGTTGGACGATATAGGGTCTATGAACGCTTTCGCCTGGTTCTTAGCAACCTGCCCTGAAGCGCAGTACAGAGACGGCGATAAAGCCGTGGAACTGGTCAAGCAAGCACTGGAACGGGAACCAGAAGCGCCCGCATACATTGATACTTACGCCGCAGCCTTGGCAACATCCGGTGATTTCGAAGCAGCCGTAGAGCAACAGGAACTGGCGGTCCAGATCGCAGATTCAAACGGTTGGTATGTTGAAGATATGGTCGCCCGACTGGAGTTGTTCCGAGCCGGAGAAATCTATCTGGAGCATGTTGATGAGAATTAGGCGCTGCCTGATTATCTTGCTCCTAGGCTGGATTGCCATACCCGGCCAAGCTCAGCTCGCATTCCCAGAAGACTTTACTGTACTAACAAATGAAGAGGCTTTGTCGGGTGTCCGAGAGGCGCTTCAGAAAAAGCACGATGCTACGGTGAAAGCCTTTCGCCTGCACCTTGCACAGCATCCGTTTGATGTGGTCTCGTTGACCAATCACTGCCGCTACTTAGACGAAATACAGTATGAGTTCGAGTACTGGATTCCTGAAAACATTGATTCGGATGTGGCGGAATGCGAAGCGGACATGGAACGTTTCGGGGAACACCCGGAAGTGATGTTGCTTGACCTGGAAGAACAATGGTTGGACTCGACTATAGCTGATGCTGAGGAGCTTTTGCCTGTCTCCGCATACGGCTGGACGGCGGGACAAAGAGCCCGGCTCTTACGTTTGCTTGCCAACTTGCACAATGGATATCCCGTAGACAACAGTAGTGCGCGTCAGCACTATGCCTATCGAGCTCATGTTCATGAAGAACACCCAGAGACTCAAGCACCCGCCGCGCTGCACGCCATCGCCAACGGCGACTTTGAGACCGCTCGCCGTATCATGGCGGTCGATTTTGGCGATGATCAGATCAAGTCGATAGATTACGTCAGAGCGCACGGTGCACTCTCTGATGAAGATGCAACAGGGCAACTTATTGACGAGCTAATAGCGGATGAGAACACCTATCTTTCCGCAGACTATTTGGCCCCGATAGCCGCTGAGCTTGGTTTCAA
>CAZVYE010000066.1:0-4399 GCA_964630895.1 uncultured Gammaproteobacteria bacterium | reverse complement strand
ACACCTATCTTTCCGCAGACTATTTGGCCCCGATAGCCGCTGAGCTTGGTTTCAACCAAGTAGCTTTCCGCCTGTACGGACAAACAGACTCATTGCAAAACGCCACCAAACGGTTTGAGATTGCCCTGGCAGGCGATGATCCCGAGCTGGCCAAACAAAGCTATGAGGCAATGCGGGACTACGGTTTCAGCGAAGACCCTCTGTTGCGACAGCGTTTGGCATTGGCAACGCGTTTTCCTGATCTGGGGTGGAGTGGGCGAGATCTATCGGGCCTGGGAAGCTTGTTGGCGGTCATGTTGGCGCTGTGCCTGATACCGATAATCTGGCTTGTGCCTGTGCACTACCGTGGCCTTATTCGGACACGTGCTGGCAACTTCCCTTCGCTAAGAGATTGGGGGCCGATCAACCTGCGACACGTATGGCTCGTGTCCTGTTTGATCATCCTGGCAGATTTCATTTTGTTCTATATTCTTTGGTATCCGGGGGTCGAAAGTTACTGGAAGGACCTTTACGTAGTTCCAGAGCCAACGACAACAAATATTGCCTATTACATGTTGGTCAGCTCATTGATGATGGTCTTTATTGGATTGTTCTTTGCTCCCAAGCTGCGCCAGGTGGCACCCGACCACAAGCCAATGGGCTGGGCGCGTTGGCTGGGCATCCTGATAATAGCCAATGTTGTTCTATACCTGGCCGCTCGCTTCTGGGGCGAATGGTTTGCTGACTCATACATCCAGGCAGGTATTGTAGATTCGCTAAGTCAAGGCGTGATAGCTCTCTACAAAACCTGGGGGGCGTGGGCGGTTATTTTTGTACTCTGCGTTGCTGCGCCAATTGGTGAGGAAGCTGTTTTCAGAGGCGTGCTCTTACAAGGGTTCTCGCGACATATTTCATTTTGGGCCGCAAATCTGATTCAGGCCTCCATGTTTGCAGCGCTGCACGAACTAGCAATGTTTCCTTTCTTTTTGCTGTTCGGCTGTGTCGCCGGCTGGATGCGCAAACGCTCTGGAAAAATCTATTTGCCCATCATCATGCATGCGATACATAACAGTATCCCGGCTTACCTCATACTGACTGCCTACAAACAAGCTGGCCTGTAAGTGGATTGAAGAGAGAAACAAAGTTTCCACAATTCCTCTAGATGCTGAAAATAGAGCCGCTGCGTGAGCGCGGGGGCTAAGCGCGGGGGCATGCGAATTCTCGTCACACCAGTTACAAGAAAAGCCTTCACAGTATTGCAGCTACAGGCACGCAGTTAATGCAGAAAACCAGCAGTTCTTCAGTGCAAATAAAAGCAACCTGATGTCGCTAACCATCAGACAATTCGCTTCTAAGAGTTCATACAGCAAAAACTCTTTGGGGCCGTGTTGCGATGTCAGTTACAAGTCATTTCAGAAACGCGTGTATGCGCGTAGCAAGCCGGACCGTTGCAGGCCGGCCGCGGAATGGAATCAAACCGCTTGCGAGTACTTGGACAGCAGCGATCGTGTTGTCGCTTGTCGCTCTGAAAGCCTCAGCCGGCGGACTACCAGACCTGATATTTGCCTCGGGTATGGAAGATCCCGCGCCGACGGTGTTGCTCACGGAGTCCGAAGCCAGTCGCTTTTTGGCGCAAACCACTTTTGGCCCGCGGCTGGATGAGATTGCGGATCTGCAAACGCAGGGCCCGGAGGCCTGGCTGGATGCGCAGATGGCGCTGCCGGTTACACGGATACTGCCTGTGGTGCAGTCGCAGCCAGACGGCGCACAGCTTCTGGGGCCTCGCTTGCGGGCCAACTGGGAAACATTTATCACGGCGGACGATCAGCTACGCCAACGGGTGGCGTTTGCCTTAAGTGAGATCATGGTGGTGTCCCAGCTTGGATACGAGTGCGCTGAGTGTCCGCTGGGTATGGCGTCCTACTATGACACGCTGGCAGAAAACGCCTTTGGCAACTATCGAGACCTGCTCGAAGATGCCACCTTGCACCCGGTGATGGGCTTCTATCTAAGCATGTTAGGCAATGCGCGCGCCGACCTGGTAGCCAATACTCGGGCGGACGAGAACTTTGCGCGCGAAATCATGCAGCTATTTTCCATCGGTCTGGTGATGCTCAACCCGGACGGTAGCGTGCAAATGATGGATGACGAACCCATTCCCACATACAACATTGATCATGTAAAAGAGTTGGCGCGTGTATTCACGGGCTGGACCTGGGCGGGTACACCGTCCTGGGAGTTTCCCGAGGCCGATCAGTTGGTGCCCATGGAACCCTATCGCGAGGGCGAAACCGCGCCGTTTCATGACTATGGTTCGAAGCTGATCGTAGGGCACGGCGGCATTTTGACTACCACTTCGGTGCCCGATAACCAGCCCCCGGAAGACGATCTCGCGCTGGCATTGGATACTTTATTCAACCATCCCAACGTGGGACCGTTCTTATCCAGCCAGCTTATTCAGAAGCTGGTCACCAGCAATCCGTCACAGGAGTATGTGGCCAGGGTCAGTGCGGTCTTTGCGGACGATGGCACGGGCGTTCGCGGGAACCTGGCTGCGGTCGTGCGCGCCATTCTGCTGGACCCTGAGGCGCGCAACCCGGCGACGCACGCGCCAGACTCTTTTGGCAAGTTGCGCGAGCCCATTCTTCGACTCACTCATATGTGGCGATCACTGGAAGCGGAGTTTGACGTAGGTGGCGCTGCGAATAATTTTATCTTTCTTGGTTTGCAGCTTGGGCAATCTCCGCTGCAGGCACCGTCAGTATTCAATTTCTACCGGCCGGATTACGAGTCCAACTTTGTGGATGATCCAGCGCTGGTGGCGCCAGAGTTTCAGATTAATACCGAAAGCAGGCTGGTCAACTATCAGAATCTGCTGCGCGAGCTCACCATCGCGGGCTTCTCGGGAGGCGCAACCACGACGTTCTACCACGTAGTGATGGATGGCGATCTGATTCGCGCACCCTTGCTACAGTCACCAGAGGCTTTTATTGATCGTATTGATCTGCTGTTTTTTGGTGGCGCAATGGCGGGTCAAACGCGCACGGTGTTGCTGGACCTGCTAGAGAATTATCGCATCGAGAACGGTGAGGTCGCGGGCTTGGATACGTCTGACCTGACCTTGCGTGCCGCCATCACGTTATACGTTGCGCTCTCCTCTCCACAGTATCTGATTCAGAAGTAGCCATGAAAGCAAAAAAGCCATTTACTAGACGTGACTTTCTTCGAACCGCTATTGCGGGTTCCGTGGGTGCCAGTTCCATGGCGACCTGCCTGAGTAGTTTTGCGGCAGCGTCCTCGCTGGCACGGGCCGGGAGCAAGGGTTTGGCGGACTACCGCGCCCTGGTTTGTGTGTACCTGTACGGCGGCAATGACTCGTTCAATATGATCGTGCCTCGGGATGCCAGCCGCTACATGGACTACGCCAATACGCGTGGGCCGTCGCTCACGCTCAATCAAGGTGATTTACTTCCTATTAACGATAGTGTGCAAGGGGAGTTTGGATTCCATCCGGCCTGTACGGGTCTGCAGCAGCTCTATCAGCAAAATCGAGTGGCCGTGGTCGCCAACACAGGTACGCTAATCCAGCCCACAACCCGCATGGACTATCTCAATGATGTGGGCTTACCGCGACACCTGTTCTCGCATAACTCGCAGCAGGATCAAACCATGACGGCCTTGCCGCAGCAGCCTAGCCGCACCGGATGGGCCGGACGCATGGCGGAAATTCTGCACCCCGTTGCGAACGGTAATGCCACAGTGCCACTTAATCTGAGCATCGGCGGAGACAACTTGCTCCAGATTGGCGGTTCCAGCAGCCCGGCAATACTTGGCTCTCAAAGCATTCCGACTTTCGATGTTTGCCAGCTTGATGACGCAAATTCTCGCTGCGCAGATGCTTTGCGCGATTTGATGGATCAAGCGGTGATTTCTACGCACGCGCTTGAACGCGGACACGGGCGTATCTACAACCGCACTCACGAGCTATCCAGTCTCATAGACACCGCGCTGGGCAGTGCGGTGACCGTTAACCCGGCCCTGTATCCAACCGTACCCACCAACTTTCCTGGCAATCCGGATTTGGGCGCTCAGCTGCAAACGGTCACTCGACTGATTAGCGTGGCACAACAGCTGGGGCACCAACGCTCGGTATTCTTTGTATCTTTGGGCGGATGGGATACCCACGATGCCCAGTTGGACAACCACGCCCTGTTGCTGGCAAATCTCAGTGACAACTTAAGTGCGTTTTACCAACAGCTCAGTGATTTTGGGTTCTCCGACCAGGTATTGACGTTCACCGGCAGTGACTTTGGCCGCACGCTTACCTCTAATGGGGACGGCAGTGATCATGGTTGGGGTGGCAATCAGCTAATCATGGGTAGCGAAACGGTACTGCAGGGTGGTCAGATGTACGGCACGT
>CAZVYE010000065.1:4084-17669 GCA_964630895.1 uncultured Gammaproteobacteria bacterium | reverse complement strand
TGATTGCCAGTAAGGCCATCGCATTCTTCGTGTTGATGTGGCTGGCCGGGAAATATTTGTTGCCACACGACTTGCCTGGCGCGATTGGCCGCATCCCAGGTTTGGGCAAATTGGGTATTCGGCACTTGCTGATCGGTGCCAATGGAGAGTTCGCAACGCTGGCTGTGCTGTTGCTGGCATTGCTCATCGGCTTGCTGGCGCATGCATTTGGGTTCCACCCGGCAGTGGGGGCCTACATGGCGGGCTTGCTCCTGCGCGAAGACTATTTCTTAAAGAACAAGCACAAAGACGCGTATGAAGGTACCCGCAGGGTGGTGGATTCCGCAGCATTTACCTGGATCGGTCCCGTGTTTTTTGTATCGTTAGGGACAAGATTGTCTTTTGACTGGAATCAGTTAGTCGACCTCATTCCAGAAACGCTCATGCTCACTGGAGGTCTGGCTGTGGCCCAGATTCTCAGTGCCTCAGTTGCTGCACGCTATACCGGGGGCATGCGCTGGGCCGGTGCAATCATGATTGGCTTGGGTATGTTGGGTCGAGCGGAACTTGCGTTTGTGGTGATTGATATTGCATACGTGCAGAATCAAATTCTTTCGGACGACGCGTTTTATCTGCTGATGTTTACCGCCTTTATTCTTAATGTTGCGGTACCGCTATCCATCCGCTGGTGGCGGCCACGCTATGAGCATGAGTTGGCGGAGCTTTCAAAAGTAGAGAATTCGCCGAACGAGGTTTCGCAACCCGGCCCCAAGGTGGAAGCAGAAGTTAAGTCCGAATGAATCCTTTGTTGGTAATTTTGAAAACTTTAGTGGTGGAGACAAGATGAACAACGGTAGAGCTGCGATTTTATTGTGCTTTTGCGTTGCCGGGTTACTGAGCGCTTGTGCTGACAAGGCCGACTTGCGCGTAGAGCAAGGTACAGGGGCTCAGCCGGTGTTGCCGGAACCGGAACCAGAGCGCATCCCCACGGTGAATATTGCCAAAGCCACCGGTTGGGCTGATGGCGACAAGCCGGCTGCGGCTTCTGGCTTGTCAGTGCAAGCTTTTGCATCTGGATTAGATCACCCGCGCTGGCTACATGTGTTGCCTAATGGCGACGTCCTGGTGGCTGAATCAAACGCGCCACCAAAGCCTGAATCCGCGCAGATGGGTGGGGTCAAGGGCTATCTAATGCGGCGGATGATGAAAAAGGCCGGGGCTGCCGTGCCTAGTGCGAACCGTATTAGCCTGCTGCGAGACACGGATGGGGATGGTGTCGCGGATCTAAGGACGAACTTTCTGGAGAACCTGTATTCTCCCTTTGGTATGGCGTTGGTCAACGATACGTTTTATGTGGCAAACGCGGATGCAATCGTGGCCTTTCCTTACCAGACTGGTCAAACCCAGATCAGCTCGAGTCCAATAAAAATTACCGATCTGCCTGGTGGTCCGCTGAATCACCACTGGACTAAAAACATCATCGCATCTGAAAGTGGTCGCTACTTGTACGCCACGGTAGGGTCCAATAGCAATATTGGAGAGAACGGCATGGATATTGAGGCAGGTCGCGCCGCCATATGGCAGGTGGATCTAAACGACAACATCAAAAGACTATTTGCTACCGGTTTGCGTAATCCAGTGGGTATGACCTGGGAGCCCACGTCATCGACGCTTTGGACGGCTGTCAATGAGCGCGACATGTTGGGCAGCGACCTGGTTCCCGACTATATGACATCAGTGCAAGATGGCGGTTTCTACGGCTGGCCATACAGTTACTTTGGGCAGCATATAGACGAGCGTGTGCAACCTCAGAAGCCAGGCCTGGTGGCGACAGCGCTGGTTCCCGATTACGCGTTGGGTCCGCATACCGCCTCATTGGGATTGCACTATTCTGCAGCAAATGCTCTGAGTGAGCGCTTTCACCATGGAATGTTCGTGGGTCAGCATGGTTCCTGGAATCGCGAGCCTCCAAGTGGTTACAAAGTGATATTCGTGCCATTTGAAGCCGGCCGCCCAAAAGGTAAGCCGCTTGATGTGCTCACTGGTTTTCGCAAGCCTGACGATACCGCTGCAGGCAGGCCGGTGGGTGTGATCACCGACGTAACCGGTGCTCTGCTGGTTGCCGATGACGTTGGCAACGTGATTTGGCGGGTGGTCGCAAACTGAATCGATAGACCTGATTCAGTAGCGAGTTTTACCTGGGTTCGGGCGGCATTCCGACAATCAGAGTGGCTCGCCTGGCGCATATCATTTAACGTGTTCGCAACCGTACGAACTCTGGAGGGGTCATATGAATATATTGCTGGTTGTCCGCGCCGTGGGGCTGTTGATGGCGCTTTTGTCATGTCAGGTCGCTTGGGCGCAAAGCTGCGAACCTTCGGAACAGCGTTTGTGTTTATTGGAAAATCGCTTTGCGGTAGATGTGGAGTGGCAAGATTCTGACATTAATCTATACAGTCCGCTGCGGGTAGATCAGACGGGGTCGGCACAATCCATATCCCTTGCTGACGGCGCAGGCTTGTTCACTTTCGCCAATACAGACCGAGCTGAACTCCTGGTGAAAGTTATTGATGGGCGAACCATAAACGGTAACTACTGGGTTTTCGCTACCGCCCCCAGTGCGAAAAAATTTTTGCTAACTGTTACAGACACGCTAACCCAGGAAGTGCTTCAGTACTTAAGCCCGGTTGGTATACCCACTGCGCCTATATTCGATACTCAGGCCTTCGCTGACGGTGGTGGTCAGAAGGCGGCTGTAGAGCGAATTGCCATGCAGGTACAAAAGCAGAATACCCCGGGAAAGTTGCTTGGCGGTTGCGTGCCTTCGGAACAACTGTTCTGTCTGGTAGAAGGGCGGTTTGGGGTTAGCGCCGACTTTACCGATTTTAATGGCGTAAGCGGCAACGCGCTGGGCCAGGTCTTACCCGGTGATCAAAGCGTTGCGCTGAGTCTGTTCAACACTGACAGCCCAGATGTACTGGTCAATCTAATAGATGGCAGCAGTATTAACGAACAGTTCTGGGTTTCGGCTGCGCCGCTTACCGACGTCGAGCTTTCGATCGAGGTGACCGACTTCGTACAGGGCACGCAAGTCACGTTTAGCCAGCCTTTGGGTCAGGCTTCTACGGCCACCTTCGACTTCGGCACACTTGGTGACACATTGAATCGTGGTCATGCGGGCTTTTGGTTTAATCCCAGTCTGAATGGCCAGGGCCTCAGTCTAGAATTGCATCCAACCTTGGGAAACTTTGCATTTCTGGCGTTTTATACTTTTCCTGAGGGTCAAGGGTTCCCCGCGCGTCAGGCAAAGATTGGTTCACCTGATAACCGTTGGTTTACTGGTCAGGGTACCTATTCTGAGAACGGGGCAGATCTAACGCTGTTTTCCACGTCTGGAGGTCAATTTGCCACTGACGATACCGTAGAAAACGTGGAGATTGGCGCTGCCCGGTTTGAAGTGTCCGACTGCGAAAACGCCCGTTTTGAATACGATATCCCCGAAGACGGGCTCAGCGGAACCATTCCGTTGGTGCGGCTGTTGCCCAGTAGTGGCGGCCTTGGAGATCTTTGCTCCCATCTGGATCTAAAAGGGTCATTGGGTCTGCGCTAAAATTGCGCATTCGCCACTAGCTTCTATTCCGCATGACCATCTGCACTGGGGAAGCGTGCGCTTGCTGCGCACTATGCCAAACTCCCTGGTGACGAAAGGTTGAGGGGCTGCTCCGTGCGAACTGTCATCTTTTTTTGGTTATGTATATCCACAAGCTTGTGCTGTGTCGCAAGCGATGCGTCCAGTACCAGTCCGTTCCACCTGACCTTTCGTGAAATTGCCAAAGACGTTTGGCTCGCCCAGCGCCCCGATCCAATGCGGTTGCCGGTGATGGGAAATGGCTTGATCATCATTACCAAGGATCATGTCACTTTAGTGGATGGCGTTGGTTCACGCGCGATGGGCCGTCAGATCGTTGCCAAAGTACAGCAATTGACCGACTTGCCCGTGCGGTTTTTAGTGATTTCGCATTGGCACGGTGACCATAACCTGGGGGCGCAGCCAGTGCTCGACGCATGGCCCGACGCCAGGCTCATTGCCCATAGCTTTACCCGTCAAGCCATGCTGGGCGCGCCAATGGACTATGTGGCCCAGAGCAAAGCGACAATTCATGACACCGTCCGCAACGCAGAGACAGCCATTGCTTCCGGGCGCGACACATTACCACCCGCCGTGCTGGAGAAATACCAGGACTTTGTGAACTGGGGAGATACCATCGCAACCGAGGTTGAAGCCTTTGACATTGTGCCGCCACAGATCACGTTCACGGATCGGCTAACTCTGCATGCCGGTCCGCCCATTGAGTTGCTGCATTTTGGCTACGGCAACACCAAAGGAGATGTGATTGTATGGCTGCCCCGGCAACGAATCGTTTTCACTGGAGACACTGTGGTCTATCCGGTGCCGTTCGGGTTTGGGAGCTATGTGTCTACCTGGCCACAGGTATTGCAGGATATCCTTGATCTAGAGCCAGCACTCATTGTGCCCGGTCACGGCGATCCTATGAGCGATGGCGGATATTTAGGCCAACTGCAGGAATTGTTTAGCGATGTCTGGACCCAGGTTCGACCGCTGGCAAGCAGCGGTTTGGAAATCGACGAAGTCCGCGAGCGCGTGTCCCTGGAAAAGCATCGAGCCCTGTTTGCCAAAGATGATGCGTGGCTGCAGTCTCGCTTTGACGCCTGGTTTGCCACGCCCATTGTAGAAGCGGCGTTCAACGAAGCCAGCGGCATCGAAAATGAAGCGTTGCATCCCCAAGACCATGGTCATTGATGATATCTACGCTATTCCCCATTCGAAAAATCCAACTAAGCAAACGCCGCAATTTCAAGCAAACGGCAACTTTCACCACAGACCAGTTTGAGAACCGAGTACGATAACCGTCGTTCCAATATTCGTGTGTGCACCGTATGGAGGAGGGGTTATGCGTGCTGTAGCGTTTTTAGGTTTGCTATATATATTCTGCGCCGTCGGAGCGCAGGACTATGAGATTTTTGTAAGCGATGCAGGCGGATTTGCCAATGGTCCCTGGCAGATACTGAAATACGATAGCCGCGGCGAGAATCCACAGGTATTTTCAACGGACGTGGGTTGGCCCCAGGATTTTATTTTTCTCGAGGATGCGGGGGAAGTACTCATCTCAAATTTCACCCGCAATAGTATTGACCGTTACGACTTGGATACGGGTGAGCGGCTCGGAGTCTTCGCCAGCAACCTGTCTGCGCCAACCCGCATGCGAATTGGTGACGACGGTTTCCTCTATGTGTTGCAGTGGTCCGGTGACGGACTGGTGCGTCGCTACCAAGTTGATGGAACATTTGTAGATAATTTCACCAATGTCGCCGTTGGCACTGCTATTGGCATGGACTGGGATGATGACGGCAATTTCTATGTGTCGTCATTTAATGACGCTACCGTTCGACGTTTTGATGCTAACGGCGCCGATCAGGGCTTGTTTATCAACACCTCTTTGCAAGGCCCAACCAACATACGATTTGATGCTAACGGCAATCTGCAGGTGCTGGATTGGCAGGGTGGTGCTATCAGGTTGTTCGATTCTGCAGGGTTGTTTATTCAGAATTTCGCAACCGACGTAGTCCAGCCAGAAGGAATTGCAGTCTTACCCAGTGGCAACATACTTGTGGGCAACGGAGGGCCTGGTTCGATAAGAGAGTATGAAGCCAATGGCGATGTGGTCGGCAATTTGGTGGCCCCTGGATCAGGGGGGCTAATACAGCCCAACGCCATTGGCTTGCGCAGTTTAGGTGAGCCATTTGTTCTCAATGCGGGGTTAAACGACGCCTGGTTTGATCCTGCAACACCCGGCCAGGGGTTTCTGATTTCTGTATTTCCTGATGTCCAGCAAGTATTTCTAGCCTGGTTTACGTTTGACACCGAGAGCTCAGATGTGAACGCTGCCATGTTAGGCGGCGCTAGTCAGCGGTGGCTCACCGCGCAAGGTCCTATTAGTGGAAATGCTGCGGACATGGCTATCACGGTCACCACCGGGGGTGTCTTCAACGCCGGTGAGCCTATGGTGAACCAAATCACGGACGGAACAATCACCCTGCGCTTTGAGGACTGTGAGGCTGGGACGGTGAGCTATCAGATCGATTCGGTAAACCTCACAGGGGACATCCCCATACAGCGAGTAGCACCCGATAATATTGCGCTTTGTGAGGCACTTACTCAGCCAGCCAAATAGCCATTGGAGTGGGACAAGATAAACGGCTCCTGAACCGCTGACACAAGGATTCAGGGGCAATTCATTTGCAAAATCTTAGCGTGTAGTCAACGCTCAAGAAGGAGAATGCAAATGAGATCGTTATTTCTTACCACTGCTGCACTGCTGGGTATCCTGCTCGCAGCACCAGCCCAGGCTCGGCACAGTTCGGACCTGTTATATCAGGCGCAACAGCTGGATCAAGCAGCCAGCTATTTGACGGATCAGATCCGATACGCCAGCGGTCGCAATAAGGCGACTCAGCGCGCGCGCAAGCTTGAAGAAGCCACAGGATCGCTATTGCGGGAAGTCCGCCGTAGCAACCGCCCAGATCGCATACGCAACAAGTTGGCCAAGGTCGATCGACGTTTTAGCAAGCTGCGCAATGCCATAAACCGGCACCACCGCCTGCGTTATGACGATTACACGCGCAGAAGTCTACATGGATTAAGTCGTGAGCTGCGCCAGATGGACTATCAGCTGCGAAACGCCTTCCGTTACGCCTACAAACCAGACCGACGCTATCGTCATGATCGCTTCCGGGACAATTTTCACAATAGAGAACTGTACGGACCGAGGCATCAGCATGGCAACCATGCGCAATGTCGGCATGACCTTCCAGCAGGCTCCCGCGTTTGGAATCGACGTCACTGATCCCAACATAATTACATATGGAAAGCTGATGGCCTCGCTTATGCGGGGCCATTGTTTTAGCACCACAGATAAACTCGGTTACCATTAACCCAGCGCACTCCAAACAGGATCAATTCATGCAAGCCATTTGGCACGAAAGTCTCAGCCCAGAACAACTACAACAATGGGGGCGGGAAACGATGATGGAGTTTTTGGAGATTCGTATGGAAGAGGTAGGCGCTGATTTTCTGGTCGCAAGCATGCCCGTATCGTCACGGACCAAACAGCCTATGGGCCTGCTGCACGGCGGTGCCAGTGCTGCACTGGCAGAAACCGTAGCGAGCATTGGGGCAAACCTGCTACTGGATCGCTCGCAGCAATATGCGGTTGGCGTTGCTCTGGATGTGAATCATTTGCGCTCAGTGAAGGCGGGTCGCGTGCGAGCAACGGCGAAACCCTTGCAGCGGGGTCGTAGTTTGCAGGTGTGGCAAATTGATGTGCATGATGACAATGATCGTCTTGCGGCAGCTGCGAGGCTTACCTGTGCGGTGAGAAATAACCCCAGTGAGTGATGCAAACGACAATGCGCCATACGCCGGCCTTTCGCCGGATGTGGTTTTGGATGCCGTAGAGTCGCTGGGTTTGGTGACCGACGGTCGCCTATTGTCATTGAATAGCTTTGAGAACCGCGTATATCAAATCGGATTGGAAGAATCTGCTCCAGTAGTTGCAAAATTCTATCGGCCTGGCCGCTGGAGTGATGAAGCTATCTTGGAAGAGCACGATTTCGCCATTAGGTTACAGAAAGCAGAAATACCCATGGTGGCGCCACTGCGCTTTGCGAAGAAGACGCTGCACTACCACGAGGATTTTCGTTTCACCTTGTTTCCTCGGCAAGGCGGGCGTGAGCCAGTGCTCGAGTCGGATGACAATCTGGCTTGGTTGGGCCGAATGATTGGTCGTATCCATGCGCTAGGGCAGCAGGTCAAATTGGCGCATCGACCCCACTTGATGGATTCCCAGCGCGCGACTGAAGCCATCGAGACGGTATTGTCTGGGGCATTCGTCCCGCCCGAGCAGCAGGAAAATTACCGCAGCATAGCCTCCCAGCTAAAAGATTTGATCGCTGAGCAATTCGCCGCGAGAAAATCTGTCAAGCAAATCGCCATCCACGGCGACTGCCACAGGGGGAACGTGTTGTGGACAGACAACGGGCCCCATTTTGTGGATCTGGACGACTGTTTGATGGGGCCGCCGGTGCACGATTTTTGGATGCTTTTGGACGGCGAGGCTGAAAGTAGACGCAAGCAATTGGACATCTTGCTGGAAGCTTATGAAACCTTTTGTGAGTTTGACTATACTCAAATTGGATTGATGGAAGCATTGCGGGCGTTACGCATGATAGAGTATGCGGCTTGGATCGCGCGGCGGTGGGATGATCCCGCGTTTGCGCAGCATTTTCCGTGGTATGCCCAACCACGTTACTGGGAAGAACATATTGCTGGGTTAGCCGAGCAGCTGCATCGCATGCAGCCCGCAGACGCGTCCTGGTAAGCTGGCTTACCCATGAGGATGAGCTTTTGCAATCTATGAATGCCCCGCAGTCGCAGGTACAAAGCGGTTTAGACTGGTTGCGGCCATTTCGCTACCTCTTGCGCGGGTCGTTGTTGCTTGCGCATCTCATTATCGCTCTGCCCATGACCCTGTTTTTAATCACCAGCAACCGGTTGCCGTGGATGTTCGGCAAGTGGAAGGCAGATGAATGGGCGATCCGTTGGTGGTCGGGAATGCTATGTCGAATCTTCGGCCTGCGCTTGCGGCCCATAGGGCAGATACAGCCTGGTGCCACCATGTTTGTCGCTAATCATCTGAGCTGGATAGACATCGAAGTACTGCACAGCCAGCGAGCGGTCAGTTTTGTAGGTAAATCAGAAATCGCCAGATGGCCGGTTATTGGCTGGCTGGCTACCATTGGCGGTACCGTCTACCACCAGCGCGGTAGCGCAGACTCTCAGCGGCGCGTTACCGAAGGTCTGGCGAAAAAGCTAGACGAGGGGCGCTCGGTTGCCATATTTCCGGAAGGTCGAACGGGCCGGGGCTGGCCCATCCTGCCGTTCCACGGCCGACTATTTTCCGCAGGCTTAGACGCTGATGTACCCATTCAGCCTGTGGCTATTCGCTTTTGCCGCGACGGTCGGTTTGTTACCGATTTGGCGTTCCGCGAGGGCGAAACCTTTCTGGGTAATTTTTTCCGCATTTTGGGAGAGCCCAGCAGCGTAGCTGAAATTCACTTTTTGAACCCTGTCCAGGACGATGCAGTAGGCCGACGCAATATGGCGCAATTGGCGCGCGAGCGAGTGGTGGCCGCGATCGTGGGTGAAGATACAACTGCCGATGAGTGCTCAGACAACGCTTAGCCTAACCATGTCCGAGATCTACCATGAATGAGTTTGCGCCCGGTTGGTGGATTCGACATCCCCATATGCAGTCCGTATTGGCCAGTTCGCCGGTGCGCAGGCATCTGGTTGAACGACGTCAGCCAAGGCTGTTAACGCTGGCGGAAAGTGTCGAGTTAAACGGTGGTACGGACGAATTTGGAGACACTGTTCGACTGGTAGGCTGTGTGTCCCGACAACCTGAACACAGCGCTCCACCGCTGGCAATCTTGCTACATGGTTGGGAGGGCTCGGCTCGATCCACATATTTGCTGGACTTGGGTGACCAGCTGTTCGAATCGGGCTTTGACGTGCTCCGATTAAATTTTCGGGATCACGGTGAAACACATGCGCTGAACCAGGGCATCTTTCATTCCTGCCGGCTGGACGAAGTGGTCCTGGCAGTGGCAGATGCGGCCTCCCGGTTTGGCCGTGGTCCGGTGACGTTGGCGGGTTATTCGTTGGGCGGGAATTTCGCCTTGCGCGTGGCACGGGAGCTATCGGCCTCGTCGACGGATTTGGCGCAGGTTTGCGCCGTTAGCCCGGTAATCAACCCCGCCCACGGCCTGGCTGCCATCGAGCGCTATCCACGCACGTATGAAGCGTATTTTTTGCGCAAATGGCGGCGTTCATTGCGAGCCAAGGCTGCGCATTTTGTTGGGCAGTACGATTTTGAAGATAAGCTCGATCAGATGCGTCTGATTGATTTAACCGATTGGTTGGTGCGCAAATATACGCACTTTGAGAGTGTCGAGGACTATTTTGACGGATATTCTATCGCCGACGATCGGCTGCAAAGTATAAAATTCCCCACATTGATCGTTACCGCTTTGGATGACCCGATAATCCCAGCTCATGATTTTCACCAGCTCAAACTGTCGATGAGTATGAGTATGAATATTCTGAACGCGGGTGGGCACTGCGGTTTTGTTGAACAAATTAATGGGCCGAGCTGGATTGCTCAACATCTGGCGCACGTGATGCGACGTGCCGTAGGTATGACGGATCAGCCGTCGACTTGGCAGATGACGGCCGAAACAGGAAAAGAATCATGCTAGAAGAAGCACTGGACAGGCACCGTAGCGGAGATCACTCAGGTGCAGAAGCCCTATATCAGAAAATGCTTGAGCAAGAACCAGACAACTATGAGCTGATGCATTTGATGGGCGTCTTAAAGCAAGAGCAGGGCGATCTGACTGCTGCGCGTTCATGGATCGAAAAGGCGATTGACCAGCGGCCTCAAGCGGCAGCATTTTATCTATCTTTGGCCAGCGTGGACCATGCGGAAGGCAAACTGATCGAGGCAGAAAAGCACCTGCAGGATGCTATAAAACTGAATGCCAATTTGCCCCAGGCGCACAACACGCTTGGCTACGTGCAAATGCGTTTAGGTAAGCTGGAGGATGCGCGAAAGAACCTGGATATGGCGCTACGATTAGAGCCAGAGTCGCACCAGGCCATGATTAATCTGGGCCGAGTGCACATGGTGATGGGCGACCACGCAAAGTCGATTGCGCTGTTACAAGAAGCCTTAGAAATGCAACCCTCTAACCAAGCTGGCAGGCTCGCTTTGGGCGAAGCGTTTTTGGCAAATGGGAATGCAGCGTTTGCGGCGCAGTGTTTTGAACAGGTGTTAGAGGTCGCTCCAGAGAACCTGGGCATCAAGGGGCTGTTGGCCCAGGCCCATGCGGAATCTGGTCATCTCAAAGACGCTAAGGAACTGGCGCAATCCGTGTTGGATGTAAATGGTAGCGAACCCGAAGCGCATACTGCACTGGGCTGTGTGGCGTTGGCCCAGGGTCAATATCGAACCGCCTCGCAGCACTTTCAAAGTGCGCTGCTGGCAAAGCGTGGCGATCCGAACCTGCTGGATAAACTGACCAGGGCGCTGGAGGCGCTGGGAGATTTCGCTTCGGCTGCGCCCATACTGGCGAGATTGCAGGAGCTACATGCAAACGACCCGAATCTGCGCCGCCGACTTGCTTTTGCGCTGCATCAGTCAGGTGAAAGTGACCAGGCGAGATCCCTGTTGCGGCAGACCCAACAAGAGTTTCCTGAAGATTTGGAAGTCTCACTACTGCTCGCGACACTGGACCTGGATCAAGGGGATAAAGATTCAGCGCGTGAGCGCTTAAAGTCCCTTATCGAAAACCATCCCCCTGCGCATCGCGCTCGAGGCATTCTGGCCAGATTGGAGCTTGCTGAAGGGCGCCTGGAAGCTGCGCTGGATGCTGTTGATCAGGATGCCCCGGACACCACTGATCGTGCTTTGTCTGCTTTGATTCTACATAGCCTGGAGCGCTACGATGACGCTGCGGCAATCATAGAAGATCTGCGAGAACGCGCTGGTACCACGATTGACCTGCCTGAGTTTCGAGATATGCCCAGTGCACATGATGACGAGGTGTTAACAGATCAACGTGGCGACCCCATATTTTTGGTCGGCGAACCGGAGTCAGGGGTGGTGCTGCTGGCCCAGGTTCTGAATCAGGTGGATCAGGTTCAAGTCTATCCCGATCGATTCAGCGACGATGGTCGTGGCGATGTTCTAGAAAATCCCGACTCGGACCAAGTATGGTCCACCACCGATATACAACTGGCCCGACAGCGCTATTGGCGCAAACTGCATCGCCAGCACACCAAACAGGATGCCAATGTGGTGGGCGTAGATTGGCTGCCACCCGCGCTGTTCGACAGCGCATTGATTGCAACCTTGTTCCCCCGAGCCAAGGTGATTTTTGTCTACCGCGATCCGCGAGATATCGCTCTGCAACAGTTGTTGCTGAGCCAATCCCAGGAGCCCATTTGGTTGGATTCCAGTGCGGCCCAACTGAAAAAACACGTGGACCGAATTGACCAGAGCGAGCACGCGTCCGTCGCATTTGTGTCATTCAACGATCTGCGCGAAGGAAACCTGACCGGTGTTCGCACAATTTTCAATTCATTTGGCATAGCATTGCCTCAACTTGGAGATGCGATGGTGGCTACTTTAGGGCAATCACTAAAAGAGCACCGCATGCTCCGCGACGGCTGTGGCAGTCACTACGATTTGTCCAGCGAGGCGAGCGAAGAACCGGGTTCAGATTAATACGATTAATACCAAGAGGACTGTTATGAAGCAGCGAACTCTAGTTTCAATTGGCGTAGCGCTGATGCTGGCTCAAACCTGTGCATCTGCCGATGTTGACCTCAACAAGATTTCTCTGCCGCCAGGTTTTGAAATCGCGATATTCGCTGATGACGTCAGAAATGCCAGGCAAATGGCCTGGGGCGAAAGTGGGACGCTGTTCGTAGGTTCTCGGGATGCCGGCACGGTATATGCAGTCGTAGACGCCGATGGAGATGGCTCCGCGGACAAGACCTATAAGATCGCCAAAGGGTTGAATATGCCTAGCGGAATCGCGTTCCGGCAGGGTAGTTTGTACGTGGCGGCGGTGAGCACTATTTACCGCTTTGATGACATCGAAGCGCAGCTGGCAAATCCGCCAAAGCCAGTGGTAGTTACCGACGAGTTTCCGTCAGATCGACATCACGGCTGGAAGTATCTGGGTTTTGGCCCGGATGATAAGTTGTATGTGCCAGTAGGCGCACCCTGCAACGTTTGTGACGAAGCCGGCTATTCCGCGATTTATCGCATGGATTCAGATGGCAAGAATCGCGAAGTGTATGCGGAAGGTGTACGGAACAGCGTGGGTTTTGACTGGCATCCCGAGACTCAAGAGTTTTGGTTTTCAGATAATGGTCGTGACCGGATGGGAGACGATGTCCCACCATGTGAAATTAACTTTGCGCCCAAACCAGGCATGCACTTTGGATTTCCCTACTGCCACGGTGGTTCGGTATTGGATCCCGAGTTTGGTCAGGGGCACTCTTGTGATGAATTCATAGCGCCGGCTCAGCCGCTGCAGGCACACGTCGCGCCGTTGGGTATTGCTTTTTACACTGGGTCTGAGTTTCCAAATGCATATGAGCATGGTTTGTTTGTTGCCGAACACGGCTCTTGGAATCGCAGTAGCAAAGTAGGATATCGGGTGATGATCGCCAGTATCGATGCACAAAATAACGTGGTGAGCTACGAGCCGTTCGCGACCGGCTGGCTCCAGGGGGAGCAGAATTGGGGTCGACCCGCTGACATAATAAATCACCCTGACGGCTCGCTTTTGGTCGCTGATGACCAAGCCGGGGTCATTTACAAAATTTCTTACGCAATTTCAGGCGCCGAGTAACAGCATGCGATTAATCAGTAATAGCTTTTCCAATGGAAGT
>CAZVYE010000065.1:0-4074 GCA_964630895.1 uncultured Gammaproteobacteria bacterium | reverse complement strand
ATTTTGAGTGCCCGACGCCGAGGCGCACATGCGGTTTGGGGGCAATAAGAATCCGCATCTGGCCTGGAGTGGGGTTCCTGAAGATGCGCAGTCTTTGGTGTTGCTGTGCATCGATCCGGACGTGCCGTCTTCTGCTGACGACGTAAACCAAGAAGGTGTTAGCGTGCCAGCATCATTGCCTCGGGTAGATTTTTACCACTGGGTCATGATCAACATTCCACCAGCGTTAAGTCACATCGAAGCTGGCAGCTGCTCTGATGGCGTGACCGCAAATGGAAAGAGCGCCCCAGATGGTCCTGCGGGTGCCCTGCAGGGTGTCAACGGATATACCGACTTTCTTGCGGGCAGCGAGCTGGCTGGAACTTATCTGGGATACGATGGGCCGTGCCCACCCTGGAATGATGAAATAATTCACCATTACCATTTTCGGCTATACGCATTAGATTTGCCGTCGCTGAACTTGGGCGGGCAATTTGATGGGGATCAGGTGCGAGCCGCCATGGCTGGTCACATCCTGGACGAAGCTGAGATTATGGGTACGTATACACTCAATCCGAGCGTTACTGGTTGACACCATTTGGCATCAGGGACTTAGTCTTAATACCGAAGCAAACCTGGATGTGCCTCTCGATTGTCATGCAGTTTGCATGCGTATGCCTGCATACTGGTACAAACTGTTTGCTGTTAATGCCTGAATCGCTGACATGACGTACCTGCAAATCTTGTTGCTTTCTCTGGTGCAGGGCATCACTGAGTTTTTGCCGGTATCCAGCTCGGCCCACCTTATTCTGGCCAACCGATTTTTGGGCTGGCCAGATGAAGGAGTCATTTTCGATGTTGCTGTCCATCTGGGCAGTCTGATCGCGGTGATCATCTACTTCCGGAAAGATTTAGTTTCCATGTTTAGCCCTGGTGGAGAGACTACGGTGCACACAACGATGCGGCCGTGGATGCTCGGCGCATGGGTCGTAATTGCAACTATTCCGCTGGGATTGGTCGGCCTCCTGGGTGCGGACTTCATCACCGCAGAGCTTCGCGCTACACAGGTGATTGCCTGGTCCACTTTAGGCTTTGGCGTGCTTTTGGGTGTAGCTGAGCTATTAGCACGCCGAAATGTCGGCCTTCCACTGCAAGGCTCGCATGCCTTTACCATGGGTTTGGCCCAGGTGTTTGCGCTAATACCTGGTGCTTCACGTTCCGGCGTCACAATGACCGCAGGGATCATGCTGGGTCTTGATCGTGAAACCGCGGCGCGCTTCTCGTTCCTGTTAGCCATCCCGGCAATTATTGCCGCAGGCGTATACAGCATCATTGAAATGAGTGCTGCTCAGGTTGCACTGACCTGGGGGGAATTCTTGGTAGGTGTGGTGGCGTCCGGTGTTGGAGCCTGGTTTTGCATCGACTGGTTCTTAAAGCTGCTGAACCGAGTCGGGCTGCTGCCTTTCGTCATCTATCGCTTGGTATTAGGCGTGATTTTATTGGCAGTCATATAGCGCACCATCTGGGTGCATAAGCTGCACTGCTATGGTGCAATTTGTTGGTTGGGCATCATTTTTAATGCGCTGGTTATTCGCCAAATTGTCGCAAACACTCGGTTTTGGTGTCATCTCAGAGTTTGGCACAGCAATTGCTTTGTAGTTGCGATGACTTTTAATTTATGGAACCCCAATGACCGACGCAAATTCTGTATTCGATCTCATTAAAGAAAAAGACGTAGCTTTTGTTGACCTGCGTTTTTGCGACACTTTAGGAAAAGAACAGCATGTCACCATGCCTGCTTCCATGGTTGACGAAGACCTCTTTGAAGAAGGCAAAATGTTTGACGGTTCTTCGATTCAGGGTTGGAAAGGCATCAACGAATCAGACATGGTTCTGATGCCCGAACCATCGTCAGCTGTTTTGGACCCATTCTCAGAAGAGCTAACGTTAAATCTTCGTTGCGACGTGCTCGAACCCAGCACCATGCAGGGCTATGACCGTTGTCCACGATCTACCGCCAAGCGTGCCGAAGCCTTTTTGCAGTCTTCGGGCATTGCTGACGAGGCCTTCTTTGGGCCGGAACCCGAGTTCTTTGTATTCGACGATGTGCGTTGGGAAACCCACATGCATCGTTGCGGATTTGCGATTGACAGCGAAGAAGGCGCCTGGAACAGTAATCGCGATTATGACGGAGCCAACAGTGGCCATCGTCCTCGCGTGAAAGGCGGTTACTTCCCGGTTCCGCCGGTAGATTCATTACATGACATGCGCAGTGCCATGTGTTTGACGCTAGAAGCCATGGGCGTACCTGTTGAGGTGCACCACCATGAGGTGGCGACCGCTGGCCAGTGTGAAATTGGCACCAAGTTCAATACCCTGGTGCGCAAAGCAGACGAGCTTCTGATTCAAAAATACGTGGTTCACAACGTAGCTCACGGTTTTGGTAAGACCGCTACGTTTATGCCCAAGCCGTTGGTCAATGACAACGGCAGCGGTATGCATGTCCACCAGTCAATTGCGAAAGGCGGCAACAACCTGTTCTCAGGTGATGGATATGGCGGACTCTCAGAAACCGCGTTGCATTACATCGGCGGCATATTCAAGCATGCTCGTGCAATCAACGCGTTTTCCAATAGCTCAACCAACAGCTATAAGCGACTGGTACCAGGCTTTGAGGCTCCGGTTATTCTGGCGTATTCGGCGCGCAATCGCTCTGCGTCAATTCGTGTGCCTCACGTAGGTAGCCCCAAAGGTCGCCGCATCGAAGTGCGCTTTGGTGATTCTACCGGCAACCCATACTTCACGTTCGCGGCTATGCTAATGGCTGGATTGGACGGAATTCGTAACAAGATTGATCCGGGTTCTGCAATGGACAAGGATTTGTACGATTTGCCGCCAGAAGAAGAGAAGGATTTACCGCGAGTCTGTCACGCACTAGACCAGGCTCTGGAAGCACTGGACAGCGATCGGGAATTCCTGAAAGCTGGCGACGTATTCTCGGATGATCTTATCGACGCATACATCGCATTGAAGATGCAGGAAGTAACGCGTCTGAGAATGAGCACGCACCCGTGTGAATTCGATATGTACTACTCGCTATAAGAGTTATACCGGCGCCCACCTGCACGACGCGGGTGGGTGCATCGCTTCCGTTCTTCCTGCACTCCTTATATCGCCAAACGGCAACCACTTAGACGCATAATCGCTCTCGTTCAGCTAAAAACTGGAACTGAACCGCAATGTATTGTCCAATGAGGCAAGCAGATACTGCGGAATGCGAGATGCGGGCAATGAACCGACTTTTGAATAGCAAGAATATTACGACCCAGGGTTTGACTATCTTGGGGCTCTTCATGATAAGCCTGGGTGTGCTGGCCGGGCCAATTTACAAAACCGTCGACGAGAACGGTAATGTGACCTACACCGATCAACCACCTGATCCAAATGCGAAAGAAGCGGATCTGCCCAGAATTTCGGTCACTCCAACAACCCAGGTGACCACGCCCTCATCGAACACAAGCTCTTCGAAAGAGGACGAAGCGCCGAAGAAGAACTACGAAGATCTGCGCATGATTTCCCCGAAGAACGACCAAAACTTCCACAATATAGGCGGGCGTCTTAGTCTCCGCGCAGCTACGTCGACACCACTGCAACCGGGTCACTCAGTGCGCTTTTATATGGATGGTCGGCGCGTGGCCAGCGGCGTTGACTTTGGCGTGTCATTGGACAACGTGTTCCGAGGCTCTCATCAGGCCTACGCCGAAGTGGTAGATTTCGATGGTCGCCGGGTTGCAAAGACGGATTCGGTTACCTTTCAGGTGCATCAGCAATCCATCCAGAACCCAAATAACCCTCGAAATCGCGGCGGTTAATCAGCAGCAATCCGCAAGGTTAGGGCCGCTATGATTCTCGCGGAGCAGCGTGCTGTGCTCGACCGTCTTGCCACAGCGTTTATCCTGGTGGATAAGGACAAGGTCGTTCACGTCAATAGCGCGGCAGAACAACAGTTGCAGCTGTCACTTCGCCAACTGCAACGTAAACCGCTACACCAATTTCCCCAATTACTTCCCCTGGTGCCTCTGGTAGAACGCTGTC
>CAZVYE010000064.1:7164-17754 GCA_964630895.1 uncultured Gammaproteobacteria bacterium | reverse complement strand
TATACGAATAGACCCGCAGCTGATCGTCTCGGGCAGCCCGGAAGAATAAACGGGACAGAGTTTAACCAGAAGGGAAACTGCGAGCGCCCTGAGGGCGCCCGCAGAAATCTAGCAATTAACGACGTCCGCGAGTACGCAGAGACTGTGGCGTAAAGTCCGCAGGTACTGCCTGGAAGTTGAAGTCGTTCACCTGTTCCTGGTTATCCAGGCCAACCGCCAGGTACCGACCTGCCTGCAGATCATTATGTACTTCGATGGTAGACCAGAATGTGGGCACCTCGTAGTAGTTAATAGAGTGTGCCTCAGATGCTCGCCAGATATTGCCCTGACGATCATAGTGATCCACCATCATGATCTGATAGCTGTCTTCGTCGATATAGAAGGTACGACGAGGATTGATATGGCGAACACCTTCTTTCAGATTCGCGTCAACTACCCATACACGGTGTAACTCGTAGCGCATCAGGTCCGGGTTCAGGTGACCTGGCTGGACCAGATCATCATAAGAAACTGAGTCGCTGTGGGCTTTGTAAGAGTTATACGGAACATACATCTCCCGCTTGCCCTGCAAAGTCCAGGTGTAACGATCCAGAGAACCGTTAAACATATCCAGCATATCGTTGGTTCGTAGACCATCAGAGGCTGTGCCTGGATTGTCATAAGCCACGTTCGGCGCACGTCTTACCCGACGCTGTCCGGGATTGTAAATCCAAACCTGGCGAGGCTGGACCGATTGATTCAGCGTTTCGTGGGTTAAAAGGACATTACCGGCCAATCGCGCTGGGCCTTCCACGAGTTGGTAGAAGTAAAACAAGATGTTGTTGATATCGGCGATATCCGTGCCTGGCTTGTAGTACAGACCCAGAATTTCTTCGCGCAAACGAATCACGGTATATGCTCCAGAGGAA
Source organism: uncultured Gammaproteobacteria bacterium (assembly GCA_964630895.1). GTDB lineage: Bacteria > Pseudomonadota > Gammaproteobacteria > Xanthomonadales > SZUA-38 > CAZVYE01. The sequence continues at coordinate 16,846 of CAZVYE010000064.1, read as the reverse complement.
GTAGGCGCTACCTGATTGTTATAGCGAACCGCGCCGACACCCTTGTACTTCATCTTATGATTCCAAATCAGCTGGGGGCCGTTCTTTGGAATTGGGAATGGAAAGCCTTCCGATACGTTGGTTACGCCCTCACAATCTGCCGTAAGAGCACCGGTTCGCGCATTCTGCATGGTGGTTTCATACGTGCGCTGGGGGAATGATGCAGAACGGCGCGTCTGATAGACCGGCATGCGATACGTGTCGTAGCGCTCAAACATGGCAATTTGCCCAACGGACAGGCGATCCCGATACTCCTGATAATTGCTTTGGTCAATGGTGAACAACACCTTGTCCGAAGCAAACGGGTCTGGATGATGCATGCCCACCGAATAGCCTGCTGGGGCCGAGGTAATTCCGCCATTCCAGGCCGGGATCGTGCCATCTGCATTACCCGCCCTGATAGCTCCGACGGCAGTCAGGTCGTTGCCCAGTCGGGCGATTTCACTGGCTGCTGGTCGATCCAAATCACATCGATACCCTTCGCTGCCGGCAGCACCTGCCTGGTTGGACTTTGGTACCGCTTGGGTGCTCGTTGGTGCGGTCTGCGCAACAGCTTCTTCTCGGGCTCTGCGTTCCGCAGCTTCTTGCTCGGCAGCCTCTCGCTGAGCTTGCGCTCGCTGTTCGGCTAGTCGTTGCGCTTCTGCCTGCCGCTCCTGCTCAGCTGCGCGCCGCTCTTGCTCTGCCTGAGCAGCTGCCATGCGTTCAGCTTCTCGACGCTCTTGTTCGGCTTGACGCTGTTCCGCAGCGCGTTGCTCTGCAAGCCTTTCTGCCTCTGCTTTCGCTTCAGCCTCGGCAGCAGCTTTTTCTTCAGCTTGCTGTTGAGCTGCCCTGCGTTCAGCCATCTCTGCGCGACGCTGGGCTTCTGCCTCTCTTTCCATTTGCGCCTTGCGCGCAGCTTCACGTCGTTCCTCTTGTTCCGCTTCGCGTTGGGCGGCTTGGCGTTGCGCTTCAGCTCGCCGTGCAGCGGCTTCCCGTTGCTGTTCCTCTTTGGCGGCTTGCTGCCGCGCCTCCATTTGTTCTTGCTCCGCCTGCTTCCTCGCCATTTCCTCATCGCGCGGCTCAGGCCCACCTGCACAACCTGCAACTACCGCCGCCACTGCCAGAGCCAGCAATGACTTGCGTAGATTGCGGTTGAGTGTCTCGCCTAGATTACTACTATTCATCAATTATCCCTCTCTTTGAACCCCGGCTACGACAGCACATTTACTGCGTAACATGCTTACCGTTGGGCGAGCTAGCGGGCCCGCGCAAACTAATCACAGTAAACACTGTAATTAATTGAATGCAGCGATTCAATGAAGAACGCGTCATTGGGACCCAATAACGCGCTGAGGAATTTGAACTTTTGACACAAACCGGCTGTTTGCAGCCGAATTGCAGGTGGGTGGTTATTATCTAGCCAGCTGCATCAGCGCTGAAACCACCGGGAACACCCTTGACAGCAACTGCGACCGCGTCATGGGGATGCAGGCTTTCAAGATGGGATGCGCGTAGCCAGAAATCGAAATATTTCGCGTCTTCTTGCAACGCAGACTGCATACGACGGGCAGCATCTTCACAAAACATAAGATTCTGGCCATTGAGTAAAGCAAACGCCTGCTCGTCTTCCCGCTTCACGGCAGTCTGTACCGGCGTCTTTAGCGCATGCTCAATGGTGTCAATAAGATCCAAGACGGGGAACAGGTCCAACGAGGGGCACGGTGCCACTTTGACTTCGGCGAGACTGCGCTGACTGTGAGGCGTTGCAACGATTCCTTTCTCGCTGCCAAGCCACGCCAGTACGTCATCGAAATCGACGTTCTGTTGGGAACCAAAATCTTCTTTGAATTGATCTTGAATCAGCTGTCGCGCCAAGGCAGCGGAACAGGGGCAAGTGCTGGAATACTTCACAGTCGAGCCCATCTCAAGCCGCAATTCGTCGCCATTTAAATAACCGGCAATAAATACGGGATATCGCTTCCAGCCAGAGAATTCGCTTTTCAGCGCGGGTCGACGCACCAAATAGTCAAACTCCAGGCGCAGGTAGGCCTCATCACTCAAGTCCCCGTGGGACACAAGAAATTCCTTGAGGAGCTTGCGTATAGACTGGGGCGTTACGGGAGTTTCGCTAAGATATTGATCCACCAGCAGATAAAGGCGAGACATGTGGATGCCGCGAACATGGGTTTCCTGCAGGTTTACAAACGCGCTAACCGCTGCAGAAGCCTGGGGCGCCAGACCGCCTTCCACGGCTAACGAGACCGGGACCTCGATATCGTCCATACCAACCCAATTCAATTTGCCACCAACGCGGGCGCGGCCCTCGTTGGCAATATCAGGCATGACTTTTGTGGTTGGTACCGAATTTTCCATAATTGATCTCTAATTTACTCTTATTTGGCCAACAGGCTGCGCATTGATATAAGCCTGAGTGCTCAATATTTCAACAGCTTAGTAGATATTCGTCATTCATCAATCGGCAGGCGGAATACGCTGGTCCGATTCTCTTTGCTAAATAACGCGCTTTGTCTGGGCCCCGCGCCTTTCAGTACTACGCTATTGATTTGCCCGGGCACGTCTTCAATGAGCACATCGTTACTTAGGTTCAGCTTGGACCGCACGCCAGCCAATTCAATTACAAAATAGAAGTAGCTCTTTACTGGCCCCAGCTCGTGCCCAACCCAGGTCAGCTTCTCTTGCACATTGCTCTCATTTGTCACAGCAGACACTCGGAACAACTTCTGCAGCGAACCAGCGAATGCCTTGTTACGTGCGTCTTCACTGACTGCGAACAATGCTGCTGAATCCGCCCAGCCAGAGTGCAACAAAACCAAGTCTTCGGTGGCCAACTCCATGCTGACCTCAAGCCGACGTGGTTCCTCGGCATAAGTGATTTCGGTAGCAGTGGTGTGCTGTGGATGCGTTAGAGCAATCGTCGGCAAACAAATCGCCATCAAGAAAAGTAGTCTTACTAGCATTTTGCCAGCCTCGCACCTCGCCATGCTGCGATCAAGCGCGCCACAGCATAACGTCTGGGACGCTGCATCGGCTGTTGCCCTCGGGCGAACAGGCGCAGTTTTGCCGCAGCAATCCGGTCCATAATTAAGCTCAATTTATCCAGTGCACCGTCTGTCGCACTTACCTTTCTTTCTTGCCATCTTGTTAAACCGTCTTGCGCCAGACCTTCCCGCAGCATGGCCATCTTCTGCGCGTCAGAGGCGGCCTGGTTCTGAGTGAGCTGGTGCTGGGCTAACCAAGAACTTGGCCAAAGAAAACGATTCCGCTCCACCAAAGCACATTGATAGGACAAGAGCGAACTGAGCTCAAGCGCTGGCAGGTCCAGTGCGTCGTTCTGAGCACACCACAAGCCAGCACATTTGCTGCCCTGCTCGGCACTCCAGTCCAATACCTCGTCGAAGGTTGCGGGCAAACCATGCTGTTCTATCAGCAGTCTGGTCAGGCCATCGACATAAACCTCAGCAGCACCGCCCATTTGTTCTGGCGCTTTGACACCCGCCAGTTGGGGATGACGCTGATTACCCTGTGCCCAGCGCTCCCATTCTTCCAGCCACCAGTGCCATTTTGTTTGTAGGACACCCGCATCACTTACCGTAAGCAAGGCATGCCAAAGCTGCTCTCTAACGAAAACCAGTGCATCGGCTTGCGCTTGGGTATCCGAAGCTAGAAATACCCGCGCCACCGGATAATCTGGATCTTGAATTGATTGGTCAGCAGTTTGCGTCGTCATTCCCTGACCTTCTTATCGATTGGCGGCGGTTCCTCGAGTTCTTTGGTGGCGCGCACGCCTAGATCCTCAAGTTTTCGAGCTGCTGGAATAAAATTGCGCTCAAACGAGCCCAATGTGCTGTTGTAATGGTCAACACTGGATTGTAGGGCTTTTCCAACTTTACGAAAGTGTTCGGTAAAAATACCGGCGCGCTTGTGCAGCGTTTCCGCCAGCGCCCGAATCTTTTCCGCGTTGCGCATCATATCGACTTGGCGCCAGGAGAAAGCCACCGCCCTGAGCAAGGCAACCAGGCTGGTAGGCGATGCCAGAATCACCCGATTTTGCAGCGCATTCTCCAGCAAACCAGGATCACGATCCATGGCAGCCGCCAGGAACTGCTCACCCGGAATAAAAAGCACCACAAAGTCCGGGCTATTGGAAAACTGATCCCAGTAGGCTTTTTGTGACAGCTCGCGCACCCGCTCCCGCACATTCCTTACATGCTGCATCATGGCCTTTTCGCGACTGGCATCATCTGGTGCTTCCTGGGCAGTCAGATAGGCATCCAGCGGCGTTTTGACATCCACCACGATGAGACGATCGTCGGGCAGATGAATCAGCATATCTGGGCGGAACCGACCACCATCTCCGCTGACCTGCGCTTGTTCTTCGAAATCACAGTGCTCCACCATGCCAGCCAGCTCGACCAGACGTTTGAGCGTCATCTCGCCCCAACGACCGCGTACTTCCGGACGACGCAAAGCAGAAACCAGATTACGGGTTTCCTGGCGCAAGGCTTTGTGATCGGTCGCCAGCAGGTCCAGATGCCGCTCTAGTGCGCCAAAAGCCTGCTTGCGCTCTTTTTCCATTTCGCGCACTTGGTTTTCTGTCTTACGCAAGGCATCTGAAATGGGTTTAACCAGATTTTCAATCGCCTTACTGCGCTCTTGCAGCTGTGCATCGGCGCTTACTTGATGCGTTTTGAAGCGTTGTTGTGCCAGATTGAGAAACGCCTCGGTGTTGCGCTTTAGCGCCTCCGTAGAGAGGTGGCTAAATGATGCCTCGAGCTGCTCTCGCTGCTCGACAAATGCGCGCTCACGCTCTGTGGCAACGCGCCGCTCGGCTTCCATTTCTGCTTCCAGACCCAAAATTTGCCGCTCTAGCGCATCGCGTTTCTTAGCCACGAGGATTGCTGCAACCAGCGCGCATACGCCGGCTCCGATCAGCAAAGCTACCGAATGACTAATCCACCACTGGGTGGAGCTATCGAGTTGCTGCCACCAACTCATACGCAGTTTCTCGATGGTTGCGTCGCCAATGCAGCGGCCAGCTCTTCTGGTTCAGCAATAAAAAGATCTGCGCCCCACTGGGTGGGATCTTCTCCCGGTGGATTGTAGCCATATCCCACAGCGATGGTATAAACGTTTGCAGCCTTTCCGGAAGCCACATCGCGTTCATCATCGCCAACCATCACCGTGCTGTGGGCAGCACCACCCAGACGCTGCATGGCGTAGGTCACCGGCAGCGGATGCGGTTTGCGTTCGGCCAGAGAGTCCCCGCCAATCAGCACGCCACAGCGTTCCAACAAACCCAGCTTCCGCATCAGGGGTTCCGCCAGCCAGTAGGGCTTATTTGTCACCACACCCCATGCCCTTCCCGAAGCCTCAATGTTGGACAGCAACTCCTCAAACCCCGGAAACAAGGTCGTATTGTCAGCAATATCTGCTTCGTAATAATCCAAGAACTTCTGCTGCCAAAGCGCATATTGGTCCTCGCTTTCCGGGCTGGGCATGGCAATACCCAGCACACCGCGGGACCCGCGTGATACGAAAGGTCGAACTACGTCCAAGTCCACCGGTTCTAGATCATGTTCGCGACGCAGGCGATTGACCGCTGCACACATGTCGGGTGCAGTATCCAGGAGCGTGCCGTCTAAATCGAACAAGTAAGTTTCTATGGATGTTAAATGCATGAGATTAGCGCGAGAAAACCATCAAGTAATTGACCGAAGGGTCTTCATTGAGCCATCCCTTTCGTCGCACTGGATCGTAATGCAAGCCTTTTATTGCTTCCAGGCTAAGCCCTGCTCTGCGTGCCGCGCTGCGCATTTCAGACGGCTTGATGAATTTGGTGTAGGTATGGGTGCCGCGTGGCAGCAGATTCATAACATATTCAGCGCCAACTATGCCTAATAAGAATGAGCGAAGCGTGCGATTCAGAGTGGAAACAAACAGTTTACCGCCAGGCTTGAGCAGTCTGGCAGCAGCGGCCAAAGTGGCTTCGGGATCGGGAACATGTTCTAACATCTCAAGGCACGTGACGATATCAAAAGCAGCAGGATGGCTTTGCGCGAAGTCAAATACCGATGTGAGCTGATAATCAACATCCAGCTCAGACTCATGCAAATGGAGTCTTGCCACGTCCAAAGCTGCTGCGGCGAGATCAACACCGGTAACCGCAGCTCCCGCTTTGGCCATGGCCTCGGAGAGCAGACCAGCACCGCAGCCCACATCCGCCACTCGCGCTTCTGCCAAATTACAGTGCTGCGCAATGAACTCCATGCGAATCGGGTTCAAGTCGTGCAGCGGCCGAAAGTCACCATCTGGATCCCACCAGGATGAGGCCATCGCATTAAACTTTTCCAGTTCTGCTGGATCTGCAGCTTGGTTGTTCGATTCAGTCATATCTCTGTTTAGTTTTCTGCTATTTCCGCGCCTATGCGCTGTCCCCAATGACGCGCTCGCTCCAGTAACTGCGCTTCATCCAAGGTGGTCAACTCTCGGTCTTTCAACACTCGCCGGCCCGCAATCCAAACGTCACTGACCTGATGTCGTCCGGTGGCGTATACCAGGTGGGAGATCACATCGTACATGGGCAGTGTTTCCAGTCGATCCAACTCAACCGAGACCAGGTCTGCCTGTTTGCCAGCCTCAATACTGCCTATTTTATCCTCTAAGCCCAGTGCTTTGGCGCCATTGATAGTTGCCATCTCCAGCAACCAATGGGCTGGTGTTGCAGTTGCATCGCCACTGCGGCCTTTTGCGATAAAACCAGCCGTACGCATTTCACCAAACATATCCAGATCATTGTTGCTGGCAACGCCATCTGTGCCCAGCGCTACATTGACACCCGCTTGCCGCATTTGTTCTACCGGGCAGAAACCGCTGGCCAGCTTCATATTTGACTCTGGACAATGCACCACAGAAACGCCGTTGTCGGCACACCAGGAAATCTCATGGTCTTCCAGCTGGGTCATGTGGACGGCAATCATGTTCTCGTTCATCAAACCCATGTCCGCCAGTCGACGAAACGGTCTACGCCCATCCTTGTCCAGCCCTTCAGCGACCTCTCCTGCGGTCTCATGCAAGTGCACATTAACCGGAATATCCAACTGATTACTCAAGGTTCGTATGCGTTCGAATGATGCGTCACTCACAGTGTACGGGGCGTGGGGCGCCAGCGTCGTGGTAATTAGCGGATGACTGCGGTACTGGTCATGCATTTCCAGCCCTTTGGCAAAATATTCTTCAGGATTTGCCGCCCAGGGTGTGGGGAACTCAATCACGATAATTCCCGCGGTCATGCGAAACCCTGCCTTTGCCGAAACCTCACAAACCACGTTGGGGAAAAAGTACATGTCGATCGCTGCAGTTGTACCACCTTTGATCATTTCTGCGAGCGCCAAATTGGTACCATCGGCAATAAAGCTGGCATCTGCAAACTTGCCTTCTACCGGCCAGATTCGCTCTTCCAGCCATGGCATGAGCGGCATGTCATCCCCAATGCCTCGCAGTAAGGTCATTGGCGAGTGGGTGTGAGCATTTACCAGACCGGGCAACAGCGCGTGGCCGGTACGATCAACCACCGCAGCATCCGGATAACGCTCTGCAACCTCTGCATTGGGTATGATTTCTAGAATGCAGTCGTCTTCTACTACGACCGCGTGATCGGCAAAAACTTGCTGTTTGGGCAGAACCGGAACAACCCAGCCTGCTTTTATCACCGTTAATTTATCCATACTTACCTCTTTTTATTGTTATTTTTTCTACTTCTTGTGCGCTCGCGTCATGCTCTTTCTGAAGGAAATGCGATAACGTCGTTGATGTGATTCACATTCAGCATGGCCATGAGCAAGCGATCAATACCAAGTGCAACGCCAGCCACGCCGGGCCAGCCCGTCGCAGCCGCTGCGATCAGATTTTGATCTACCGGCATGGTTTGCTGTCCGCGAGTTTCGCGCGTTTGGTTTTCGTCGTGCAGTCTTTTGGCGACAGCATCAGAGCCATCCAGCTCGCCGTAGCCGTTGGCTAATTCCGTGGTGCCCAAAAATACCTCAAAGCGCTGCGCGGTATGGCCATCAGCGTGCAATTTTGCCAGGGCTGCCTGGCATGCGGGGTATCCATACACCAACGTAATTTTATCGCGGGGTAGCTGGGGTTCTATACCAAGACTAAAAGCAATATCCAGGCATGCGGTGCGGTCTAAGGGACCTTGGTACCAATTACGAGATTGAACAAGCTCTTGCAACTCTTCATCACTACAGTGGAGTACATCAATCCCCAGCAATTGGTCAAACAGCGATGCATAACTAACCTCAGATACCTCTACATTGCGCCCTACAAGAGCCAGTGCACCAACTATTAGCTCTGCGGTCTCTTTTGCCAGATCTCGATATGTGTAGCGACTGCGGTACCACTCCAACATGGTGAATTCAGGATTGTGCTTACGCCCTTGTTCGCACGCCCGAAATACCTTGGCCAATTCGTAGATGTCACTGTAGCCCGCAGCCAGCAAGCGCTTCATGGGGAATTCTGGGGAGGTGCGCAGCCAACCAATTTGATCATCCCCGTGGTGGGCGCACAAACTCTCGATATTTGGATCAGTATTGCCAGCGCGGGACAGAACAGGCGTTTCTACTTCGAGAACATCGCGCTCGCGCATAAATTCGCGCACGTAGTCGAATAACTCCGCGCGCAGCAGAATCGCCTCTCTTGCAGCTGTGGGTTGCCAGTTGCTTAGTCCTTGACGCGTGATACGTACTCTCCCTTGCGGGTGTCTATGCGCAGCACTTCACCTTCGTTAATAAACAGTGGAACCTTCACCACCGCACCGGTCTCGAGCGTCGCCGGCTTGTTGCCGCCACCGCTGGTATCACCGCGCACGCCAGGGTCGGTTTCGGTAACCGTCAATTCAACGAAATTTGGCGCTTCTACAATAATGGGAGAGCCATTCCACGTGGTGACCTGGCACATGTCCTGTTCTTTCAGCCACTGGGCCGACTCACCAACCGCATGCTCGTCCGCTTCCAGTTGCTCGAAAGAAGATGGGTTCATGAAGTGCCACATCTCTCCATCGTTGTAGAGATATTGCAGCTCTTGCTCGAATACGTCTGCAGCTTCAACCGACTCGCCTGACTTAAACGTCTTCTCAACAACCCGCCCTGTCTTAAGGTTGCGCACGCGTACGCGGTTAAATGCCTGCCCCTTGCCCGGCTTAACAAATTCGTTTTCTACGATATTGTAGGGATCTCCATCCAACAAGATTTTGAGTCCGGATCGGAATTCGTTTGTGCTATAGCTCGCCATTGTTCGTTGTTCCCAATAGAATATGTGAATCGGCTCTTAGCCGACACATTTCAAAAGCCGACTGTTTCGCCAAGGTATTCCGACCATTGTAGCGCAATCCGCAGGTCAGACTGAACCACATCACCTAATCTGGAATAATGACTACTGAGCTAAAATTGGCCAAATCCGCTCACCCAGGCGATGCGCCCAGCATCACAGGACGTTGGCAAACCGATTTGCGGGATGCTGCCGATCGGGCGCTTGCTCAGAACCTCACCCTGGCTGGCACCCCTGCTCACCAGCAAGCGCAATCAATGTTTGCTTTGAAGGTATCGGCGGAAATGCGAGCCGCAATTAATTGGTCAAACCCAAG
>CAZVYE010000064.1:0-7154 GCA_964630895.1 uncultured Gammaproteobacteria bacterium | reverse complement strand
ATCCGCTGGGGCAGCAGTTTTGGCCTGCGTATGCGGAGACGGAAGATGTCCCGGGCTATAACAACGATGCGGTTGGTGACGATGCCGCCACAGTCGCTCCAGGCGTTATACATAAGTACTCAGGTCGCGTGTTACTGATAGCAACTGGCGCGTGTGCCGTGCACTGTAGATACTGCTTTCGGCGGCACTTCCCCTATGGTCAATCCACTGCCAGTGCGAATGACTGGAAACAGGCGGTGGATTACATTGGCAAAAATGCCGCAATATCCGAGGTAATACTTAGCGGAGGCGATCCACTGACCTTAAAGACGGAGAAGCTGAGCCGATTGACGGAACAGCTTCGCGATCATTCCCACGTCAAACGACTACGCATCCATAGCAGAATACCGGTAGTACTACCCTCGCGAATTGATGACAAGCTGCTGGAATGGCTCGCAAGCTTGCCATTTACAGTTTCCATGGTCTTGCACGTGAATCATGCAAACGAATTCACCCCTGCCGCGCAAGAGAGTCTTAAACGACTTCGCGCACTGGGCGTTCCCTTGTTCAATCAAGCCGTGCTCTTGCGTGGGATAAATGACAGCCTGACTGCCCAGCAAGATTTATGGGCCAAGGGATTTTATCTGGGAATCATTCCTTATTACTTGCACCAGATGGACAAGGTACGAGGCGCGGCCCATTTCGCGGTTTCCGATTCCGACGCACAAGATCTCGTCGCACAACTGCGAGCACGCATGCCAGGCTATCTGCTCCCGCGGCTGGTACGTGAGGAGGCCGGTGCAGACTCTAAAACGCCTCTATGAAGAAACCCTTTAATATGAATGAATTTGGGTGACAATTTCACGGCAATTCACACCGTTGGGTAGAATCTCCCGCTAAAATCATATAAAAGACCGTTGATCGGATAAAAATATGGTTGCGCAATTCCACCAGACGCAGCCAAAAATATACGCGACTGCTGATCCACCAACAGCAGACAAGGGAGAATGTTTTGAAGAGTGATGACATCCTGCGATTGCTGGTAATTGAGTTATCGCTGGAAGATGCCGAGTATCAGCTTAGCGCATTGCGCAATGCTGGCATAGCGGTGCGCCCCTCTACTGCAGAAGACCTAGATCAAATCCAGGGTGCCTTGGAGCGCCAGCGACTGGATCTTATTCTGGCTAATGTAGATCATGAAGAGATGCCAATTAAGAGCATCGCTGAGCTGGTTGAAAAGTCCGGCAAAGATGTACCAATTATCGCCCTGCTGGACGACTTTAATGCGGAAAGTTTTGCCAAAGCCGTTGCCGACGGTGCCATAACCGCAACAAGCAGTGAGCACTCGGACCTGGCCGTTCAAATGGTCAAGACCGCTCGTACCGACCTGGAAGCAAGACGCAGCCTGGAGACCTTGGAAACGGCGCTGAAAGAAAGCGAAAAACGCAATCACGCGCTTTTAGATAGTTCTCGCGACCCCATTGCCTACGTGCATGAGGGCATGCATGTTTATGCTAACTCCGCGTATTTGAACATGTTTGGCCATGAGGATTTCGACGATCTTGCAGGCTACTCCATTCTGGATATGGTTGCTGGAGACCACACCAAGCAGCTGCGCGAGATACTCAAAGACTTAAGTAAAGGCCAGCCGCCACCGGACCATATCGAAATTCAGACCCGTATGCCGGACGGCAGCACTAAAGACGCGCTGATGGAATTTTCACCGGCGAGCATCGAAGGCGAGCCTTGCACACAGATCGTCATTCGCGATAAATCGGTAGATCCAAGGCTGGCCGAAGAACTCACCGACCTGAAAAATCGCGACCTGGTTACGGGACTATACAATCGCCAATACATGGCCCAAGTCCTTAATGACGAGATCGAAAAGGTGGGACATGACGAGGTTGGTCCTGCGATAGCCTACGTAAATATCGACAACTTCAAGCACACGCTGGACAAAGTGGGTCTGGCCGGTGTTGACCTGATCCTGGGTGATTTAGCGGAGGTTATTCGAGGCAAATTGACCGAACAAGATGTTCCTGCGCGCTTTGGCGATCAGAACCTGGCCATCATGCTGCCTGGTAAGAGCTTGGAACAGGCGCAACAGTGGGCCGATAAACTCCGCGCCGCGGTAGAAGCCCATATTTCCGACGTGGGTACTGCTTCGATCACTTTGACCGTTAGCGTGGGCGTAACCATCATCACCGAGAGCGTCACCGATGCGCAGGATGTTCTTTCGATTGCCAGTGGCGCTGCCCACAAGGCTAGCCAGGATGGCGGCAACAAAGTCGAGATTTACGACCCATCAAAAATTTCTTCTGCGGATGGCGAGGACAATATCCGCTGGATCGAAACCGTCCGTGCCGCAATCAAAGAAGAGCGGCTCAAATTATATTTTCAGCCAATCGTTAGTTTGCACGGTGAAGAAGGCGAGCGATACGAAGTACTGGTACGTATGATTACCAGCGAGGGGGAAGAAATTCTTCCTGGTCAGTTCATGCCTGCCATTGCCGACCACGCGCTGATGGTGGATATGGATCGCTGGATTATCGAAAAATCCATAGATGCGCTGAAAGCAAAGGTAGTTGATACCAGTAAGGAATTTAAGTTCTTCTTGAAACTGGCTCCACAAACGGTTGCACAGCCCAAGCTGCTGCCCTGGTTGGCGCAGAGTCTCAAGAAACATCGTATCAGCGGTGAGCATCTGGTATTTGAAATGCCAGAATCCAAAGTCATGACCAATCTCAAGCCTGCCAAGCAATTCTTAAAAGGCATCAAGCAGCTCCACTGTGGGTTTGCCCTGGAGCAGTTTGGTAGCGGCCTGAACTCTTTCCAGATATTGAAGCACCTGAGCGCGGATTATTTGAAAATCGATCGAGCGTTTATGCACGATCTGCCCAAGAGTGCCGAAAACCAAGAGAAGGTCAAAGAGATTTCCAACCAGGCCCACGCACAAGGAAAGATTACCATTGCGGAGTTTGTCGAAGACGCTTCCAGCATGTCGATCCTTTGGCAGGCTGGCGTGAACTTTGTCCAGGGTAATTTCTTGCAGGAGCCTCAGCCAAAGATGAACTATGACTTTGGTGGCTAAAGCTGCCTAAATTTCTAACTGTGCTGAATTTAGCCCAGTAAACGCGCACGAATTGCGCATTTACTGATCAGCACTTCTTTGCGTTGAATGCTAGTTTTAGTGTATACAACGCGATTTCCTGTCATGCGTAGACAAGATCGGTACAAGCCGACATCGCGGTGACATTAACTTCCGTCTAACACAACTCAAGTCCAAGAGAAAACGATGACGCCTCAAGAAACTGCCAATACGCCCCACCGAGTCGGGCCTACTGACCCGCACTTAGACCTGTTCGGGCACCCGACCGGATTGTACGTTTGTTTTGCAACAGAGCTCTGGGAGCGCTTTTCCTTCTATGGAATGAAGTACCTCCTGGTACTGTATCTTGTGAAATACCACCTGTTCTCTGACGCCGACGGCTACCTTGTGCTAGGAGCCTATGCAGGTCTGGTATACGCGCTACCCGTAATCGGAGGATTACTGGCTGACCGCTATTTAGGAATGCGCAAAGCAGTTGTTTTCGGGGGTATATTGTTATCACTCGGACATATTCTCATGGCCGTGGAGGGCGATCAGGCCGTGGCGTATGCCGCCGGTACGGTTCTGCCTGCCGCAGTAACGCTGGCAGATGGAACAGTACTCCAAGCTGGTACAACGCTCGCGGAGGATGTCGTAAACCGAGATTTAGGCGCTTTGAAGGTATTTTACCTGGCGCTTGCGCTGATCGTTGCAGGCGTTGGTTTCTTGAAACCCAACATTTCTACCATCGTAGGAAAACTCTATCCGAAGGGTGATGCTCGCCGCGACTCTGGTTTTACCATCTTTTACATGGGCATCAATATCGGTTCTTTTGTCGCAACTCTGCTCTGTGGCTGGTTGGGTGAAAAGTACGGCTGGGGATACGGCTTTGGTGCCGCAGGAATCGGCATGATCGTTGGTCTGTTTACTTTCTTGTGGGGCCAAAAGTATTTATACGGTCATGCTGACCCCAGCGACGAAGAGAGACTAACGACTAAGGTTGCGGGCGTTACCAAAGAATGGTGGATCTACATTCTTACCCTCCCAGCACTAGCCCTTTTGTGGTTGCTGGTGCAGAACGAGCCTGTGGTTCATCTAGCGCAAAACAGCTTGCTGATGGTTGCCATCGTTGGCTTGATCCTATACGCCATGATGCACGGCGAGAAGCACAAGACCGATCCAATCGCATACATACTCGCTGTCGTTTCCGTGGTGCTTGGCTTACTTTGGGCATTTGGGTTGGGAGACCTTTGGCTTGGCGCAATGGGTATTTCTGCAGCGCTTTTCGTGACTTACGGCTTCATGCGTCACAGCTCCAAAGAATATGGTCAAACCGTCGTCTTAATGATCCTTATTTTATCGACGATTGTTTTCTGGGCACTGTTTGAACAATCAGCAGCTTCCATGACGCTATTTGCGGATCGCGTTGTAGATCGTGACGTAATATCGAGCATGCTAACCTCTGAAGACGCATGGATATTCTATGCATCGTCGGCACCATTCCTGCTCATCGGATTATTCCTGGCGTTCCAAGCTCTGCGTATGAATGCGTCACTCATAGCCATCGTAGCGGGCACAGTCATCGCGATACTTGTACCGTTGCTGTCTACAGTTGTAGCGTTTGCCTTCGCGTTTCTTGCCTTCCTGCACATGCGCAGTGGAGACGATGTTTCATTACACGGGCATGAGAAAGATTGGTACGGCGGCGCGCTTGCCACGTTGGCCATCTCTTCGTTGGCTGTATTTGGCTACCTCCTCTATCAGGGCAATGTCTATGCAAACGTTACCAGCCCTACCGAATTTGTATTCCAACCTACAGCGAGTAACTTTGGTTCGCTAAATGCCGGCTTCATTATTCTTCTCGCGATTCCATTTGCGCGACTTTGGACCTGGCTGGATAAAAAGGATGCTGACCCATCTACACCAGTTAAGTTTGGCCTGGGTATTATCCAAGCGGGTCTCGGTTTCGGCGCATTAGTTCTGGGAGCGCAATTCCCTGATCAAGCAGGCAAAGTCGGCGCGATTTGGTTGGTGCTAGCCTATCTGTTACACACAACTGGCGAACTGTGTCTTTCACCGGTTGGCTTGTCCGCGGTGACCAAACTATCGATTCCCAGAGTTGTTGGCGTCAGCATGGGAACTTGGTTCCTTGCTACCGCCCTTTCTGAGACGATTGCGGCTCGTTTGAGTGTCTTGGCTTCGGTGGATACGGCTGCCGGAGAAACAGCAGACGTAGCAACGGCACTGGCCACTTACAATGAGTTATTTGTATTTCTCATGTGGGTCGGTCTTGGCGTAGGTGTTTTCATGCTGGTCATTTCTCCCTTATTGAAAAAAGGGATGCACGACGTCAAATAAATGGCATAGCTGCCGAAGGGGCGAGCACTCGCCCCTTCTCGCCACGTAAGGACAACCCATGCCATTTTATCAATACGCCCCAACGACCGATCGCCATTGCAGTCACTGCAAAGATGGCTTTGAAGCCTTGCAGAAAATTGCTGATGACGCCCTGCCGGCTTGCCCCAAATGCTTGAGCCCGGTCGAGAAAGTCATTTGTGCGCCACATCTGGGTGGCAAGGCATTTGGAAATCAATCCGACACCCTGGACCCAAAAAACTTCTCAAAGCACGGTTTCACTCAATATAAACGTGCCGGTGACGGAGTGTATGAAAAAACTGCTGGCAAGGGACCACGCTTTATCGCCGATGACGGCAAATAATCTCTGGAGGGAACACGATCATGTTTAATCGCAATCGTTTTGCGAGTGCCATACTGCTTGCCGCAATGCTAAGCGGCTGCTCTGATTCGGAAGATCCGAATACTGCTACTAACGAGGTTGATGCGGATTCGACACAGCAGGTCGCCGTTACTGAGGATGCAAACACAGAAGTGGAGGCGAACGCCTACGATGTAGAATTCGTGTATCCAGAAACCGCTACGGTCGATCAAGTAGACGAGTATCACGGGCAGCAGATAGCAGACCCCTATCGATGGCTCGAGGAGTTGGATTCCGAGCAAACAGCAGAATGGATCGAAGCACAAAACGAGATCACATTCGCCCATCTGGAAAAGCTTCCTTATCGAGAAGCTATCGAAGCTCGCTTGACCGAACTGATCGACTACGAACGCTATAACCTCCCTTCAAAGGAAGGAAACACGTATATCTTCCGTAAGAATGATGGCTTGCAAAATCAGTCTGTAATTTATGTTCAAGAGGGGCTGGACGGAGAGGCTCGCGAGCTATTGGACCCCAACACGCTGTCGGATGACGGTACGACCTCTGTTTCTACTATCGCCATGTCTCCGAACGCAGAATACCTTGCATATAGCATTTCCGAAGGCGGCTCTGATTGGCGCACCTGGAAAGTTCGCAGGATAAGTGATGGTCAAGACCTTGAGGACGCAGTTAAATGGTCTAAATTCTCCGGCGCCAGTTGGGCTCCGGACAGTTCTGGCTTTTATTACAGTGCTTATGACGCGCCGCAAGGTGAGGATGAGCTAAAAGCAGTCAACTACAACCAGAAGGTATTTTTCCATACGCTGGGCACGCCACAGTCCGAGGACGAACTCATTTACGAGCGTCCAGACCATAAAGAATGGGGCTTTGGTGCGGGAGTTTCTGATGATGATCGCTATTTGTTCTTGTACGTATGGCAAGGTACAGATTCGCGCAATCTGGTTTTCTATAAGGATCTAACCAAGGAAGATGGTGAGTTTGTAGAACTGATCAGCGAATTCGAAAATTCCTATCAGCCCATTGGCAACGATGAGAACTACTTCTACTTCCTCACTGACGAGAGCGCAGACCGTTACCGTTTGATCGGAATCGACCCAGAGAATCCTGAAAAGGAAAATTGGAAAGAAATTATTCCGGAAGCAAAGGACGTTATTAGCGGCGTTTCCTATTTGAACGACCAATTCGTCGTGAACTATATGAGCGACGCGAAGAATCGGGTGATGGTTTTTGATAAGGATGGCACTGAAGTACGTGAAGTAGACTTGCCGGGCATTGGCACCGTAAGCGGGTTTGCCGGTCACCAGGATGACACTGAAACATTTTATCAATTTACCAGTTTCACCTACCCCA
>CAZVYE010000063.1:0-18149 GCA_964630895.1 uncultured Gammaproteobacteria bacterium | reverse complement strand
GCAATTGGTTGCACTACACCCTGGAAGTTCCAGCTGGCTACTCTGAGCTGGATGTAAACATTGGCGGTTGTTCCGGTGATGCGGATCTGTACGTACGCTACGGCGCTCAGCCAACAACCAGCAGCTACGATTGCCGTCCGTATCGCAACGGCAACAACGAGAACTGCTCATTCAACAACCCGACCGCCGGTACCTGGTACATCAGTATCCGCGCATATAGCTCCTTCTCTGGCGTGAGCTTGTTCGGAAGCGTTGATCCCTAAGCCTGAACAGGTTTAGTGCTAGACCCAAATCGGGCTCGCTTAAGCGGGCCCGATTTTTTTGTGCTCAATGTTTGCGTTTTTAGCAATTGTTTTATGACCTTTTCACCCAATCTTTGTATGCTTGCCATATCTTGCAGCGTAAAGTGTGCGTACCTACCGCCCGAACGCGAGATGATTTTGTCGGGTCTTTTTGGATTTACATAAGGGACACCTGGGTGTCAGACACCGCAATACATATTGAAAACCTATCGTTTAGCCGCGGCCCTCGTAAAATTCTAGATAGCGTAGACTTGCGTATTAAAAAAGGCTCCATCGTAGCCATCATGGGTCCCTCGGGCGTCGGCAAATCCACCATTCTAAAACTCATCGCGGGGCAACTTATTCCGGATAGTGGTCGCATTTTGGTGGACGGGCAGAACGTCGCCGAAATGAACCATAAGCAGCTCTACAATCACCGCCGAAATCTCGGCGTACTGCTACAAAATGGTGCCTTGTTTACAGACCTGGACGTGTTCGAAAACGTGGCAACTCCGCTACGTGAACACACTAATTTGCCGGAACCACTCATTCGCCGTCTGGTGCTTGCGAAATTGCATGCAGTGGGGCTGCGGGGCGCTGCGTATCTCATGCCCTCGGAGTTGTCGGGCGGTATGGCGCGACGGGTCGCGTTTGCCCGTGCTGTTGTTATGGATCCAGCTTTGGTGCTTTACGACGAGCCGCTAACGGGTCTGGACCCCATCACAGTGTCCGCCGTATCTCGCCTTATTCGAACGGCTAATCAAGTGCTTGGCTCTACCAGTATCGTAGTCAGCCATAATGTAAAAGAAGTGGATACTTTGGCGGATTATGCCTACATACTATCTGACAGAAAGGTTGCCGGTGAGGGGACACCAGCAGATCTTAAAAGCAGCACAGACCCACAGGTTCAGCAGTTCATGCTGGGATTGTCTGACGGACCGGTGCCGTTTCATTACCCGGCAAATGACCTGGCGGCGGACTTACTAGCATGAGCCAAATAGAAAAATCTCGTGGCGTTGTACACACCGTAATGCTGGACTCGCTGCGAGGATTAGGTCGGTCCGTAACTTTTACCGGACGAATGCTGGCACA
The DNA here is from genome assembly GCA_964630895.1 of uncultured Gammaproteobacteria bacterium. Taxonomy (GTDB): domain Bacteria; phylum Pseudomonadota; class Gammaproteobacteria; order Xanthomonadales; family SZUA-38; genus CAZVYE01. Next base: position 16,776 of record CAZVYE010000063.1, on the reverse strand, counting down.
GGCACGCCCCAGCGTGGTGCTGTTTCGACAAACCATGCAGCAAATCTATTTGATCGGAGTCCGGTCATTGGTGATCATCATGACCTGCGGCTTCTTTCTAGGGCTGGTCTTGGGCCTGCAATTCTACGAAGCACTGGTGAAGTTTGGAGCAACCGATGCAGCCAGTATGATCCTGGGTAAGACGCTGTTTCGAGAACTTGGGCCGGTACTTACCGCCCTGTTATTCGCGGGTCGAGCCGGAACCGCCATTGCTGCAGAAATCGGCTTGATGCGCGCCACCGAGCAGCTATCGGCAATGGAGCTGATGGCCATTGACCCCATTGAACGCATTGCCTTGCCCCGGTTCATCGCCGGCCTGCTGGCAGTGCCCGTTCTTACCGCGCTGCTTAATGTTACGGTGCTGTTGGGTGGTCTGCTGTATATCGTGGGCATTCAGGATGTGGCTAATGCCGTATTTTGGGGCAACATGCGCGAGATTGTGGATTTTTCCGCTGACTATATGAATGGCTTCTGGAAAAGCATGGTCTTTGGCGGTCTGGTGAGTCTGGTAGCGGTTTTTCAGGGTTATTACGCGAAGCCCACCGGCCAGGGCGTCGGACAGGCCACAACCCAGACTGTTGTAGTAAGCGCCATCATGATCTTAATCGTCGACTTTATTATGTCGGCCTTTTTCGTTGGATAAAAAGTAACAACTATGAGAACCAAACATTCTGTAGAACTGGTGGCAGGACTATTCCTGGTGATCGGCATAGCGGCGCTGATCATCCTGGCCTCCCAGGCCACTAATTTGCGCGGTGCACTGCATTCAGAAAGCTATTCCGTGATTGCCAGATTTACGAATGTGGGCGATCTGAAGCCGCGGGCACCCGTCACTATTGGCGGCGTCAAAGTAGGCTCAGTTGAATCGGTAGAGTTGGACCCGCTAACCTATGAAGCGGTTGTTACCATTCGTATCAGCACCACCTATGACAACATTCCCAACGATACTCTTGCACTGATTCAAACCAGCGGTCTGCTGGGTGACCAGTACATAGGTTTAGAGCCTGGCGGCTCCCCTGATCCCTGGGTCGAAGGTGACGAGATTCTTATCACACAGTCCGCGGTAGTCTTGGAGCAATTGATTGGCAAGTTCATGTTTAACGCCGAAAAAGCCCAAGAGGAGTCCCAATGAAAAAGCTATTTTTGCTGTGCCTGCTGCTGGTTAGCAGCCTAGCTGCATCTCAATCCGAAAATCCCGCTGAACTGATGCGGGTTTCTGCTGGAGAACTCTTTAACGAGCTAAACAGCAATCGCGATTGCTATATGGAAGATAAGGATTCCTTGCGCCAGCTGGTGCGAGACGACTTGCTGTCCAACTTCGATCTAGATTACGCCGCCCGACTTATTCTAGGGCCAGCCAGCCGCAAAGCGTCGCCTGAGCAGATCACTGCTTTCGGTCAGGCCATGACGAACGTTTTGGTAGATCGTTACGCAGAGGGCCTGCTGCGATTTGAGAGCAAAGAGCAGTTGGAGGTTCTGCCACTCAAGGGAGAAGCAAAGCCGCGCTTGACCCGAGTCCAGACTAGAATTCGACTAGACAATGGTCGCACGGTTCCCATCGATTATTCGTTCAGACAAACCGACGACGGCTGGAAGGCATTTGATGTGACGGTAGAAGGAGTTTCTTATATTGCAACCTTCCGCAACCAAATCGTGCCCCAGGTTAGAAAAGAAGGCCTGGACACAGTTATAGCAAAGCTGGAGTCTGGCAGCTTAGAGCTTGACGATAAGCAAAACTAGTGACAGCGAGCATTCGAAAACGATCTGAGAACACCCTGGTGGTCAGCGGTGACCTGACATTTGCTACTGTGCGCGAGGTGTATGAGCAATCCTTAGGCTTTGCACATCAACTGCCGCTGCCAACCGATATTGATCTGGAAGCGGTTGAAAAAGCCGATAGCGCCGGACTGGCACTGCTGCTGGAGTGGCAGAGCTGGGCGCGCAAGAAGAATCATCTCTTTCACTTTGTGCGAGTCCCTGAGCGCCTGCGAGAACTGGCCAGGATGGCTGAGGCAGATAAGATATTGGAATTTGAAGAAAACAATGATCAAGTTGTCCTCCCTTAAGTGTATTGCGCTCCTCACGGCCTGCGTACTTGCTGGCGGCTGCGCCACCAATCGTGCTGAACTCAGCGACCCAGTAAATGATCCCTGGGAACCATACAATCGCAAGATGTATCGTTTTAATGACGCCATAGATCGCGCAGTGCTGGCACCGGTTGCCCGAGGATACAAAAAAGTCACACCAGACCCCGTGGAAAAAGGCGTCAGCAATTTCGTAAGCAATCTGACTTATCCCGTGACTGTTATAAACCTTGCACTACAGGGCAAGATGGCCGATTCCGGCAAGCACCTCACCAGGTTTTTGGTCAATTCTACGTTCGGTGTGCTAGGCATATTCGACGTGGCGGGACCGTCAGGCGTACCTGCTGTGCAAGAAGACTTTGGCCAAACACTGGCCGTCTGGGGCTATGAGGACAGCCGCTATTTCATTTTGCCACTATTCGGACCGAGCACGGTGCGCGACACTTTTGGACGGGTGGTTGACCGCAGTGTGGATCCAATCAGTTATCTCAGCACAGAAGAGGACATCTACTGGCCCCGCGTACTAAGCGTCATCGACCTACGGGCAGGCCTGCTGGAAACCACCGACTCCCTGGAGGACTCCTACGACCCCTATCTGCTTATGCGCGACGGGTATCTACAGAATCGCGAATTTCGTATCTACGATGGAGAGCCACCGCTTCCGGATTACGAAAGTTTTCTCGACGAAGAATGGGAAGAAGAGGCGATCGACTAGACTGCCACCCATGCGGGTCTTGGAACCCGCAGGTGGCGAAGCATCTTATATGACGTCACTTCTTTAGCAACTCATCCACAGTGTCAGCTATTTCTTCATCGCTGGCATTGTGCAGATTCTTATCCAAATCCACATCAATTCGATCACCCAGTTCATCCCTTAGGGTTCCTAAGAATTGCGGTGCAGCGATAACCACCAATTTATCCTTCTGGTCCATAAGCTGATTCAGCCGATCCCCTATGTCCGCGGCGAATCGTTTTGCTTCGGTCTCTTTTATTTCTTGCGGCTCACGCATGGCATCCATAGCCTCGGACGTACTGGGAGATGTTCTACCAGCGTCGTCTGTCACCAAATCACCTGGGTGGGCACGGCCGCGCCAATGATCCATTGCGTGTAACTTCTCTGAGTCCCCAAACTTTCTGGGACGGGAGAACACTCTTGCGCTGCCTTGATCTGCTACCAATATCGTATAGTTACTCATAGTCTTCCGTTTGGTTTCTGTCAGGCTACTAACCCTAGCAATCTCAACGTATGCAGCAGATAAAAAAAGACCCGGCACAAGGCCGGGTCCGGAAACAATTATGTTTCTTGCTGGGTTACTTCAAATACGTGCTCGATGTCATCTCAACACCTTTCTCGTTCATGAAGACTTCAGCAGATACACGATCGTAGGAGGCTTCTCCTAAGTCGATGGCGTCCATTCCTGCCTGGGTCAGCGACTGATTCATGCCTTTTTCCTGCAGTTCCATAAACGTCTCTGCGTCGTAGCCCACCATCATAAACGGGCCGTTCGCATCCGGTTCACTGCTCAAGAATGATTTCAGCTTAGCATCTCCACCCTCACCCACAGACATGGCGATACCACCTTGCGTCATTGCAATATAGGGCGACTCAATTTCGGCCGGGACGGTGCCTTCTGGCAGCGCAACCGGGGTGCCATCCTGCTGCAGATTCAAGGTAGCCAGCGAAGGAACGAAAGCCTGTGCCATACCCAGCATCATCTGTGGGTTAACCATGGCAATCATCATTTGGCCTTTGTAATCAGTCGGCATTTGACCTTCAAAATTCATGCTTTCCAACTGCATGCGAATGCCCTGAATATTGCCAACAAAAGGCGGCAACGGCTGATTCAGCTGCTGGCTCATTTGCTCCAGGTTGTTATTCATGTCCGCCAGATGCTCGCACTCATACGGGTCAGCCTGCATTGCAGCAACCCGGTCTTGTACAAACTGTTTCATGGCCGGGATAGAGAAACCCATGGCGAAGGAGAACATGCCTTCTTCAGTATTCATGGGAGCCACTGGGCGGAAGACGGTGCTCAGCGCTTCGGCCAAGTCACTGCGCAATTCAAACATTGCCCACTGTTCAATTTCATCGCTGTTAATCTCGCGATACCCGGAGATAATCTGCGGCATGATACCGCCCATTTCCGCGTACTCGGCGCGGCAAGCGTCGCTAATGTCTGCGCGATCTTCACCAAACAGCGCCATCGCCACTTCAGACTCATCGTTTAGAACATAGTCAATGGCCCTGGGTATATCCATCAAGAACGTGCCAGCACCCATTAGATTATGCTGCGCATTAATGTCAATCAGGCGGTTGGTAATGTTTTGATCCGGCATGGATGCGCCCAACAGATTGGACATGACCGCGTCGTTCGCTTTGGCCGGAACGATGCCCATAATGAACTGGCCATCCTTCACCACGGTCACAACTCTCGCCTCGCCCTTCTCGTCTTCAATATAGCGATATGCGACATTGCTATGCATGCCTTTTTGCATATCACCGTCCAACTTGGCTTCCAGCTCTTCCAGCGTTTGTTCCATTTTCATGGGATCGTCCAACTGCATGCGCAGAGTGGGCAAGATGCCGTCGCCGTAAATTGCGTAGTTACCGTTGCTAGAAAAGCCCATGGATTCCAGGCCTTCTCGATTGAGCTTACCCTCGAACATCTCGAGAACTGCAATAGTGGTCTCGTCGTCCTCAGAACGCTCTTCGGCAGATTTGGAACGCAAGTCTTCCAATGTCTGATCCAGCATCTGGTTGTAAATCCCCATAGCCTGCTCTGCGACCTTCCAGATCGAGTCCATGTCTTCTTCCGACACCGACTCTGTGTTCGCTAGAACATAAGGGGAATTGGCGGGAATGTATTTGAGCAGAGTAGACTCTGTGCTCTGCGACACTTTAGCCGCCGGGGCGTTTTGTGTCGCGGCGTTATTCGCGGCATCATCCGCATCGTCAGAACATGCGGTTAACCCGCAGGCGAGTACAATCGCTGCACTCAGTTGTCGCAATTTCATAGGTGGTCTCCTAATAACCCTTGGTCGACGCATGCCAGCTGGCACCCCTTGTTCGCGCGTCGCCGATAATCTTCTCGCCTGGGGTTGCGGCGAGATTTCTAATAATTCTAAGCAGAGCGCAAAGCCGCTCTCTAATTGCTTCGCATTACCCTGTTGGTGTTATACCACAGCAACACACCTCCCTTGCTGTGCCAAAGGGCATAAAAGCCAATAATAGCAGGGGCTGCGGCAAGTTCGAAGGAAGGTTTGCCCACAAAGCTGTCAGAAATTACCCCATAGACGATTGCACTGCTATCATGCGCGCTTCGAAATACAGGCCATACCCATGCCCAGCATGGCTTTCAGTCGGAATCACAAGGAAATTTCATGCGAACATTCGCGCTATTAACTCTTGCGACTCTGCTCATTGTCGCTTGTGGCGATCAGAGCGATACGCCACCTGCAAACAAAAGCGAGGAACCTAACGTCGTGCAACAAACTGATGCCTTGACGCCGCCGGACGCCCCCGCCCGACCCGAAACTTTAGAGATTCACGGCTACACATTGGAAGATCCATATGCGTGGCTGCGTGATGATACGCGCACCGACCCCGAAGTGCTGCAGTATTTAGAAGACGAAAACGCGTACACGGAGGCCAAGCTCAAACATACGGAATCGCTGCAGGAAGAGCTGTATGAGGAAATCGTCGGCCGCATCAAGCAAGATGACGCCAGCGTCCCAGTACGGATCGACGACTATTGGTACTACAACCGCTATGAAGAAGGGTTGGAGTACGCAATCCATGCGCGCAAAAAAGGCAGCCTGGACGCTGCCGAAGAAATCGTTATCGATGAGAATAAGCGTGCCGAGGGTCACGATTATTATGCATTGGCCAACTACGAACCCGACGACAGCCACCGCTATGTTGCGATGGCCGAAGACATCGTAAGCCGCAGACTGTATACGGTACGCATTTTAGACACCCAATCCGGCGCGCTCCTGGAGGATGAAATCATCAACACCTCAGGCGCATTGGCGTGGTCAGCTGATGGCCAGTTTCTGTTTTATGTGGAAAAGGACCCGGAGACCTTGCGCCCCTACTTGGTTAAAAGACACAAGGTGGGCACACAGTCTGACGAAGACGTGGTGGTCTTTGAAGAAGACGACAATACCTACTATACGAGCGTTTACCGTGGCAAATCTGGTGACTACGTGTATATCCAGTCTGGAAGCACAACCACCGACGAAGTGCTAGCACTGGATGCTGCTACGCCTGAGGCCAGCTTTGCGCCGGTAATCCCACGTGAGCGAGGCCACGAATACAGCGTTGATGACGTGAATGGCCGCCTGTTTGTCACCACGAATGATGCGGCCCAAAATTTTCGCATTGTCGAAACCACCATTGCTAAAGCAGCAGACAAGAGCACATGGCAAGAGGTTGTGCCGCATCGTGAGGACGTTTTTATCCATGGAACAGACGTCAGTAAAGAATTCCTGGTAGTCAGCGAGCGAGAAAACGGACTGCGCAAACTGCGAGTAATGCCTTTTGACGAACGGGATGAGTTCTTTATTGAGTCCGATGAAGCAGCTTATGCCATGTACCTGGACAACAATCCAGAGATCGACAATCCAGTTCTTCGGTACGGCTACACGTCTATGACTACGCCCTACACGATCTACGACTACGACACGCGAACTGGCGAAAAGACCCAACGCAAACAGCAGCCAGTACTGGGCGACTTTAATTCCGAAGATTATGGCACCGAGCGTATTACCATTACGGCCAGAGACGGCACCGAGGTTCCCGTTTCGCTAGTGTACAAAAAGCCGTTTAAGGCAGACGGCTCACGCCCATTGTTGGTGTACGGATATGGCGCATATGGGGCCTCTATGGACCCAACGTTTAACATATCCCGGCTGAGCTTATTGGACCGCGATTTTGTATGGGCCATTGCGCATATTCGTGGCGGCCAGGAAATGGGCCGGCAATGGTACGAGGACGGTAAGATGTTCAACAAGATGAACACTTTCACCGATTTCATTGACGTATCCGAGGGTTTGGTAAAGGCCTGGTACGGTAACGAAGACAAGGTGTATGCGTATGGCGGCAGCGCCGGGGGACTGCTGGTGGGCGCGGTCATGAATCTGGCACCCCAGGTTTATGACGGCATAGTTGCTGCGGTGCCTTTCGTCGACGTTATCAATACCATGTTGGACGAGTCTATTCCTTTGACCACTGGAGAATTTGACGAATGGGGCAACCCCAAAATCAAAGAGCAATTTGATTACATTCGCACCTATTCTCCCTACGATCAGGTTAGCGCTCAGGACTACCCAAACCTACTTGTCACCACGGGACTACACGACTCTCAAGTCCAGTACTTCGAGCCTGCGAAATGGGTCGCCAAGCTTCGTGATGTAAAAACCGACGACAATGCCCTGCTGATGTATACCGATATGGAGTCTGGACACGGTGGGGCTTCTGGTCGGTTCAAGCGGCACGAACAAACTGCCTTGCGCTGGGCCTTTCTTATTGATTTAGCACAGCGTGACGAAGAATAGGACAACAAAAAAGGCCGCAGCAATGCCGCGGCCTTTAGCCCTTGGTGGGCATCTAATATTTCAAAATCATCAGGTAGCGTCGTCGGCTTCATCCTCGACTTCTTCTTGAGCTTCTTCTACTTCTTCCTCTACCTCTTCCCAGGCGTCTTTAGCTGCGTCTTTGGACTCTTCCCAGCCCTCTTCCATTTCAGCTTGTGCTTCTTCGCCTAGCTCACGCGCTTTATCGTAGCCTTCTTTCGCACCGTCCTTAGCTTCTTCCCAAGCTGCCTTGGACTCACTCGCAATTTCGTCGCCAGCTTCGTCTAATGCGTCACCAGCGTCTTCCATTGCATCACGACCCTCGGCCATGGCCTCGTTCATCTCTTCTTTGGCTTCTGCAGCCATACTTTTGGCAGTGGCTTCAACTTCACCATCAACCCGGCCATTGTCTCGCTCGTCATCGCCGCAACCGGCCATCGCTAAGCATGCCAGGGCAACGCATATTGCTCGTATGGATTTCATATTCTCCTCCTGCATAGAATCCTACCGCAGCTCCAGTATAGTGGAGCCGACGGTAAAGATACCATCACAAAGCCATTACAGCGTATCAGCAAAATACTTCTTTCACATTCACCTAGGACCAAGCATGGCAGGAAAACCAGCCCCCACTACGCTCGCAATAGACGATGAAATCTCCAAACGCTGGAGTGCACGCGCCATTGATTCAAGCAAGCCAGTCGAGCCAGCAAAGATTGAGCGCATGCTCGAAGCGGCTCGCTGGGCGGCGTCCTGCTTCAATGACCAACCCTGGCGCTATTTAGTGTGGAATAAACATCAGGACCAGGATACCTGGGACGAAGCCATGGGAACGCTAGCAGAGAAGAATCAGCTATGGGCCCGCAGTGCACCAATACTGATGCTGTCCTGTGCCAATGAAAGTTTTAGCCACAATGGCAAACCTAATCGACACGCTCAGTACGACACCGGATCCGCCACGCACAACCTCCACATCCAGGGAGTAGCTGAGGGTTTAGTGGTACATCAAATGGCAGGCTTTGACAAAAATGCCGCAAAGGAAAAGTTTGGTATCCCTGATGGAGTCACTCCAATGGCTATGATTGCCGTTGGCTATCCGGGCACGCTGGCAGATCTGGATGAGCAGTTCCACGAGGGAGAAAACGCCGACCGAGTGCGCAAACCTCAGACCGAATTTGTTTTCGCCAATCGCTGGCCGGTGGAATAAACTTGCAATTCTGTGGGGCCTACTGCGGCCCCACCATTAACCAATCACTGGCTGCTGGGCTGTTTCTTCCCAGAATTCTCTTGCGCGAATTCGTGCAATACCAAGTAGGGTATTAGCCGAGTAACCTGCGTCCCACTGGCCAACTTTGCGGTTCGCAAACAACGCCAGCGCCTCGTGAATTGTCTCCACCGCATATACAGAAAACTTGCCGGCTCGAGCGGCTTCCACCACGTCCTGGCGCAGCATGAGATCGTCTGCATTAGAGGCAGGAATGACTACCCCTTGCGTACCGGTTAGGCCAAAATGGTCGCATACATCAAAGAAGCCCTCGATCTTTTCATTCGCGCCACCAATAGCCTGAATACTGCCGTGCTGATCGATTGCGCCCGTCATGGCCAGGTCCTGGCGCAACGGGATTCCGGTCAAGGCGCTGAGTAAACAGCAGACCTCGGCCCCAGATGCCGAGTCTCCATCTATTCCGCCATAGCTTTGCTCAAATGCGATAGAAGCAGAAAATACCAATGGGTGGTCAGGTCGTAGCAAATGGCGGAGCAGCCCGCCCAAAATATGAAACCCCTTAGTATGAATGGACCCCGACATTGCGGACTTACTCTCAATATCAATCACCCCGGCAGTACCCGCAGCGATAGTGGCCGTAATCCGGGCCGGGAAACCATACGCCAAAGGTCCCGCATGCATCACGGCCAGGCCATTTATCTGGCCGACTCGCTCGCCTTGGGTCTCGATGCGAATAGTTTCATCTTGAATCATTCGATAAAAGCGCTTTGACGGCAAGCTTGCACGGGACTTGGTCCGCCGAATTGCGTCCATAACGTGGGTACCGTCTACCAAATCTGCATTAGCCTTCCCCGCCAGCCAGTCTGCCTCTCTGGCTATGTCTGCGATACGCCCAAACCAGGTGGTTAGCTTGCGACCGTTCGCGGCAATGCGCGCGCCGTGCTCGGCCAAGCTCGCTACCGCATCGACGGTAAAATGACGCAGCCCTTCTTCCCGAGCGATACGCGACAGGACCCCCGCGTACTGCATGACCGCCTCCGGCGTGTTATCAATTACCGGGGAAAAATCCGCCAGTACTTTAAATTGCTCGGAAAAGTCCGGGTCTAGTCGATCTAGGCGGTAGTAATGCCCTGAATTGCCCAGCAGCACCACTCTAAGATCCACCGGAATAGGCTCTGGTTTGAGGGAATTATTATTGCCGTCCAGCTCGGCGGGAACAATTTCCAACACACCCGTGCGCAGTGTTCGCATAAGTATGCGCCAAGCGCCGTTTTCTGCCAGCACATCCGAACAGTCTAAAATTAGATAACCGCCATCGGCCATCAACAAAGAGCCAGCTCGCACGCTCCGGTAGTCAGAGCGAGATCGACCTTCCCGGTTCCACTGGGTTTCTATACCTCCCAAAAGATTGGCTAGTGACGGATTTGTTTCCACCACCACGGGACAAGCTTCCCCGACTCTTTCCAGCAGAATATTAATGCCATAGCGCTCATGCGGGTCGTAGCCTTTAGTCACCCCCGAAATCATGTTCTCAACCACATCATCGACCACTTCGTCCAGAAAGGCCGCAAGTGCTTCATTGTTGAAGTCGCGTTTGATTTGCTCGGTGATATCCCCTACCAGACGCCGAACTTGTTTCTCATTGAACTCTTCGACTTCTCGAGAGCCCTCTCGCATGATTCGACCAATGCCTTGAGTCAGCTCAGGCAGCCTGGAAGAATACTTTTCCAACTTTTCTTCGTAGGCTACTTTTTCTGCTTCCGATATCTTTCCATCAGCTACCATTTGCATAAACTGTTCTGGTGGGATGGGCTGACTTTCCCAAATTGGAAACAATGCTGCCTGGGTGCCATTTTTGCTCTTGATCGGCACCAGGGCCAGGCCCTCTTCATGCAGCTCCTCTTCCAGTGGTTTAGTGAGCGCATCCACCTCTACTTGCGCCTTAGCCTGCAGTGCATTACGAGATGCCTGCAGTGGTTCACTGTTCATGGCGTCAACCAGGCCTTCGGCCACAAATTCGCTCAGATTGCGTAGTCTTTTTCTCACCTGCCTGGCCTGACCGCGGGGTAGCGAGATTAATCGAGGCCGATCGGGTTGCAAGAAATTATGCACATAACAACGATCCAGACGAATCCGGCAGCCTGGTGCAATTTCATCTAATAGCCGCCGAATCATGCCCATCCGGCCGGACCCTCGCAGTCCCCGAACAAAAACGTTCTGCCCTGGGGCGGTGCAATCCAGCGCGAACTCTAAGGCTTCCATAGCCATGGGCTGACCAATAATGCCCACTGTTGGTTCTACTTCTGCGGTGCTGGAGAAGTCCAACGAGGAGGGGTCGCAATGCCAACGCAGCATTTCCGGTGATAAAGGATCAACAAATTCTTCTGTCATATTGAGCCGACGTTCCTAAGATGGGTTACCTATACCTAATTGAGCGATACAGCAGCGACTTTTAAGCCCGCTTCCTGCGGAGTTACAGACCGCCACGCAACCAACAGCTGATCCGCGTGAATTTGGGATCGAACAAAACCACTTTGCCTGCCGATACTCGTCTCACCAATGTGCCATTCGTCTGTAATCTGGCCATTGTTCAAGGTGGCAATTGTCACTGCTGCCTGATCCGAATCTGGTATTTCTTTGAGGTAAGCGATGTAGGCGCGCCCTTGCTGGTCCAAAGTTACATCCAGTCTGCCAAGTACGCCTCCTGACTTCACATCAATAGGTGCTTGAAAGGTTGCTCCCCCATCTTTTGAGATCGCAGCCTTGATCTGTGGATGTTGATTAGCCATGGTGAACCAGGCCACCACAACCGTATCAGATTGCGCCGCAACTGCAGGCCCATTTACCGGACACGCTGCAATCTGCCAGTTATCCTGTGCCACGACCTGAGGTTGACTCCAACCATCTTTGATCTGGCGTACGACGCCAATATCGCGAACTTCATCTGTAGTCCGATTGCGATACACGACTACTGCGCCCGAGTCCGCCATCGCAACATCGGTTTGGCAGCAATCACAGACACTGTCATCCAGCATTACTTCATCGGCTATGCCGTCAGCGCTTGCCACTGCAGAACGTAACATCATCATGCCAGCCCCATGTGAACCGTGACCCGCCGCACCGGTGGCTTGACCATCGAGCCAAACTGCGCGGACTGAGTCTTCACCTTCTACAACATAGCTAACGAAACCGTGTTCGCCAGCGCCAGCATCGCGGTGGAGGCGCCTGGCCGAGCTCCAAGACTGACCGCCATCGGTGCTGGTAGTGGTCATAACGTGATACGCGTAGGTGGCATCGCCCGCCTTTTGCAACCAATGCGCTACCCACAAATCTGGTGCCATAGCCAGTGCGGGAAAGTCTGCCCAGTTAACAAACCAGTCGTTTCCTTGCGCAATGGGGTGCTTGGGAGAGAACTTGCCGGCGTTGTATTCAGACCAATACAAAGTCGCGCCGTCCTCTTCTTTTTCTACCCATGTCAAAATAGTGCCTTGTTGATCGTTGTGCGCCAGCGATGCCCCCATAGCCTCAGCTGCTGACGGCACGACCAAGTGTTCAATTTCAGGCTGATTAGCGTCCTGATTCTGCTGGCTTTCGGGCGCATTTTGATCGCAACCGGCCAGCGTTAACGCGACTACTATTGCCACAGACTTGCCGAAGTTGGCTCGCAGTTCTACCATCTAGTTATCCTATGCCATGTGTGTGGGTTACAAACAAACTCCTTCTTGGAGCAGCGGACTTGAATACGAACGACACAGACACGTCAAAAACTTCCCCTTTCGAGCCGCCCGATATACCTGAGGCGAACGACGCGGCGGTGGTAATTATCCGCGGAGAACCCTTCGGGAAGAGTATCGCTGTGTCAGGCAAACCCATTGCATTTGGCCGTTCTTCAAGTTGCGATATTCAGTTTGCTGAGGATAGCGTGTCTCGGCGGCATTGTCAGATTTGGCACAGCGAGAAAGGCTACCGCGTACAAGACCTTGGGTCGACCAATGGGACGCGCCTGAATGATCAAAAAATCACCAACGCTAACCTGGAAGATGGTGACCTCATCGGTATCGGAGACATCGTATTAAAATTCGTCGCTCATGCGCTCGAAGCCAATTACCATGAGGAACTATACTCCCGTGCCACGCGTGATCCACTTACTGGCATCGCTAATCGGCGATTATTTGAGGATCATCTGCAGCGAGAGATCGAAATGGCGTCCCGCTACGCGCAACCTCTGAGTCTGGCAATTCTGGATATTGACCGTTTCAAGACTATTAACGATCGCTTTGATCACGTCGTGGGTGACGGCGTACTTGTTGCGGTTACCGAGCTACTCAAAAACCACGCGGAACGGCTAGATACCGTCGCCCGGCTGGGCGGTGAAGAGTTTGCCATTATTATGCCCAACTGTGATTCTAAAGAGGCCTTCAAACGCGCGGATAAGCTGCGCAAAGCCATTGCCGCCGAGCCCATATGCTGTCACGAAGAAGCGATTGATGTTACTGCCAGCGTTGGCGTGGCCGAATGGTCTCCGCGACAGGCGAATGCTATCGATTTGGTGCGGGAAGCAGACCAGGCACTCATGCTGGCAAAATCGGAAGGCCGCAACACGGTACGGCCTTCACGATAATTCGTTGCACACTAAACCTAGCGCAGCTGTTTCCAGAGGTGGGCGTAGGCCAAAGCTAGCCGGTAGGCAAGTTGGTCGTTGGTGCTGGAACCACCGTGACCACCCTCAAGATTCTCGTAGTACCAGATTTGCTGACCAAGCGACTGCATCCTGGCGGCCATTTTCCGCGCGTGTCCAGGATGAACACGGTCATCCCGAGTTGATGTGTAGAAGAACGTTGCGGGGTAATCTACACCAGGCTTAAGGTTGTGATACGGGGAATAGCGTTTGATGTACTCCCACTCTTCGGGCTTATCGGGATCACCAAACTCTGCCATCCAACTCGCTCCTGCTAACAGCTTGTGATATCGCTGCATGTCCAGCAGCGGTACGCCGATGATGGCGGCACCATACTGATGGGGTTTGCGGGTAATCAAGGCACCGACCAATAAACCACCGTTCGAGCGCCCCTCAATGCCAATATGCTCTGCGGACGTGACTTTTCGTTCGATCAGGTCATCCACAATCGCTTCGAAATCTTCAAATGCCCTGGGGCGATCCTCTTTCAGTGCAGCCGCGTGCCAGGCCGGACCATACTCACCACCACCGCGAATGTTGGCCAAAACGAATACACCGCCACGCTCTAGCCAAAGCTTGCCGTATGCGCCATATAAGTTCTCGTAAGAGCCCGAGTAGCTGGGCGTGAGGGCATTGCGGAACCCGCCGTAACTAAAGATATGAACCGGATTGGTACCATCGTAGTCCATGTCTTTTGGCAGTACTGCGAAATAGGGGACACGAGTGCCATCGGCAGACTGAGTGAAATGTTGTTCCACCTTAAATGCATCACCGTCGAAAGTGGCTTCTTGCGCCTTGACTGCTTCGGCAGTCCAGCAAGGTCCATCTACATAGTACAGCGTGGGTGGAATGGTAAATGACTGGTAATCCACAAAGAAACTCCCATCCTTGTCATTGGTGCTGACAAGATTGATCGCCCCATTTGCGGGAAACTCAATATTGTTGCTATTCCAGGCGTCACCATCGCGAGTCATGCGTACCAAACGACCTTGCACATCATCCAACATGCTGACCAGGATAGCCTTGCCTGACGTTGCCACACTTTGAATAACCGTGGTCTCACTGGGCGCGATCAACAAATCGATATCACCATCTTCGCCCCGCAGTTTGGCAGTGTCAGCGATTACTACTGCGCCTTGCGGAAATGTTTGATCATCCATCTGCCAGTCTTCTTTGAGGGAGATCAACAATCTGCCATCAAACAGACCGGAGATGACTGCCGTTTCCGGTAGGTTGAGGGGCTTAAGCTGGCCGTCTATCCACTGGGCAGACTTGTTGGTCCAGAAGCTTGTGGACTCATTCACCAGATCAACGTCACCGCCATCGCTACGCATTCTACTAGCACTGATAAATACCGAACCCTGCTGTCCCGCATAGATTTCCTGCGCATCGGCCAGTTCACTGCCGCGCTTCCAAATTCGAACCGTTCGAGGATAGCCGGAATCGGTTAAAGAACCTTCGCCGAAGTCGCTGGCAATGAACAGCGTGTCCGCATCAATCCAGCTGATCGCCTGTTTGGCTTTCGGACTGAAAAATCCATCTTCGACAAATGTTTTAGTTGCTGCATCAAATTCGCGCACCTCGACCGCATCACCGCCGCCCGGCGACAGGGATACCAGACATTTGGTATAGGCGTCAGGTAAACAGTTCATCCCTTTGAACACCCACTGAACACCATCTTTCTCGCTCATGGCGTCCATATCCAGAACGACTTCCCATTCTGGGCTCTCGGACCGAAAAGACTCTAAACTGGTGCGTCGAAACAGCCCTCGAGGATGGGCGTCATCGCGCCAGTAATTATAGAGATAGTCACCTTGCTGATAGACGCCAGGGACACGCGACTCATTATTGAGCGCCGCTTTTGCGTCAGCTAAAAACTGATCAAACTCCGGTACTGCCTTCAGGTCTTTTGCAGTATCTGCATTTTGCTGCTTCACCCATTCCAGGGCTCGCTCCGAATCAATATTCTCGAGCCACAAATACGGGTCTGCATTGTCATCGGCTGTAGCCGAAAACGCACTCAGGCAGAGGGCAACCGATGCTACCAGGGTCTTAACCATTGATATCTCCATATGCGAGAAGGCCGGCAATCATAGCACTGGCAGGACCGGCCAATTGTCAAAAAACGATCCGATTTGCACAATTGGCGTGCAAAAATCACTCAGCGCAGTAGTCCACGCCAGTATTGAGTCAAAATGTGTCGCACCAAACCCGGCAAATCGTTCAATCTACTTTCTGAGTGGAACCAGCGAAATCCAGTTGGCGCCAAGCTTCATAAAGCGTAATGGCCACCGCATTAGAAAGATTCAAACTGCGACTTTCAGCCACCATGGGCAGGCGAATTTTGCCTGCCAGCTGTTTTCCATCTCGGATTTCTGACGGTAGGCCTCGGGTCTCAGGGCCAAACAACAGCACGTCTTCATCGATAAACCGAAACTCAGAATGGTTGACAGTGCCGTGAGTTGTAAGGCCTATCAAGCGTCGCTCGCCCATTTGACCAAGGAATGTTTGCCAGTCCGAGTGTTCTTCTACGCAGGCCAACTGATGATAATCCAGCCCGGCTCGTCGTAACTGCTTGGTGTCCATGGAAAAGCCCAACGGATGGATTAAATGCAAGCGGGCTCCAGCGTTGCTCGCAAGCCGAATGATATTGCCCGTATTGGGTGGAATTTCGGGTTGATAGAGTGCGATGTGAAGCACAAAGATGGCCGCTTTCTGGGGATAGCGAACTTATCGCATTCCAGCCAGGTGGACAATCCCGCGCTAAAGCTACCTGGATATCCCACAAAACAACGGCACCCCCAGGTGCCGTTGCAAACGCTATTTCGCTGCAGCTATCGCATCAGTCGTCTTTGGAAGAATCTACCTCTTTGCGCTTGATGATCACCACTTCGTGGTTCTGCGTACCCGAAAACTCTACATCGCCGTCTATATCTACGTCGACGTTCATCTCAGCCAGCATATTGGCGATTTCCTCTTCGGACATTTCTTCATCGCTAATGAAGGCCTTCTTCACGATGATCGATTTGGCATTACCTTCTTCATCTACCCAGACGTGTTCATCATTTAGCTCGTGCAGCTCACCGAAATCATCATCGGTGAGGACGTGTACCTTGTCGCCGCTCCCGTCGAGCTTGATCACCTTCATATTATGGTGCATTCCCTCAGCGTCGCCCAAT
>CAZVYE010000062.1:9620-18154 GCA_964630895.1 uncultured Gammaproteobacteria bacterium | reverse complement strand
CGTCCGGACTAATGCGAGCGCTTGTTTTCTCAGGGTTTCCAAAATACAGCTCGCGATCTACCAGGTCTGTGCTGGATTCTGGGCTGTGATCTTTTGCATCGATGGCGCTGGTCCCAACCAGCAAGAGAGCCAAACCAATTTGTACTACAGGCTTAAACATATTTGTTTCCAGGAGCGAAAAAGACCGAGCATAATAACCACTCCACCGGCTTGCGCATATGGCGGAAAGTCACGCTTTGCTGGTATTTCAACCCTCTGGCGCGGCAACCTCGGTACCGATAAAACACACTATGGCAGTGAGAATCGCAAGCACTGTTGGCGACTTGGCAAACTGAGGCCATTGGTCCAAATAGCCTAGGCCGGCGATAAGCATATCTGGAGCAGTGAGCCAGCAAATGATCAGTACGCATAGCAAAACGAATGCTGCTACAGCCACAAAGATACGTCTGCGCAGCCTGCTCTTTCTTGCCACTTCCTGGAGAACGCTCTCGGTAAACCCCTTATCTACTATGTCGTACTCCAAAGCCTGGAGGCTTGCCACAATCGTTGGGTCGAGTTCATCTTCCAATTTATGCATTTTGATAGTCCTGTAACAGGTTTCGTAATTGCTCCTGACCTCGCCTGATATGGGATTTTACGCTACCCAAAGGCCAACCGGTGGTGGCTGCAATCTCGCTATGAGACTGGCCACCGATAACAGCAAGAGCCAGCGCAGTACACTGCGCTGCGGGCAATTGATCCATGGCATCCGCAATGTCCAGTGCCTGACTTTGGTTGCAAGCAACCTGGGCAGGTTCAAGATTGGGCGTGCCAACTTTGCTGCGCTTGCGCTGGTGCTGCAGAAACTTCGTGTAGGCTATTCGGGATACCCAGGGTCGAAAAGCATCACCGCGCATTTGACCCAGTTTCTCCCACGCTAGAAGAAAAGTTTCCTGGGCGAGATCATCTGCAAGCGCTTGTTGCTTTGTCAGGCGGAGTAGCAATGCCCTCACTCCGCCTTGGTAACGCCGAACCAGCGTACCAAAAGCCGATTGAGATCCCGCCCGCGCACTGGCAATCAGCGCCGAGTCAGTTGGTTTCGTCATGGCCAGTTCGGTACCAGAACTTCCACAGCACGAGGTAGAGCAGAGAAAAAGCCAGCGGAATGATGGCCAAACTGGCAAACGCCAATGCTCCCTTTGTTGACTCAAACGGCAGTAACCATGCCATCAGTCCAACTACCAGCCCGCTGACAGCTAGCACGATGCTTCGCCTTAGATCGGTGCGGCGAGGATCGGCAGACAATGCCAATCTCGCCACTACGTCTTCCGGTACAGCCGTGCCCTGTCTGGCCAGCTCAGAGAGAATCTCATCGACCTGGTTGCGTCGCATGTGACGATGACGCAACACTTCGCGGAGCAATACCCCGACAACCAGAAGGAAAGTAATAGGTACCAGAATATCGAAATTCATTACTGAGACTCCGCCTGCATAGCCAAGAACGAAAGGAACGGCTGATTATCGTAGAGTTTGTCCACCACTGCATGGATAACCTTCATGCCGTTGGCGCTGTTGGTCAATAGCACCATGCCAAAACCGCTGTCGGGTTCAAAGAATACAAACGCTTTCTCGCCCCAGTCGCCGCCACCGTGGAAGAAGACGGTTCTGTCATCGGCAACCAGCGTCGCCCAGCCCATGGTAAACCCTAGCTTGTCCGGGCAATTTTGGGCATCCAGCTTGCCGGATGCGCAGAGCATCGGTGCCATATTGTGGTCGAGACTCCAGCGCCTAATGCTCACTGATTCAGAGATGCCTTCGGCGCGCATCACCGATGCAGTGAACTGCGCATAGTCGCTGGCCGTGGCAAACAGGTCGTCGGCCGCCGACGCCTCAGTACGTGAGTCAGGTTCTGCCGCTTTTCCATCTGATCCGTGGGCTAGTGCGACTCGAACTCGGCTCGCTTCCGGTAGAGTGAAATGCAGGTCTTCCAGTCCTGCCGGCTCAAACAACAACTCACGCGCTAAAGACGCCAAATCGCTCCCACCAACAGCGGAGATGTAGCGTGCAACGTACTCGTAGCCTTCCCCGGAATAACCGGCGCGCTCGCCTGGTGTGAACTGGAAGCTGAGCTGGTCGTCGGTTTGTTGTCGCCAGTTTGCGAAGCCGCACTGGTGAGACAAACAGAGCGCGGGAGTAAGCATTTTATGGCGATCATCGCTGGTAATGTCGGGATCGATCCAGTGGGAGGACATGCTGTCATCTAGGCCGATCCGATTTTTCGAGGCCATGCGCAGCGCGGTTTCGGCGGTGATTGGTTTGGTCAGTGAAGCTACGTTGAACAGCGTTTGCTCGGTCGCGGGTGCGCCGTTGCCCAACTGGCCAGCAGCAATGCTCCACTGCACTTGGTTATTGCTAATCAGGGCAATGGATATAGCCGGCGTATCAAACTTTGCCAGCAGATCGGGTAGCTCCGATCGTAGTTGGGTCTTTTCCGGTGACTGCGAACTCGCACATGCAGTCGCCAGGGAAAGGATGAGGGTAACAACTAATTTTTGCATCTAGGCTTCCTATCTAAAAATAGAGACAACCAGCGTTGTGCCGGTTGTTTCTTATATAGATGCACGCGACTGACTGTTTGGATGCGCCAGTCGAAAATTAATTTGAAACGCTTACGCGCTTAATCTCGCGAGTTGGCCGGAATCGCTTAATGCCACTAAGTATCACTACGTGGGATGTCTTTGAATAATCCGGTTACCGTAAACGGCAGCCCTGGGGCTGCTACCGGGCTGGCATCGAAGTAATCGCTGCATTCGACGAACTCGATGGTGAAGTCGCCACTCACTGTGTTTTCGGTTAACTCGCTGCGTGTAAATGAACCCACTTCAGGGTCGGCCGGATCGCATCCTACGCGGCGTTTTTTGCCGTCGATATCCACATACATCCAGATGCTAGTGTTATTGCGACCGAACTCTGTAGTGGTCGCCGTACCGGTCTCTGGGAGACCGGTAGGATCGATGCGTACATGCCAATCCTTAGCCTTAAACCCAAACATACTATCGGTTGCGGCTTCTACGCTTGCGCGGTCGTTGGTGTGATCGAAGCCAGTCCCATTGGAAACCTGAATGGAAAAGCTGCCTTCGACGCTGCTGTTTGACGCTCTTGATTCCGCGTCGGCGCCGTCATTTTCCCCACACGCGGCAAGCCCCGCGGCGACCGCAATAACTAGCAACGTCGAAGTGGATAAAGAACGCATAGAAATCTCCCTGGAATGAGTGGTCGGCGGATACCGCTGTCAAGCATTTATCCTAGCTTAGCCAAAATGCCTAGCCCAGTTGGGATTTTCCCAGTTCTTTGTGAGAACAGACCTACAAGCTGTTAGATAAATTGAGCAGTACGGCGGCGTAGGTCGAATCAAGAAACGGCCTCAGATGGGCGAGCGAAAAATGCAGGTCTCCTAAAAAGATCACGAATAGAGCGCCCTGGATCGCTTGGCCAGGGCGCAGTTGAAAACTGAAATTGAGGGCCGCCGGTAGCAGCGGCTTGTAACCTAACGGTGCAAGTCAAATCGATCTGCATTCATTACCTTAACCCAGGCACTAACGAAGTCGTCTACAAACTTTTGCTCGTTTCCGCTTTCTGCGTAGACTTCAGCAATGGCTCGAAGCTGCGAGTTAGATCCAAAGATTAAGTCGGTTCGAGTAGCGCGCCAGCGCTCCTGGCCGGTATCTCGGTCCGAGCCGACAAATTCCTCGTCGCCGGTATCATCCACAACCTCCCAAGCGGTCTGCATTTCGAGCAGGTTAACGAAGAAGTCGTTGGTCAACTGGCCTCTGCGATCGGTGAATACGCCGTGGCTGGTGTTACCGGTATTGGCACCCAACACCCGCAGCCCGCCAACTAGAGCAGTCATTTCAGGCGCGGACAGGTTTAGCAAATGAGCACGATCCAGCAGCATGTCTTCGGTCTTTACCCGCATCTTGGTAGCAAGGTAATTACGGAAACCGTCTGCCCGTGGCTCCAACGGTTCAAAGCTTTCCACGTCCGTAAGTTCCTGCGTAGTATCGCCGCGACCGCCTGTAAACGGTACAGAAATGTCATGGCCTGCGTCACGGGCCGCTTTCTCCACCGCAGCAGTTCCAGCAAGGACAATTATGTCCGCCATTGAAATGTTTTTGCCTTCGCGTAGCTGGTCGAGTTTTGACAAGACGCGATCTAATTCCTCTGGGTCGTTAACGCTCCAGCCTTTTTGCGGCTCCAACCGAATCCGCGCTCCATTGGCTCCGCCGCGATGGTCTGATTTGCGGTAGGTTGAAGCAGATGCCCACGCCGCTTTCACCAGCTCGCTGATGCTAAGGCCGCTGTTCAAAATTGAATGCTTGAGTTCGCTTAGCTCCTGGTCGTTTAAGGACGGGTAATTGTTCTCAGGAACCGGATCCTGCCAGATCAAATCTTCTGCAGGAACTTCCGAACCCAGGTAGCGAGCCTTGGGACCCATGTCTCTATGAGTCAGCTTGAACCAGGCGCGCGCGAAAGCGTCGGCAAAGGCCTGTGGGTCGTTACGAAAACGCTCTGAGATCTTGCGATATTCTGAGTCTACCTTCATCGCCATATCGGCGGTGGTCATCATAGTCGGCACGCGCTTGGACTGGTCGTGGGCGTCGGGCGCAAGTTCGCCTTCATCGTCTACAATCGGCTGCCACTGGTGCGCGCCGGCAGGGCTTTTGACCAACTCATATTCATGGTCAAGCAGCATCTCAAAGTAACCCATATCCCACTGGGTTGGGGTCGTAGTCCAGGCACCTTCGAGGCCCGAAGTGATGGTGTCACCGCCCATGCCGCTTTTGTATCCGCTGCTCCAGCCCAGGCCCTGGAAGGCAATGTCCGCTCCTTCGGGATCAGCACCTATCAGGTTGGCTTCACCGGCGCCATGACATTTGCCAAAAGTGTGGCCTCCGGCAGTGAGGGCAACGGTCTCTTCGTCGTTCATGGCCATGCGTTTGAAGGTTTCTCGGATGTCACGAGCCGAGCCTTCGATATCTGGTTTGCCGCCGGGGCCTTCGGGGTTCACATAAATAAGGCCCATCTGGATTGCGGCCAATGGGTTTTCCAAGTCCATATCCTTGTCGGGCTGAATGCGGGTCTCTTCGCCTTCTACCCAGTTTTCCTCAGTGCCCCAGTACACATCCCGTTCAGGCTCATACACATCGGCGCGGCCACCACCAAAACCGAACACCGGCCCGCCCATGGACTCAATGGCCACATTTCCGGTAAGCACGAACAGGTCTGCCCAGCTGATGTGTTTGCCATATTTTTGCTTGATGGGCCACAGCAGTCGGCGGGCCTTATCTAAATTGGCATTGTCTGGCCAGGAATTCAGCGGAGCGAAACGCTGCTGACCACTGTTGGCGCCACCGCGACCGTCGGCGGTGCGATACGTGCCTGCAGCGTGCCATGCCATGCGAATGAAGAAGGGACCGTAATGACCATAGTCTGCTGGCCACCAGGGCTTCGAGTCGGTCATCAAAGCTTTTAGATCTGCCTTTAGGCTGTCGTAATCGAGCTCTTTGAACGCGGCAGCGTAATCAAAGTCTTCGCCCATGGGATCGGGAGACACGCCGCCCTGATGCAAAATATCTACCTGGAGGGCGTCTGGCCACCAATCGCGATTGGTGCGGCCTAGCAGCGAACGCACGCCACCATCACCATGGCCACTAAACGGACAACCGTTACCACTTTTATTGCCTGAATCCGAGCTCATATCAAATCTCCCTGTTGCTCACGCAACTATAAAGTAGGAGACCAGTGTGATGACGTGAAGACTATTCGTCCAATCGATTGATTCGATGTAAGCGATAGGAAAAAGTAATCGAACAAAAGTGCCCAATCAGCTAGTTTTTACTAGCCTGACGAATGCGTTATGAGGTAGTTCCTAAGACGCCTCCTCGAGCGCCTCGCTGGCTTCGAGCCATTCCCATTCCAGCGCTTCGATTTCGGTCTTGGTTTCGCCTTGTTCTTTGATTAGCTGCTTGAGTTCGTCCTTGCGCGACTGGTCAGTATAGAGCGACTCTTCGGCCAGCTTTTCTTCCAGGTCGGCAAGCTGTTGGCGCCTCTGGTTGAGCGATTTTTCCACTTTGGTCACCTTGTCGGTGAGTGGCTTCAGGCGCTTGCGAGCTTCGGCCTGTTCCTGGCGAAGCTGCTTCTTATTAACCGTTTTCGTGGGGCCGTCCTGCCACTTCTCTTCCAGTGACTCCGTCTGTTCTTCTTGGGCCTTCAGCCACGCCGGGTAGTCGTCCAGGCTCTGATTGAATTCGTCGACGATGCCGTCGTGGACGATCATAAGTTCGTCACAGGCGCTGCGAAGGAGGTGGCGGTCGTGCGATATGACCACCAGGGCGCCGGAGTACTCCATCAGTGCTACGCTCAATGCCTGTCGCATTTCCAAATCCAGATGGTTGGTAGGCTCATCCAACAGCAGTAAATTAGGGCTCTGTCGAATCATAAGTGCCAGTACCAGACGCGCCTTTTCGCCACCAGAAAATGGTGCTACCGGTTCAAAAATGCGATCTCCGCTAAACGCAAACCGACCCAGATAGTTGCGATGATCCTGTTCCCGGTCATCGGGAGCGATATCTCGCAGGTGGTCCATGGGGCTGCGTTCCATTTCCAGCAGTTCGAGTTGATGCTGGGCAAAGTATCCAATCTTCGTGTCTTTACTTAGCGTTCTTTCGCCACGAAGAAGGGTGCTGCCAGTTGAAAGCGCTTTGACTAGGGTCGACTTACCGGCACCGTTCACGCCCAGTAAGCCCAGACGGTCACCAGCAGAAATGTTTAAGCTCACATTATCGAGAACAATCGTTTCGCCATATCCTGCGGCAGCGTCGCGCAGGCTTAGCAAATGCTCAGGCTGCTTGGCAGGATCCAGAAATGAGAAACTGAACTGTGAGTCCACGTGAGCCGGCGCAATTTGTTCCATGCGCTCAATCATTTTTAACCGGCTTTGGGCCTGTTTTGCTTTGGAGGCCTTGTAGCGAAATCGGTCTACATAACTTTGTAGGTGCTTTACTTGTTTCTCCTGCTTGGCGTGCAAAGCTTGCTGCAAAGCGAGTTGTTCAGCCCGTAGTTTCTCAAACTCGCTGTAGTTGCCGGTGTACAGATTGAACGATTGGTGTTCGATATGAGCAATGCGTGTACACACCGAGTCGAGAAAGTCCCGATCGTGAGAGATCACCAGCAAAATGCCTTCGTAAGACCTGAGCCAGCGCTCCAGCCACAAAATTGCGGGCAGGTCCAGGTGGTTAGTGGGCTCATCTAACAGCAGCATGTCGGATCGACACATAAGTGCGCTGGCCAGATTCAGCCGCATTCGCCACCCACCGGAAAACGAATCTACCGGTTGATCGTATTCATCTGGCTGGAACCCCAATCCGTGCAAAAGCTTGGCAGCTCGTGCCTCAGCCGTATAGCCATCAATCATCTCCATGCGTTCGTAAGCACCGTGCAGATCGGTGTTGCCAGCGGCCTCACCCTCTGCGATGGTTTGCTGCACCTTACGCAATTCCTGATCACCGTCCACCACATAGTCGACTGCACGGCTGGTACCGGTTGGACTTTCCTGAGCAACGTGGGCGATTACGGCCTTCGCATCTAACTGAACCTCGCCGTCGTCGGGCTCCAGTCTGCCCAGTAGCATGGCAAACAGCGACGATTTGCCGCAGCCATTGGCGCCGATCACACCCAGGCGCTGGCCTGCGTGTAGCTGCATGGTTGCGCCTTCGAACAAGACTTTCTGACCGCGCCGCAGCGCAATATTGGTGAGACTTAGCATGATGGGCGCGATTATAGGCCAGGCACGTTAATTGTGCTTCTATCGTGGCCCAAATTAACTCATACAATCACTGTTCGAACTTGGTAAGCCGAATATGATTAGTATTTCGGTCACTGGAATGTTCAGTGTTCTTGGCAGCTTGGGCAGTAGTAAAGTCGACGACTGGCGACGGTGGTTTTTTCGATTGTTGAGTCGCACTGATGGCAAGCCTGGTTGGCTCGGGCAAACACAAAATGCCGATAGCGCGAACGTCGCCAGCCCGCCTCTTTCAGCTCTTTTACCTTGTCTGGGTCGTTGGTAATGCCGCCGGTTCGATAGGCGCGTTCAATCATGGACTGTATGCAGTTGGCCAGGCGTTCAACTTCTTTCTCGGTCAGGGTTCCAATGCGCGCGTCAGCTGATAGCTTCGCGCAAAAGAGAATTTCACTACGGAGATAATTTCCCACGCCTGCGATAAAGCTTTGGTCTAGCAGCAAGCCCCCCAGTGCTCGCTTTGCAAAGCGTGGCGCTAGGATATGATCCAGGATATCTTGACTCGACGGGTCGTCTGACAATACATCCAGGCCGGCGCGGGCCAGAAATGGATGACTTGCCAGCTCGTCAGTGCGTAGGACGTCAATATCGGATGCGCTATATAACAACGCCGAGTGTTGGTCAGTTTCTAATAGCCAACGTAACTGACGATTCGTGTTTGGTCGTTCCCCGGTTTTTACCACATACCATTTGCCAT
>CAZVYE010000062.1:6406-9520 GCA_964630895.1 uncultured Gammaproteobacteria bacterium | reverse complement strand
AACTGACGATTCGTGTTTGGTCGTTCCCCGGTTTTTACCACATACCATTTGCCATAGAGCTGATTGTGACTGTAGACGGTGTAGCCATTGGCGAAGTCAGTTAGTAATGCCTTTCCCTTGGTGCGAACGTCGACAATTTTGCTGTCTGCCAGTGGTTCTGCGAGATGCTGGAGCTTTGGCAATCCAAAGAATACTTTGCGCAGCGGCGCGTTTATCAAAACATTACCGATGCGGTCTGCTGCCCGCCTAATCTCTGGGCCTTCAGGCATCTTTGGGATCTAATTGCTGGCGCTGATAGTCAAAGAAGGCAGGCAGAATATGCTCTCTACTCAACGGGGCAATTTCTGCGTGGGCTAAGTCATCCCGGGCAAACCACCGCAGCTCTTCAATTTCGCCTTGCGGCGTGGCATTTCCCGCAATGCGCGCCACCAGCGCATGCCCGTGCACTTTTCTATTGATCTCGTGCACCGCCGACGCTTTAAACTGACCCAAATCGTAGTCTATGGCTACCAGTTCTACGCCCAACTCCTCCCGAAGCTCCCTGGCCAGGGTTTCCTGAGGTTGTTCGCCAGCCTCGGGTTTACCACCAGGTTGGATATAAACTCCGGTTCCGCGCTTGCGCACCAGTCCCACTCGACCCTCATTATCTGTGATCACAGCGGCTACGGTTTGTATGGGAGTAGCTTTGTCGCTGAACATTGTCATGGGTGCAGTTGGCTCCTACCAGATTGGCTTGTGAAGCCTAACCATAACGAAATCTGTGTAAAGGTAAGTGCATGAGTTTCAAATCCCCGGCTATAGGCAGTCCATTTGCGAGGCATAGATGCACGTCATTGTCTGGTCAGCTCCTTCGACATTTGGTGCCATAGCTTACTGCCGTAGTAATGCATCCCTGATTTAGACCAGTGGCTGCCATCGACATAGCCGATATCATCGTCCAAGAGCACTTCACAATGGCTATTTGGGCAAACGACATCCACTTTGCTGATGTAGACCGCACCGTGTTGCGTTGCCGCCCGGCGCAGGTCTTCTTCAAAAGGATCAAACGCCTTGGACCTGGTGCTCGTTGCTACTGGATCAATTTGATCCAGGGATTGAGCTTGCTTGAAGCCAACTAGCGGGTGTGGGGTAAAAACCGCATTCCTGCCCAGCACAAAAATGCGAGCGTCAGTTTGCGATGACAGCTCGGCAAGCGCTGCTTCAAAATAGGGGATTGCTTTTGGTCGCCACGATTCAGAGAACACGATGGCGTCAGGTGCGTAAGCAAGAATACGATCGATAAAGTCGGAATGATAGGGTCGACAAAAGGAAGCGTCGCGAAGGCGTTTCTGAGGGTGGTTTTCATATAGCTTGACCAGATCAGGGCCAACACTCCGAAGCGTCAGTGGGTCGCAAATGCTTTGCAGGGTGACCACATTGAATTCTGCAGCTGCATCGGACAACGTTAATGACCAAGCCATGTCGGCGGCATGCGAATCGCCTATTACCAATATCGTAGATTTGCCTTCTCGCGCATGCTGTTCCGGGATCGGAGAAGAACCGTTGAAATCGGTACCGTAAGCCTCGGATAAATCCTGCAACAATTCCTCTCGATCCGGAATCGAATCCAGTACGGCTTGAACGTCTTTTGGGTTGCCATGTATCCAACGAGTAAGGTCATCTCGATAAACGTGTACGGTGACCGAAGCCGCAACCAGTCCTGGAACGCACGCAATCCAGGCCCAGTTGCGCCGTTGCAAGACATGGGTAGAACGCTGTCGGAGTGCGGGCTTCTCTACGAGCTGGTACATCAACGCTGCCAAACCCAGGGTCAAGACCGTAAGTCCCAGTGTTTGGATGAGACCCAAAGGTCCGGGATTTTCCAGCTTGTAGAACACAACCAAGGGCCAGTGAATTAAATAAGCTGAATACGAAACCAGGCCGATCGCCAATATAGGTCGATAGAAAAGAAAGCGTCGATTCAAAAACGGTGTCGCCGCCCAGATAATCAGAGCTGTGCCCAAACAAACAGGCAACGTTAGCAAGCCGGGGTTGGCTGTTTCTTCGGACACAAGCGTCACCGAACACGCGATAGCTACCAATCCCAATGTTGCAGCCAAAAATCCTTTGGGGTTGGGCCTTTGTTGCCGCAGGTGCAGACAAGAAACGATGGCGCCGATCGCAAACTCAAATATGCGAAATGGGAACAGGTAGAAAGCCGCGCTGCTCCAGGTTGAATTGATCGCCTGAACTGCCAGCAAGGAGAGCACGCCGATGGTTGAGAAAAACACCAGAGGACGCCGGCTTACAGTCAGCAGCACAAATAATGGCCAGAACAAATAAAACTGTTCTTCTACCGATAACGACCAAGTATGCAGCAAAGGCTTCAAAACGCTTTGGGTGTCGAAGTAGTTTGCTTCAGTCCAAAAATACACATTGGAAATGTAAGCGGCGGACGACACTAAAGACGCCGTGAAATCGGCCAATAATGTTTTCGGCATTACAGCGAAGGCTACCAGGGTGGAAAGCAACAGCGTCACAGTGAGTGCGGGATATAGTCGCTTAATCCGTCTAACGTAAAACGCGGTAAAACTAAACTGCTGGTTCCCCATGCGCTGCAATAAGTGCAGCGTGATTAAATAGCCGGATATCACGAAGAACATATCAACGCCAAGGAATCCGCCTGAGAGTCCTGGGACATCGAAGTGATAAAGCATGACAGCAAGTACAGCGATGGCACGCAGCAAATCAATGTCGATGCGTCGACCGCCAGCGTGCAATTCCAAATTCTGAGTATTCATGTATGGCCTTGAGCGCAAGGGCGAGCATAGATGATCGCGGAACCTGGCGATCTATCCCTTGCCTACTGCGATAGTAAATTATTGCCTCAGTCTATTCCGGTTGAGGAATTGTGTTGGTGCCAAAACCTCCCAGGCACCATGTAATTCGAGTTCCTTATTAGCGGTCCGCGCACATTCTTGCAAAAGAATGATCGGATTGCCTCTTTTGCAATTTAGGGTGCACTGCATAGTAGCTTGCGAGCGTGGTAACGTGTCTGCGCATTGGCCGTCGGCGTAGCTGCTTCCAGCAAGCTGTACGCAGGCAGCGCAGACAGAATTGGGGATTCCATCAAAT
>CAZVYE010000062.1:0-6306 GCA_964630895.1 uncultured Gammaproteobacteria bacterium | reverse complement strand
AATGGAATTACAAACGCTAACTACGGTCGTCGTGATTGCCAGCTTCTTGCTGTATATCGGAATCGCGATTTGGACCAAGGCCAAGAATACTGGCGACTTCTACGTCGCAGGGAAAGGCGTACATCCTGTTGCCAATGGCATGGCCACAGCGGCAGACTGGATGTCTGCTGCTTCTTTCATTTCCATGGCCGGTCTCATTGCGTTTCTTGGTTACGGCGGCTCAGTCTATCTCATGGGTTGGACTGGAGGGTACGTGCTCCTCGCCCTGCTGCTGGCCCCCTATCTGCGTAAATTCGGACGCTTTACCGTGCCCGAGTTTATCGGTGATCGATACTACTCTGATGCTGCCCGGATCGTTGCGGTGGTCTGTTTAATATTTATCTCTTTCACATACGTTGCCGGTCAGATGCGCGGCGTAGGCATTGTCTTCTCGCGTTTTCTGGAGGTAGAAGTTTTAACCGGCCTGCTAATCGGCATGGGGGTAGTCTTTTTCTACGCGGTGCTCGGAGGAATGAAGGGCATCACTTACACTCAGGTTGCACAATACTGCGTATTGATCTTTGCCTATACCGTTCCCGCAGTATTTATCTCTTTTCAGCTCACCGGAAACCCGGTGCCACAGCTGGCATTTGGCAGTGAAGTTGCTGGGACCGGCATCCCATTGCTAGCGAAGTTAGACCAGGTAGTGCAGGAACTGGGTTTCAGCGCGTTCACCATGGGTAACAAGTCTACGATCGATATGTTCGCCATTACTTTCGCGCTGATGGTGGGTACTGCCGGTTTACCTCATGTCATCGTGCGGTTTTTCACCGTGCCCAAAGTGCGTGATGCGAGACGATCCGCAGGTTGGGCTTTGGCATTTATTGCCATTCTCTATACGACAGCGCCGGCAGTAGGTTCAATGGCCCGCTTAAACCTTACTGAGACCATCCAGCCTGGACCGGTGGGCAGTGCCTCCGGCAATCTCGCCTATGCCGAGCGCCCCCAGTGGTTTCAGACCTGGGAGCAGACGGGATTGCTGCGTTTTGAAGACAAGAATGGCGATGGTCGTATTCAGTACTACAATGAAGACAATCTGGAGTTTGCCAAGTCAGCGGCTGCGTGGGGGTGGCAGGGTAATGAGCTGGACGTGGATCGGGATATCATGGTTTTGGCCAACCCGGAAATTGCGGGGCTGCCGGACTGGGTCATCGCGCTAATTGCGGCAGGAGGAATTGCGGCAGCGCTCTCGACCGCTGCGGGTCTGTTGCTGGTAATTTCTGCCAGCGTATCTCACGACCTGCTAAAAAGCGTATTTGTAAAAGACATGTCCGAGAGAAGCGAACTACTCGCCGGGCGCACGGCCGCAGCGGTCGCGATAGTAGTGGCTGGTTATTTGGGCTACAACCCGCCTGGGTTCGTTGCACAAGTCGTTGCATTCGCCTTTGGCTTAGCTGCTGCATCGTTATTCCCAGTGATCCTGATGGGGATATTCTCCAAGCGCGTTAATCGCGAAGGTGCCATAGCCGGTATGCTGACTGGCTTGCTATTTACCGCAGGTTACATCGTCTACTTCAAAGGCGTATTCGTAGAACCCTTTGCGGAAAACGTGTCTGAAAACTGGCTCTTTGGTATTTCTCCAGAAGGCATTGGTGCTGTGGGTATGCTGTTGAACTTCGTTGTAGCGATTACGGTAAGCAAGCTTTCAGCAGCTCCGCCAGTGCATATTCAGGAATTGGTGGAAGATATTCGCGTTCCGCGGACTGATATTGCATAGCCAAACCCAATAGGAGTGAGTATGAGCCGGGTTAAACGGATTTTTTGTTTGCTAATGATGGCTGTTAGTGCTTCGGCTACTGCCAACGATGACAAAGCAACTCAGGCGAATACGCTTATGCTGGAGTTTTTCCAGCATTCCGGCGCACCGGGCTTGGCGATATCCGTTGGAATTGAGGATCGGGTCGTTTGGTCTGCCGGTTACGGATATGCAGATCTAGAGCAATTAGTGCCAGTGGATGCTGCACGAACGAAGTTCCGCATAGGCAGCGTAGCCAAAGCAATGACTGCGTACGCTCTTGGGCTTCTGGTACAAGAAGACAAAATCGATCTGGATAAGGACGCACGGTACTACGTTTCCTCTTTCCCAGAAAAAACTTACGCCTTTACGCTGCGCCAGTTGGCAGGGCATTTGGCCGGGATTCGGCACTATCGAAGCGGAGAGGCCTACTTGCGAACAAATTATCCGACAGTCGAAGCCGGGTTGGAGATATTCAAGGACGATCCGCTGGTAGCCGTGCCGGGTGAGTCCTGGCGATACAGCTCTTACGGTTACAATTTGTTAAGTGTTGCAATGGAGCAAGCTGCGGGCACAGATTTTCCAACGTTAATGACAACGCGGGTTTTTGCACCTCTTGGGATGGATAGCACGGTCCCTGATCGAATAGAACAAATCATCCCATACCGCGGCCGCTACTATCATTTAGCGGATGGGACTATTCAGAATGAGCCCGAGGTGGACAACAGTTTCAAGTGGGCCTCCGGCGCTTTTTTGTCGACTACTGAAGATATGGCCCGTTTTGGTTTGGACCATTTTGACAGCGCACTCCTGGATGAGAAAACCATCGCCATGTTGTGGGAGCCTCAACAAACAGGTGATGGTGAGTTCAATGACTATGGCATTGGCTGGCGTAAGGTTGTAGATGAAAACGGTCTGGTATGGGTTGGGCACGGTGGCGGTGCAATTGGTGGTACTGCTAGTCTTTGGCTGTTCCCTGAAGACGAGATGGTCATCGCGTTGGCAAGCAATCTAACCGAACTCGATATTAGCGATATTTTAGTCAAAGTTAGGGAAGTGTTTGCTAGTCCTTAAGCAGTTACCCCGGTGTTTTTGTCGAAAAAGCCAAAGTAGCTGGCTCATTTTCTGTTGATTCTCTCGTTTAATCGCGGAATCCCTGGTCCAGCACGCGCATGAGCTGTTGATGGATTCCGTCCAGGTCCTGTTTGGATTTGATCGTTAATGCATCGGCCTGTAGACCTTGTCGCAACGTGCCCAAAATTACATCAGAAGGGACATACTTTCTTTCAATGCCCACCCAGGTCCGACGGCCAGCGCGCTTACCGCAATACATGGCCAGATCAGCTGCTTTGACCCATTCTTGCTGATCGCCATGCGGTAATGCGTCGGCGTTGCAATAGCCGATAGTCGCGCTGAGCTGCTGGTGCTGATCCGCTTCAGACTCAATCACGATTTGACCAATCGTTGTCAGAATCTGATTGGCAAAGTCAGCAGCCTGATCGGAGTCGCTGCTAGTTGCAAACTCGCGAACAATGAGGAACTCCTCGCCGCCCCAGCGAATGATGTGGTCGTGTTGGTTGGTAATCTCTCGTAGCTTTTGGGCAACTTCTCGCAAAACCTGATCCCCCGCGCTATGGCCCAGGCTGTCATTGATGCGCTTAAAGTGATCTATATCCACGACATAAAAAGTAAACGCTATCCCGTCTGCTTGTTCGCTAAATTCCATTTGCTCAAAGTAGCGGCGGTTGGCCAGCCGAGTAAGTGGATCGGTTAAGCTGGCCATCTCCAATTCACGGGATTTTTCTCGAAGCGCGTCGGCGGTGCTGGCCAGGTCTTTAGTTTTGCTATCTACCAATGCCTGGAGTCTGCGCTCTCTTTGCCGCAGTCTTGCTGTGCGCCACCGAAAGATAAGTGCAATTAACGCAGCGAGTAGTAGCAGTGCAATAATCCGAAATGCTGTGGTTTCGTACCACCGGGGCATCACAGATATGCTCAAAGGAGCCTTTTGGCCGTACCAGTTTCCGAACGCGTCCTGGGTTTGGACTTCGAATTGATACGAACCCGGCGGTAAGGCGGTGTAGCTGGCAACCCGGTGGCTGCCATCTGTCGGACGCCACTGTGCTTCAAATTCTGAAAGGCCAAGGCTCACCAATCGATAGCGGTATTTCTGTTCTCTGGAGCGGGCGAAGTCCAGGCTGGCAAATTCAATCTCAACAGTGTTCGCGTTTGGCGTAACTACCAGTTCTTCAGCGGAGTTGCGCACGTCGACACCGCCTATCGCAATCCGCGTATAAACCAGGGGCCCGGGTTTGCGGTCTGGTCGCCAGACGTTCGGGCGTATCACGGTCAGGCCTAAATCTCCCCCAAACAGCAACTCTCCCGAGCGGGTCTGGACACTCGCATTGCGAAGATATGGAGCCATGACGTCCGCCTGGTCGGGTGTGAGTATGGTCCCGTCGTCCAGTATGACAGCCAGCCCCGCGCTGGTGGCGGCCCAGATTCGATTGGCGCTGTCTATCAGTACTGCGCTGACGATATCGCTAGGTAAACCGTCCTGCTTGCGAACTCGAATTGCCTCTCCAATTGCATCTTGCTCTGCGTAGATCAGTCCGCCACCCGTGGTGCCAAACCAGATGCCTTCGTCTGAGGTTGTCGCGATACTGGTGACGAATGCGCTTGCCAATTCAGGTAGCACGTCGTCGTGAGCGAGCCGAGCCCGCAGGTTGAAATTATGATCCAGCCAATGCGGGCCATTCCAGGTGCCCACTACGTAGCCACTACCGTCGGACACGATGTTAGTGACCCGGCTGTCGCTCCATCCGGTGCTATCGATGGCGTTGGCTTGCCAGGATTCACCTTGTTGTTGATAGTGCCAAAGACCATCAACCCCACCTGCAAGAAAGCCATCGTCAACCACTAAAATGCTACCCGTATAGGCGTCAGCGGGTCGCCCCTTTGCTCGAAGTCTTGTAACTGGGCCAAACTCCCAGTGAAACACGCCAGAGTTGCTGCCGATAAAAACCGATCCATCTGGTGCCTCGGCCACAACCTCCACTGCGCCTGCAGGCAAAATCGTATCGTTTGCAGGGCTCCCAACAATAGAATTTGACACGCCCTGAAACGGATCAAGAATGTCTACGCCGCCTGACTCAAGGCCAATCCATAGGTCACCCTTACTATGCTCAAACAGCGACCGTGGGCGGGCATCGCGCAGATCGGCGTCGCCACCAGTATCCCCAAAGACGGCTAATACTGAATTATCGGCTGGCTGGGCAAAGCCCAGGCCACGAGAAGTACCAACCCAGGTGAGACCAGAGCGGTCGACGTGCAGGCTGCGGACCTGGTTGTGGCTGAGGCTGGAATCCACGACGCGATTATTTGCAATATGCCGATAGCTTTCCTTCCGCGTATCCCATTCGACAATGCCATCGCCGTAGGTGCCCAACCAGATCAGGCCGGGTGCTACTTCTGCAAACGTGTAAAACCATGCGCCATCCAAAGAACCCAGGTTGAGTTTCTCGAAAGAACCATCCAGCTGTTTTCGATATACACCATCGCGAGCGGTGCCAACCCACAATGTTCCGTCAGCTGCCAATAACAGGGAAGAGGTTCGCGGGGCAGGGCCATTCTCTGCTGGCAGGCTGAATTGTGAGAAGTCAGCATCCGATGGCCCCAAGCGATATAGCCCGCGTTCGGTGCTGGCCCAGATTGTATGTCCATGTTCTACAGTAACGTCGAATACTCGAAGGGGCTGAGTAAACCGTAGAAAGGGTGTGATCTGGAGCGTGGCCTTGTCCAATTGCAGCAGACCATTTTCGGTGGCAACCCAAAGCTCACCGTTCGCACCGGCGGCAATGTTCAAAACCACCGCATCCTGTTCGCTACGTTCAAGAACTGGTTTTAGATCAAATGCCACCGGATCGAACAAATACAAGCCTTGGCTGCCGCCCAGCCAGAGTCCTTGCTTGTCCGCATGGATTGTCCAAACCTCTTTCAAGTTACGTAGCGTTTGTGGGGCAGCTAATTCGTAGCCGTCCCACCGAACAACGCCGTCCGACGTGGTGCACCAGATAAACCCGTTCTCATCTTGCGCGATGGTCGACACAGCGCCGCGCGGAAACCCGTGTTCTACAGAAAGATTGGTAAACACATTGTCGCGTACCTCGTGCCAGCGCTCAGATTCAGGTAAGGCTGCATTGGGAGAGATTTCCGTAGCGGGTGTCGCGTGTACAAACAATACGGCAATCAGCGCGAGCATGCCCGGGAGAATACAACGGCCCAGCCCGGAACGGTGCATGCACGTCGCAAGAAACCCTTCTGGCGATTCCGACAACAGCTTAGGTTCTGGCACGGTCATCTAATGAAAGTGTCCTCTTTATTGGTCGGGAAGCATAAGAACGGCACCTGGAACTGTATCGGAAATAGCTGGACAGGCAAGTTAATACTGGTGAATTTGCAACGCACTACCAGTGCGCAATTAGTTTTTTCTATCGCGAGGATAGAAACAAGGAATTGGATAAGTAAGCGCTTTA
>CAZVYE010000061.1:3422-18243 GCA_964630895.1 uncultured Gammaproteobacteria bacterium | reverse complement strand
GGCTGCAATTGGAAATCACGGAAGACAGCCTGGTAGAAAACCTGCGAGCGGCGACCAAGCAGCTCAATCTACTGCGCAGACATGGCGTACGTGTATTGGTAGATGACTTTGGCGTCGGCTACTCGTCTCTTAGCTATTTGCGCTCATTGCCGGCAGACGCGCTAAAGATCGACCGGTCCTTTGTTGCGAATATCGGTCGAACGGACCAGGATGAAGCAGTTATTGCAAGTATCATTCGGCTGGCCCGCGCACTGGATTTGGATATAGTTGCAGAAGGCGTGGAGACGCCTTACCAGAGGGCTTTCCTGGCCACCCATGGGTGCTCCCATTTGCAAGGCCATTTGTTTGGTGCCGCACAGCCGCTGGCAGAGTTCCTGCCAAAATTGAGTCGCAACGATTCGCTAGCGCCCGCTAGCGCTTAACTTCCCAATCCAATAGTTTCTTTAGTTTGTCTCCATATGGCGGCATCAAACCCATGAGTTTGGATATTGGCAAGCCGGTTTGGCGATATACCGCTTTTGCGTGGCTGAATGTCTTAAAACCCTCAAATCCATGGTAGTGGCCCATGCCACTATCGCCCACGCCGCCAAACGGTAGATCGTCTACCGATATATGAAACACGCTGTCGTTTAGTGTTACGCCGCCCGCCACAATGCGATCCAATACGGCTTGCTGTTCCGTGCGATCTTCGCTGAACAAATAGAGGCCTAGCGGTCGCGGCCGGTTATTGATAAAACGAATGGCGTCATCCATTTTGGCGTACGTAATAACAGGCAAAATTGGACCGAAGATTTCTTCCTGCATGACGCCAAGCTGTGTATCGGGGTTTCTGATCACGGTTAGAGGCATTTGTCGATCACCGCCATAGGCGTTGCCCAGTGGCAACTCTTCAATGGTCGCATTGGCTTCCTGCGCTTCTGCCCGCAGATTCTCCAGGCGCTCAAGCTGGCGGTTGTCGATAATATTTGTCAGGTCGCGGCCGCCCAATGCCTCTGGGTACATGTGAGCCGCAGATTCTCGAATGGCATCCACCAAACGATCCGCAACTTTATCTTGTACTAACAGGTAGTCTGGTGCCAGGCATACTTGTCCCGCGTTCATCAGCTTACCCAAGAGTATGCGCTCGGCAGCGCGCTGTAGGTCCGCGTGCTGGGTTACGATGGTGGGCGATTTGCCACCAAGCTCCAGCGTTACCGGAGTCAAGTTGTCGGCTGCGGCACGCATAATGTGTCGGCCAATGCTGGTGGAACCGGTAAAAATTAGATGATCAAAGGGTAGCGCGCTAAACGCCTTACCTACGTCCGCACCGCCCAGGACGACAGCCACTTCCTCTTCTGAGAAAGCATCGCCAATGGTTTCGGCCAGCAGCTCTGAGGTACGCGGGGTGAATTCAGATGGTTTTATCATGCAGCGATTGCCCGCTGCCAGAGCGCCCGCCAGGGGTCCAAAGGCCAGATAGACCGGAAAATTCCAAGGGGCGATAATCCCAACGACCCCTTTGGGTTGATACTGTACCCATGCGCCTGCGCCCAGCAATCCAAGAGGAAACCGCACGCTGCGCCGATCCTTTCGCATCCATCGTCTGACATGTCTGCGCGCGTGCTTTAAATGGCCAATGCTTGCGGCTACGTCGGTAAACTTTGACATCACCTGCGGGCGGTGTCCGTAATCTGCGTGCATGGCTTGGGTCAGCGCATCAGAATGCTCTACCAACAAGGCGATAGCCCGATCCAATCGATCTATTCGATCCTTACGCGACACTGGCAGTTCTGCCAGAAATGCATCACGCTGGCGCTGCAGCAGATTACCGAGGCTTTCACTGGTTGGTTCTGGTTCTATCACCGCATTCATAGTTCGATCTCAAATTGATTGGAGCTGGATGTAATGATCGTCATAATACTTGGGTCTATGTGATGCACAACTAACGAGACTCTTTTTATGCATTCTGATCAAGTGAAGCACTATTATGGTGAGGTATTGGCATCTTCGGAAGACCTAAAAACCGATGCCTGTTGTACCATTGATGCGCCACCCAAGGCCATGTTGGCCTTGCTGGATAAAGTTCCCGGCGCCGTGCGCGAACGATACTACGGCTGCGGGCTGATTGCGCCTGAAGAATTGCAGGGCCTGCGGGTATTGGACTTGGGCTGTGGTGCCGGTCAGGACTGCTACATGCTGGCGCAAATGGTTGGTAGCACTGGTAGCGTGGTAGGAGTGGATATGACGGACAGTCAGCTCGCCGTCGCCAGGGCTAGCGTCAAAGAGTTTGAGGCATCAACGGGTCTTACCAACGTGTCGTTCCAGCAAGGCTATATCGAAGCACTGGACGAAATAGGCCTGGAGCCTGGTTCTTTTGATGTGATTGTCTCCAATTGCGTCATCAATTTATCGCCAGATAAGGCGGCGGTGCTAGACCAGGTGCATCGATTATTAAAGCCCGGCGGCGAGATGTATTTTTCCGATGTCTATTGTGATCGGCGGCTCGATCCGCGTCTGCAGCAGGATCCAGAGCTATTGGGTGAATGTCTGGCGGGCGCGTTGTATTGGAACGACTTTTTGCAACTGGCAAGAAATGCGGGATTTACAGATCCACGTCTGGTTACCGATCGACCGTTGGCAATTGAGGATGCGACGATAGCGCATAAGCTGGCGGGCAAATCCTTTTACTCTGCTACCTACCGTCTGTTCAAGCTGCACGACCTGGAGCCAGACTGTGAGGATTATGGTCAAGCCGTTGTCTACCGTGGAACGATGCAGGGCTCAGAGGCCGCTTTCCTACTAGATAAGCATCATTATATCGAGGCTGGAAAGGTGTTTCCGGTCTGCGGTAATACCTGGCGCATGCTCAGCGATACACGTTTTAATCAGCATTTTGATTTCATCGGAAATTTCGAGAATCACTATGGGATATTCGCAGGTTGTGGCAAGGAGATACCGTTTGCCAGTGACAGCGACACCAGCGGAGCCTGCTGCTAGGACGGGTTAAAGGCCGCTGCGACTGTTGGGGTAGGGGGCAAAGTCAACCCGTTCTCCAGCCGCTGTGCGTGCCTGCAAGCTACGCCAATATTCTGGGGTTAGTACGTCGCTGTGGCGTTCGCGAAACCATTCAAGCTGCTCCGCGTTTAGACCCATGAAATTAACAAATTGTTCGGGAAAAACATCCTCTGGTGCAACGTGGAACCAGGGTTGCTCACTAAATTCGTCAAAGTCATCACGGGCTTTGGGTAGCGCTCTAAACCGGCACTCTTGGAGCAGGCATAGCTCGTCGTAATCGTAAAAGATTACGCGGCCGTGGCGAGTCACACCGAAGTTTTTTAATAGCAGGTCGCCAGGGAAAATATTGCTTCTGGCCAGGTCTCGCAGTGCTTGACCGTAGTCATCCACCACGGCTCGGGCCTGCGCGTCGTCGCACTGGGACAAATAGAGGTTTAGCGGCGTAATCATGCGCTCGGTGTAAACGTGATGGAGCACCAGGTGCTGCCCGTCCAGGCTTACGCTGTTTGCGCAGGTTTCCAATAAGTCAGTCATCACCGCCTGATCAATTCTTGCTCGAGGGATTTGCAGCTGGCGATACTCCTGGGCATCTATCAGGCGACCGGCTCGATCATGGTGGAAGACCAACTCGTAGCGAGCCAGAACGTCTGCGCGCGTGACAGTCTTGGGTTTGGCAAACTCATCTCGGATGACCTTGAATACCAGTTCCAGCTCCGGCAGAACAAATGCTGCCATCACCATGCCTTTCACGCCGGGCGCAATCAAAAACTGATCGTCACTGGACTCCAAATGCCGAAACATCGACCGAACGCGTTCGGTCTTGGCTTGTTTTGCGCGGCCTAAAACTGCATACAGCTCCTCAAGCGGCTTGGCAGGCATAAGTCCTGCGAGGAATCTTACGGTGTCGGATACCGTGGCGAGATCCACGTGGAAATAAGATCGAGAGAAGCTAAACAGAATGCTGGCGGCGTCCTCGCCAATAAGCACAGCGTCAACAGCAAGTCCGTCAGGGTGATGCATGTACGCTACGATCAAAGGGATGCTGTCAGCACCATCACGCAGTCGTCCAATTTGAAAAGCTCGAGTGGTGCGATAGAAAATCTGAGCTAGAATCTCCAGCGTTTCGGCGCCTGCAGGAATTGCTCGATCTAGCTCGTTGCACAGATATTCCACACATGCATCTTTGTCACGCCATGCCACCTGGATATCGCACTGCGACAATAACTCGTCGGCAGTAGCGTGTGCTCCCTGGGCTAAATTGACAGTGGCTAGTTCTGGCTCGGTACTAAAGTGGTCTATCGGACTATTTTCATGGGATGCAAACTCGGTGGAGCGATTGACCCCAACGGTTCTGAATAACTGCCGATTAACAGAATTGAAAAAGGTTTCGCAAAAGCCTCGGTCGACGCGGTCCTGAATGCTGATGGCGTAATGTTGACGAGCTTCTGACCAAAGCCGCACGTCAGTGAGCTCGAACGAACCAGACTGGCCCAGTTCGTTGATGGTTTGCGCAACAAACTTTTCGTACAGATCGATTCGAGATGAGGCGATAACGGATTGTTGCTGCCAGTCACGTCGCTCGAATGCAGCAGCCGTTGCCCGGGTTAACTCCCGAAACGCCGCGTTGTAACGATCAAAGTCTTGTAGCAGCAGCTGCGCAAGTTGCTGTGGAAGTGGCAGGTGTTGGGTGGACATAAGGGTCCAAAATTGCTTGTTGGTAGATTAGGCGGCCGATGATATCCCACGAGGAATTGGGGCGATAGCGTCTTCTAGCTGATGCGCGCCAACGCTTTGTTTACGCAGATACGCTGACGACGCAATCAATTGGGCGGCCAATAGTGCGTTTGGGATACTGCTATCGCTTCCAGCTTGCTTGCGTAGGTTGGCGAGTTCTTCCAAACCTTCGGCCATTTTTTGGCTTGAACGCACCACGCCAAAATGGCGTTGCATTAGGGCTTGCAACTGTATGAGTAGCGCTGACGAGCATTGCCTTTGGTGGACGAGTTCCGATGGCAATAAGGAATTTTCTGAGGATACCGCCTGGTTCAGCTCGTCGACTGAGTCAGAGGCAGGGCGACGCCTCAGGGCTTGTCCGCATAGCCGCCCCATAACCAGCCCTTCTAGCAGAGAGTTACTGGCAAGTCGGTTTGCACCATGCATGCCGGAGCAGGCGGCCTCTCCGCATGCATACAGGTTTGGAATGCTAGTGCGCCCAGCTATATCCGTTGCAACTCCGCCCATGTGATAGTGCGCTGCCGGTGTTATCGGGATCAGGTCGTGTGCCGGATCAAGATGTGCTGCGCGCAAAGTCTCTACTGCGCCAGGAAACTTCTCCGGCAGAGTGGGGGCCAGGGTTCTTAAGTCCAAAAACGCCTGGCTTCCGCGATATTGTGCTTGAGCGATTGCCAGCGCGACCGCGTCTCTTGGGGCCAAAGATCCCAGCGGGTGATGATCCAAAAGATGCGAGCCTTTTGCGTCGCAGATTCTGGCTCCGGCACCCCTGAGTGCTTCGGTTAAGAGCGGCAGCGAATGTCCACCAATGGCTAACGCAGTAGGATGAAACTGGACAAACTCCAAGTCGGTAAGCCGGGCGCCCAAACGGTGAGCAATGGCAAGGTGGGTGCCTTGGGCTTCGGCTTGGTTGGTTGTCTGCGCATAAAGCGCGCCGCAGCCGCCGGTGGCCAGAACCAACTGCGAACATTGCCAGTAAAACGCTTGATCCTTGTCGTTATTGGTCAGGACGAAAAATCTGTTTCCGCGACGGCTCGCGTCCACAGCGATGGTTTGTTCGACAAAAGTGATATTGTCTCGATCGCGAGCGGCCGTTAGCAACGTGGTCATCAGGGCCTGGCCGGTCCGGTCACCGCCAGCGTGAACGATTCTATGTTTGCTGTGCGCTGCCTCTTTTCCCAGGGCCAAAGCGCCGCCGGGTTGCTTATCAAAGCACATGCCCAGACCAGCCAGCCACGCGATCTCATCAGCCGCTCGATTGCAGACTGCGGCAATGGAAGACTTGCGGCCTTGCTCGGAGCCCGCCAGAAAGGTGTCGCGTCGATGGAGATTTGCGCCGTCGTCGTCTGCAAGCGCTGCTGCGATACCGCCCTGTGCGAGATTGCTGGAACCATCTCTGCCCAATGTGCCCTGGGTAATGACAGCAATATTTAAATCAGGATGGGCGTTTAAAGCCACGCACAGCCCAGCGACGCCGGACCCCACCACGATGACATCAAACTGCGCGCTATTGTTCACGCCGACCTACCGCAAGCATCGCCTCCACGGCAGCTTTTGCGCGGTCCGCAACCTTTGGATCTACCAGGACTTCGTGGCGCTTTTCGGTAAGACAGTTTGCAATGTTTGCCAAGGTAATACGCTTCATGTGTGGGCACAAATTGCATGGGCGAGTGAATCGAATCTGGGGAAACTCTACGGCTACGTTGTCGCTCATGGAGCACTCAGTAACCATAACGACTTCTTCTGGCTGTTTATCCCTTAAGTGATTGACCATGCCTGAAGTAGAACCTACATAGTCTGCAGCACCCAGCACATCGGGAGGGCACTCCGGATGGGCGATAACATGAATGCCAGGTCGCTGGGTTCTGAAGTCGTTTAGTTGTTCAGCGGTAAACCGCTCGTGCACTTCGCAATGCCCTTGCCACAAGATGACTTCTACGTCGGTTTGCTCTGCGACGTACTTGCCCAGGTATTCGTCTGGCAGAAAGATAACCCGGTCTGACCCTAAGCTCTCTACCACAGCTACGGCATTGGCCGATGTACAGCAAATATCGCACTCAGCTTTAACTTCTGCTGAGGTATTGACGTAGGTTACTACTGGGACGCCAGGGTACTTTTTGCGCAGAGCTCTTATATCGGCTGGTGTGATGGAATCTGCCAGCGAGCATCCGGCCCGCAGGTCGGGAATTAACACGGTCTTTTCCGGCGACAGAATCTTTGCCGTCTCCGCCATAAAATGCACGCCGCACATCACAATCGTTTGTGCATCAGTATCCGCAGCTAGCTGGGCCAAAGCCAAAGAATCTCCGGTCAGGTCCGCCACACCATGGTAGATCTCAGGAGTTTGATAGTTGTGCGCCAGTATTACCGCATTATGCTGCTGTTTGAGCTGATTGATTTGCTCAATGAGGGGCAGGTGGAGTTCCCATTCTAGTTCCGGGATAACGTGCGCAACTTTCTCATACAGAGGTTTGTATTTGTTGCGGACATCGCTTTGGCTCAGTGCAGTCATAATTTCATTCCTATTATACTCAATGAGAGCATAAGTGGGTTCAAAAGAAGAGCGCCGAAACGCTCGATTGAGACTTATGCTACATTCGAGCATAAGTAAATGCAAGCCGAAGATGCGAGTTTGGGATTTTAAGCCTGTTGCCAGCGAGATCCTGAGAACGCAACCCCCGGCGCGGGCCGTTCTAACAGCACTTCTGGGCGAAATCGATACAGTGCAGCAGGCCTGCCGGTTGCTTGTTGTAGTTGCCCCCCGGTTTCTTCCACCAGGCCGGCATTGGCCACCAGCCTGCGAAAATTCTGTTTGTGCAAATGGTTGCCAGCCAACGCTTCCACGGTTTGCTGCAACTGCAGGAGGGTGAAGGTCTCGGGCATGAGCTCAAACACAACCGGACGATACTTAATCTTGCCGCGCAAGCGACCAAGCGCGGTGGCGATCATGCGCCGATGATCCAACGCCATGGACTTGCCCAGCTTACTGTTGGTTGCGCCTGCTTCATGGATTAACTGCGCTTCATACAAAAGCTCGTAACGCTCCAACGTAGCGTCTGGGTTCCATGGCGTATTATCCAGGCCGAACGCCAGGGCGGCGCGGATTTTTCGTTCTTTGTGGCGGCCGCACCAGCTTCTCAATGCTGGGACAATTTCACGGACCAGTACGCTTGGCTGACCGTTGCGCCAGTCTTCCCATGGCAAAAATTCATACCAGTTTGCCCACTGTGTGTCCGTGCTAATCTGGTCGGGTGCTTCTTGAACCAGGGCGAGGTATGCGACCGATATTACTCGCGGCCCACCTTCCCGCTGCCGGGGATCCCGATATTGATCGCCAAAGGTATAAAGCTGTTCGACATAGCCTAGCGAAAGACCGGTATTCTCAAAAACCCAATCTCGAATTCCTTTTTCTAGCGTCGCCTGATGGGCCGTGTCCA
This sequence comes from uncultured Gammaproteobacteria bacterium, assembly GCA_964630895.1. Classification (GTDB taxonomy): domain Bacteria; phylum Pseudomonadota; class Gammaproteobacteria; order Xanthomonadales; family SZUA-38; genus CAZVYE01. The sequence continues at coordinate 10,081 of CAZVYE010000061.1, read as the reverse complement.
GATTGCCGTGTGGTAAAAACGGTCGTGTGTCACCGTCTTTGTCAGCGCGAACCGTTAGTATACGAGGTTGTTGGTCGGTGACGGCAACCGTCACAGCATCCAGAGCCAGTTCTATAGGGGGATGTTTTTCCAAGGGTTGTTTGGTCATGTTTTGGCCGCAGTGTACCGAAAGGCGCATCGCAGTGATATACACTGCTAGAATGCAGAAATAAACGCGACTATTAGCCACTACCATCGCGACAGGATTAAGGGGATCATTTTTGTGAACATCGATGCGCAGCAGGCATTGATACTGCCACTGCTTATGCTGGGAGGTCTGGTATATGCAATGTGGTTCCAGCGCCCGCGGTCGGCTTTTGGTTTTCTTTGGCTGCTGTGGTTGTCGATCGGATTGGGGCTCCCTAATGAAATTTCCGTCGGTTCGAGCGCACTGGCTCTGCCAAAAATGGCGTGGTTTATTGGCTGGTTGCCATGGAACCTTTGGCTCCTGGCGGCGTTACCCGCGCGAGGTATTCGTTCTCCGGTAGCCTGGATCAGCATCGCGTGGTTGTCTGCACTGATTATTGCGCCGATATTTCTCAACATGACCAGCGTAGACCCAGCCATGCAAACTCTGAAACTGGTTGGTATTGACGGAACCGCGCATCGCGACTCCTTTATTCAGTGGGGAATTGTGAGCGCCTCTTTGGCTTTTGTGGTGCGGTGGGTCATTACTGGCCGTTTTACTGAGTTGGTGTTGTCTATCATGAGCACCATTTTTCTGGTTGGGGCGGTACATCCTGACCTGATCACGCTATCACTGGCGGCAACCAGCGCGCTGTTGTTTATAGCCATGCTTTACAACACCCATCGCATGGCGTTCTATGACACGCTAACCGGTCTCAAAAATCGCAGGTCCCTGGATATTGCCATGCAAGGTCTGCGGGGCAAATACGCCATTGCTATGCTGGATATCGATCACTTTAAGAAGATCAATGATCGTTTTGGCCATGACTTTGGTGATCAGGTATTACGAGCCACGGCGGCTCGATTGCGGCGCGTCCCGGGCTTTAAACCGTTCCGCTACGGTGGCGAAGAATTCTGTATGATCTTTCGTGGACGCATGGCCTCACGTGCCGAAGAAATTTGTGAAATGGTGCGGGAAGAGATATCTGGTCGGCCATTGGCCTTGCGTAGCGCCCAGCGTCCGGCACGCAAACCCGCAAACAAAGCAAAATTCCGGGAAAAAGTGCCCGGCGTCAAAGTGACGGTTAGTATTGGTATAGCACAGGTGAAGCCGGATAGGACCCATCCAGAAGCGGTGCGGGAAGCTGCGGACAAAGCACTTTACCGTGCAAAGAAGACCGGCCGCGACAAAGTCTGCGTGGCCAAATAGTATTTTTGCAATCAGAAATTAGGGAATAAATTTTGTTTTCTGTCTATTCAGAATGTGGACCGTTAGAACAGGTCGTAGTGCACCAGCCAGGTGCCGAAATGGAGAATATGACGCCAGCGATGGCGAGTGAGGTTTTGTACGATGATATCCTCAACTTGTCGTTGGCGCTGGAAGAGCATCGCCAGCTTGAGGGGGTGCTTTCTCAAGTCGCACAGGTACGGTCGGTAACCAGTTTGCTGCACGAAGTACTGGACAATCAAACCGCAAAATCGGACCTGATCAAAGACTTAACGGACTTCGCCAAAGTTCCAGAACTGTATGATGAGCTCATGGATCTTGATGGCTTGCGGCTGGCGCAGCAGTTGATTGCCGGCACACCCATCAAGCGCGATAGTCTGACCAAATACATCAGTGAGGGCTACTACGCCTTACCACCGCTGTCTAATACGTTCTTTACCCGGGATACCGCAATGTGCGTTTACGATCGCATATTGCCAGGCCGAATGGCGTTCCCGGAGCGGTTTCCAGAAGCACGCATTATGCATGCTATTTTCTCAACCCATTCAGAGCTGGGCCAGGATCGCTTCTGGAACCTGGAAACCAATGACCCTGAGGCCACAATTGAAGGTGGCGACGTCCTGGTGTTCTCGGAAGACCTGTTGATCGTCGGCCTAAGTGAACGTACCTCCAGTAAAGGCATAGATGCCCTTGCCAGAGCGTTATGTGAGGCGGGCAAAGATCTGAAGATGCTCGTGGTAGATGTTCCAAAGACGCGCGCCACCATTCATCTGGATATGGTTTTTACGCTGGTCGACCAAAACTGCTGTGTGGTATTTCCACCCCTATTCTTGGGCCCCAACCGCTGCCGCGTTTTCGAAATGACGCTGGCAGGTGGGAAAGTAGCGCAAATTGAAGAGCGGGAAGGGTTGCTGGAAGCCTTGGCGAAGCTAGGGCACGAAATGACACCCGTGCGCTGTGGCGGTCGCGACACGTTTAGTCAAGAGCGAGAGCAATGGGCCAGTGGTGCGAACTTCTTCGCGTTTGGTCCGGGTCGAGTCATCGGATTTCGGCATAATCAAAAAACTACGGAAGCTTTGGACAATGCCGGCTTCGAGATTGTCACCGCACAGACAATCATCGACGATCAGTTTGATTTGGCACAGCATCAAGGTCGCGTGGCCGTCACCATGGATGGCGCGGAACTGGCCCGGGGTGGCGGTGGCTGTCGTTGTATGACCATGCCCATAGTGCGCAAAGGCATTTAAACCCCACTGGCGGGAAAGCAGCCTTTAGTCCCCAGCAATAAAAAAGGGCCGCTGCGATAGCGGCCCTTCTCGTTACGCGATATCTAACGACTAGAAGTCGATGGACGCACGTACATAGCCAAACTGACCCTCTGGATCATACGTAGATGGGTCATAGCCGTTGAGCGAGCAGCTCAAGCATACTGGTGGATCTTCGTCGAACAGGTTATTGACGCCTGCTTCAAATTTGATGCCCGCAAACTCCGGAAATACGACCTGTAAATCGAAATAGGTCGTTGAGTCCAACTCATTGGTAGACAATGAATTATCCGTAGTGTTTGGGTTGGAACACAGTCCCAGGTTGGTTAGGCTGTGGGGCGAGCCGTCCAGGAAGTCGCTGCACGACTCGGTGACCGAATCGATGTGGCGCAAACGACCGGAAACTTCCCAGTCAGAGAACAGCCAGACAACTTCCAGATTCGACTGCCATTCTGGAATAGCGCTGTCATTGACCTCGATGCCAACCAGATCGGTAGCAACCAAGCCGGTATCAACTGGGTTGAACTCCACATAGTCGTCCACAATGGTGTTGTTCCACTGAACACGGAACTGACCCCAATCCGTCTCTGGCGCGGTCCAGCCGATATTGAAATCCCAGCCGGATGTCTCGATGGCACCAATGTTGGTGAGCGTGTTTTGGAATGACGAGATTACACCGTTCTGATTACGTGTGATGGCCGAACAAACCGATGGATCGTTGGTGGCTACACACTGGTTAAGAATGGTTTGAGCATCAGGGGCCTGGATAGCGCCTTCGAGCTCGATATCGTAGTACGTCAATTCAAAGTCCAAGCGATCCGACCAGCTCAGTCCTTCTGCCCACAGCGGGCTGTATACCACGCCAAAGGTGAGCGTATCAGACGTTTCTGGCAGAAGATCCGGGTTGCCACCGGTAAGGGTGGAAATCTGCGGATTGCTTTGCTGATAGCTGCCGTCAGAAGGTACACCCTGTGCGATACAGTTGTTTACCTGGTCTTGGGGCAAGCCAGAGACTAAGAATGTAGAACACGGGTCATTTAGCACCGCATCAAAGCGGGCCTGGGAGCCAAATAGCTCACCAATGGTGGGTGCGCGTAAGCCTTCTGCAAATGTGCCGCGGACCAGCAGTTCATCGTTCACCGCCCAGCGGAAGCCCGCTTTGCCGGTAGTTTCAGAGCCAGAGGTGCTGTAGTCAGAAGTACGCACTGCCAGGGTTACATCCAGCAATTGTGCACCGGCTACATCCGCCAAAATGGGAATGTTTACCTCGCCGTAGTATGCGTCTACATCGAACTTACCAGAAGTAGGCTGAGCTGGAACGCCGTTACTTTCACCAGCTACTACTACCGCGTCAGGTTGGAAAAAGCCTTCCTGTTCGCGATGCTCATAGCCCAAGGCGAAGCTCAATGGCCCGGCTGGCAGCTCGAATATCTCACCACTGATGTTTGCGGTTAGATCACGTAGCTCGTTCTCGCTTTCGTCCTTCTGAATGAAGGTGACGTAATCCAGCATCTCCTGGGTGATCGTGCCGCCGCCAGAGCCCTGGCCACCAAAGATGTTGAACGGTACACATCCCGGAGTTGACTGACACTCATCCAGTGGTCCCAGTGCGGTCGCAATGCGCGCAATGTTCAGTGCACCCGTCTTAATCTGGTTGGCCTGGTTGTTGCCGTAGGCGTAGTTGATGTCCCAGAAGAACAAGCGGTCTGCAGCTTCAAACTCGCCTCTGAATCCAGTGGCGGTGTAGAAGGTATCTACGTCCTGACGGAATACCCGCGGGCCCAGCTCAATGGGGCGGCGTCCGATAAATCCAAAGCCATCGGCAAATACGTCGAATCCAAACGGGTTAAATGGGTTGGTGGAGTCCACGACGATGGTGTCGCCCAGTCCGCCAGTTCCTGCGTCCGGTCCGATGAAGATTGGCTCAGGTGCAGCCTGGTTTACCGACTGGCGATTGTTGTACATCGCTTTGGCATAAAACGTAATATCGTCGGTAATATCAAAGGTACCCTGGGCAAACGCATTGATGCGCTCGGAAGGGGTTTGATACAGGTTGAATGGCGAGAAGTTAAAGCGATCGTCATTGGTGAACGGATGGAAATCGTCCCCTGCGCCCGGTGAAGTGGGGTCGTAGAATGGGATGCCGGTCACACCATTGTTGATAGTGAGGTTAAGAAACTCGCCGGTATTAGGGTCATTAAACAAGAATCGACCTTGGGGCGTACCTGAGCTACCTCGTGTAACGCCGGTGCCTGGCACTGGGAAACGAGAGAGCTTACGGTCGGCCGCGGAAACCTCTTCTTGCTCGATATAACCCAAGTTGAACATGATGCTGTGGCGATCGCCGGTGCCACCAAATGTGATGTTGAACTGGGTGTTGTCGCCGTCGCCTTCATCGTAGACGCCGTAAAACGCGTCTGCTTCGAGACCTTCAAAGTCTTTGCGGGTGATGATGTTGATCACGCCCGCGATTGCGTCTGAACCGTAAATAGACGACGCACCGTCTTTTAATACTTCGACACGGTCAATGATCCCGATGGGAATAGTGTTGAGGTCTACCGCTGACGCAACACCACTGGCAGACGATCCTGCCACCCAACGAATGCCGTCCACCAGGACAAGCACACGCTTGGGCCCCAGGTGACGCATGTCTACTTGCGTTGCGCCGGCACCAATACCGCCACCATCTGGTGGGAAGCCAAAATTACCCGAACTATTAAAGCGTGTGTTGATGGCCGATCCAGACTCGGTCAGGCGCTGTAGTAGATCGCCGGTGGAAGTAAGGCCGGTGCGCTGAATGTCGGCGCGATCCAAAGTAAGAATCGGCTGCGCCCCCTCTACTTGCGCTTGTCGAATCCTTGTGCCGGTAACTTCGAGCCGATCCAGCTCGGTTGTATCGTCGTCTTGCGCGATCACCGGGCTCGAGATGCCGGCTAGCGCAGACGTTACTGCAACGCTGAGCACAGCACGCCGCATATTGACTAATTTGAAAGACATTGTCTTCCTCCTCTCAATCGATTGGGAATAGCGAATTTGGGAAGACTCTTATCACCCCGCTGGCCTTATTGTATTGTTGCGCAGCGGTTACCCTGATCCTCCCGTCGCACATCCTGTGCGCATCTGCGAAGAATGTCAATTAGGCCAAAGGTTTAGGTGAAATCTCTTGACTTAAGCAAATTGATTTTCATGGAACCACGCTCTGGTAACCAAGAGCAGGACATTTTGTTGGCGTTGCTTGGCGCTTTTGCAGTCAGAAATGTAGTATGGGCAAGCGGTTAAGTGGTGCTTATGTCGAGGGTCACGTCTCTTACAAGGGGGTATTGTATGCAGGACACCAATCCTTATCGGCCACCCGACGCCGATTTAGAGCGGGTAACTGCGGTGGACGTGTATGTGCCGCCAAGAGGCTATCAAGACCCGGGTGATCGTGCGAAATCACTGGTGATTGTGATGTGGGTTTATCTAGCGACCACCGTATTAGTGCTGCCTACGCTAATTAGTCGGATTAGTTTGTTAAACACCTATGCCGCGGCCAACGGAGCAGTGGACAACACCTGGCACGTAAAGGCCGAGGCTGCGGATGGAAGATACGGCACCATCATTGGTTTCTGGGCTATCAGCTACCTGATAGCGGTTGTGCTGTTTGCCATGTGGACGCACCGCATCGTTAGCAACGCTGAGATTTTCTCCAGGCGCCCGTTGCCAATAACGCCTGGGTGGTCTGTGGGATGGTATTTTGTCCCGCTGGCAAACCTGTTTATGCCGTATCGAGCCATGTCCGCTGCGTGGAAAGCCACCGACCACCCCGAAAATTATGAGCGAGGCAGCCAACCTTCGGTGCTAGGACGTTGGTGGGCTACCTGGATATTGGTTAGCATCATTTCGGGAATCGAAGGTCGAGTTGGTCTCAGGGCCGAAGGGGTTGATGAGTTAATCGCGGCGGGGTGGTTTGAACTTGGCGTCACCTTGCTTTCCATATTCCAGACCATCATTGCCATCCA
>CAZVYE010000061.1:1202-3322 GCA_964630895.1 uncultured Gammaproteobacteria bacterium | reverse complement strand
GCTTTTTGCAAACTATTATCAATCTTGGGTGCAACATTACTTGTGATGCGAATTGACTACCGCTAAAATACACGGCCCTTGCGGGCAGTGCTTGGCATAACGATCACATTCAATCAGGCACTGTTCTCATTGTAGAATTCATCGGGCACGGGATGTGTCCTTAACGCTGTCGCCATTGGCGGCTCACGCGGGATACTTGTAAGCCATTGGTTTGCAAGGAATCTCGCATTTGTTTATTGGAGAAATGAACAATGGCATTGTCAACAGAACAAACGCAAAAAATTATCGAAGAATACCGTCTGAGCCCGGAAGATACCGGCTCTGCAGAAGTTCAGGTCGCGCTGCTTTCAGCACGCATTCAAGAACTGACTGACCATTTTGCCAAGCATAAGAAGGATCACCACTCACGTCGTGGCCTGCTGAAAATGGTCAACCAGCGCCGTAAGTTGCTGGCTTATGTAAAAAATAAGGATGTTGAGCGGTATAAGTCCTTGATTTCTCGCCTCGGCTTACGCCGCTAATACGTAAATCCTATAGGTTTAACACGTGCATAAATTCAAGAAGTCGTTCGAATATGGTGGCCGCCAGGTCACCATAGAAACGGGTCACATAGCGCGCCAGGCAGATGGCGCGGTGATGGTTAGCATGGATGATACGGTGGTTTTGGTCACCGCTGTCGCCGAAAAAGGGGACCCTGGTAAGCGTCCTTTTTTTCCACTGACCGTCAACTATCAAGAGAAAACTTATGCCGCCGGTAAAATACCCGGCGGTTTTTTTAAGCGCGAGGGACGCCCGTCAGAGAAAGAAACCCTGACGGCACGATTGATTGATCGTCCTATCCGTCCGCTGTTCCCCAAGGGCTTTATGAACGAAGTCCAGGTTATCGCAACCGTGGTTTCCGCCAATCCGGATATCGATCCTGATATTCCATCCATGCTGGGTGCTTCGGCTGCTCTGTCATTGGCTGGCGTACCATTCAACGGTCCCATTGCCGGGATTCGCGTCGGCTATAAAGATGGCCAGTACATTCTTAATCCGTCGTACTCTGATTTAGAAGAGTCGCAGCTTGACCTGGTTGTAGCTGGTACCGAAAATGCGGTACTCATGGTCGAGTCTGAAGCTGACCTGCTGCCGGAAGATGTCATGCTGGGCGCGGTAGTACACGGTCACGAAAACATGCAGGTTGCTATCCAGGCAATCCGCGAACTCACCGAAGAAGCTGGTAAGCCACGTTGGGAATGGTCTGCGCCTGAGCGCGATGATTCAATCGACAAGGCAGTAGCTGAGCATTGTGAGTCCAAGCTGCGTGACGCTTATCAAATTGCTGACAAGCAGGAGCGTCGTGAAGCGATTGCCGCTGCTAAGGACGCAGTGAAAGAGGCATTGTGCGGTGAAGAAGACGGTATGGATCCAGATGAAGTATCCAATGCGTTTTCAGCGCTGGAGAAAAAGATGGTACGCGGCCAGGTGCTGGATGGCGCTCCGCGTATTGACGGTCGCGATACCCGCACCGTACGTCCTATTCACGTAGATGTGGGCACCTTGCCTCGAGTACACGGCTCGTCTGTGTTTACCCGCGGTGAAACCCAAGCGCTGGTAGCGGTAACCTTAGGCACCGGGCGCGATGCGCAAATCATTGACGCACTGGAAGGTGAGCGTAAAGATCCATTTATGCTGCACTACAACTTCCCGCCATATTGCGTAGGTGAGACCGGTTTTGTTGGATCACCGAAGCGTCGTGAAATCGGCCATGGTCGTTTGGCTCGTCGCGGTATCGCCGCCACCATGCCAAGCGAAGAAGAGTTTCCATACGTGATTCGTATCGTGTCGGAAATTACCGAATCTAACGGCTCTAGCTCCATGGCATCTGTGTGTGGCAGCTCGCTGGCACTGATGGATGCGGGTGTACCGGTAAAAGCTCCAGTCGCTGGTATCGCAATGGGTCTGGTCAAAGACGGCGACCGCTTCGCAGTCCTTTCTGACATTCTGGGTGATGAAGATCACTTAGGCGACATGGACTTCAAAGTTGCTGGCACCGTCGACGGTATCACTGCGCTGCAGATGGATATCAAGATTGAAGGCATTACCAAAGAAATTATGGAAATCGCCTTGGATCAGGC